>JBJKRI010000008.1:0-131710 GCA_046704725.1 Candidatus Woesearchaeota archaeon | reverse complement strand
ACACACCGTCGCCGCAGTAAGAGCCTTGTACGGTCGCGTTGGTGCAGGATGTCGTGCAGTACGTGCATGACCCGCCGTAGCTCGGCGTGCACGCCACGCCGTTGTTCGAGCCGGCGTCGCATTGTTCGTTCCCGTTGACGATGTTATCACCGCAATAGCCGCCTTGCACCGTCACGTTCTGGCAGGAGTTGCTGCAGTACACGCAGGAGCTTCCGTACGCGGGAGAGCACGCAAGGCCATTGTTCACGCCAGCGTCGCACTGCTCGCAGACGCTCGCGTTGTTCGGACACTGTGGAATATAATCGCCGCAATACCCTGTTCCTGAGCCGCCGTCCATGGCCGGCGGTGCTACGACCATCCGGACACTCAGGACGATGACAGCGGCGATGATGAGCAACAAGAGCGCAGTCTTCATGTCGCACGCACCGCCCAGGGGACGGTCAAAAGCGCCGAGGGCTCGAGCTTGTCGAGCGTCGCCTTGTCGGGCACGCTCGTGCCTGCGGGGAAGATGTAGAGCGTCGCAGGGTTGCTGTCGCCTGAAGCAATCCGTCCTTGCACCGCGCCGATGTGGTAGTCCGCGGTAGACAGTGTCTTCGAGCATGTCCAGGTCCCTCCCGTCGTCGCTGCTTCCGTATAGTGCGACGGGTCATACGTGTTGGATTGATCGAGCGTGGTGTCGATGCACGCCACGTACGTCTGCATCGTGGGCAGGCGCGTCTGCACGATTCGCTGCAGGTTCCATTTGATGAGGAGGTATTCGCCGGCGGGGAACGTCGTCCGTCCGGTGCAGTCGCTCACGTTCTGTCCTGGGGCCTTGCAGCAGAAGGCGGAGGTCATGCTCGGCGTGAGCTTGCAGTCGTCGAGCGTGCCGATGTAGCACTGGTTCGTGTATGCGTTGTTCAAGCAGAGATGATAGCCGATGAACCCCTGCGGGGTCACGCACTGCTGTCGATATCCGTTCGCGCAGCTGCTCGATTCGGGAATAGTGTTCGATGCCGCTTGACCGATCGAGCGGCCCTGCAGGAGGTACAGGCTCCCGACGATGACGACGACAAGCAAGAACACGAATATCCACAATGCGGTGTGCTCGCCCATCCCTCGGATGCTACTGTAGACTGTTTATATAGGTTGCGTGTGCGCTGTAACGACGCCGCAGGAGGGATGCCAGGACCAATCCTCTAGGGCTTTGTTGCACATCCTTTTTAAGCGGCTTTCCCACCGCGCAGTGTATGGCTCGTATCATCGTCATCGGGGGCGGCATCGCCGGCCTGCGCATCGCTAAACGCCTTGACGCCACGCTCGTGGCCAAACAGTCATATTTCACCTTCACCCCGCAGGTCCCCGACATGATCAACGAGGGAGGGCGTTTCTGCACCAAGCCCCTCTCGTTGCCCAACGTCGTCGTCGGCACGGTCAAGCGTGTAGACACGGAGCAGCACGCGGTCGTCCTCGAGGACCGCACCTTGTACTATGATGTGCTCGTCGTCGCCATCGGCGCAGAACCGTATCTCCCCGTCGCGGGCGCGAAAGAGCACTGCATTCCCTTCTACACGGCGAAAGACGCAAAAGAGCTCACCGAACGCCTTCCGACAAGGGATATCGTGATAGTCGGCGGCGGCGCTGTCGGCGTCGAGGTGGCCTGCGAGGTCGCCCGCCACGCCAAGTCCACGACCATCCTCCAAGCGTCCCAACAGATATTGCCCGCGGTCCCCGACCGCGTGCGTGACTACGCGTTGTCCCGTCTCAAGCTCGAGGGTGTGCGCGTCAGGACAAGCGTTCGAGCGACCAAGATAGAGAAAGACACTGTCCACACGGAAAAAGACAGCGTGCCCTTCGACGTGTGCATCTGGGCCGGCGGCATGCACAGCCGCACCCTCGACGGCCTGCCCAAGGACAAGGGCATCCTCGTCGATAAGCACCTGCTCGTCAAAGGGACAAAGAACGTCTTCGCCGCCGGCGATTGCGCCCAGTCGGGCAATCCCATGACCGCCCAGGCCGCCCAGCAGGAGGCGGATCTCGTCGTGAGGAACGTCCGCCACATGCTCAAGCGAAAGCCGCTTCTCACCTTCAAGTATAAGGAGAAGGGCCGTATGCTCAGCCTCGGTCCTGTCGGCGCCGTCTACACCCCGCATCTCTGGTTCCACGGCATCATCGGCGAATGGGTCAGGAAGCTCTACTATTACTGGCAGTCGATCAGATATTGAGCATAGAGTATATTAAGCAGCGTCCGCGCTGCAGTCCAACACCATTGGGGTGATAGAGAAATGTGTTTGCATAGATTGGAAAAGTACCGTGCGTGGGGGCCATTGCTGATCCGCGTGCTCGTTGGCGCCATCTTCCTCGTCTCGGGGATACAGAAGGTGTTCTTCGGCCAGGCCCACTTCTTCACGATGATGACGCCGTGGGCCGGCTCTATGGCAGTCCCGCTCGGTTATTTCGTGGGGGCAGTCGAGATCGTGGCCGGCGCGATGCTCATCATCGGTTGGTGGGTCCGCTACGCGGCCATCCCGTTGGCCATCGATATGCTCGTCGCGTCGTTGACGGTCACGCTGCCGCACGGTTGGAACTCGGGACGCTTCACCGTCCTCTTGCTGTTCTCCGTGCTCGCGTTGATGTTCACGGGCGGCGGCAAGTGGTCGTGCGACTGGCCGCGCACCGATATGCATGGCAAGCCACGCAAGAAGTGATTCCTTTCCTTTTTTGTTATATTATCTAACAACTGGATGTGCAGAAGAGCAAGAGTTTATACCATATAACGGCGAAAATGATATAAACCCCCAGTGTTATACTGGATAACATGGATGCCGCACAGGTGCGAATGTTCCTCTCCTCTGCGGAGACACTGTACGAGAAGGAGGACTACACCAGCGCGACCATCTTGTACTTCAAGACCTGGTTCGCGCTCCTCGACATGCTGTGCCTCGAAAAGGAAGGACGCGCCCCGAAAGACCACGGCGAACGGTTCCGCATGCTCGAGAAACGCTTCCCGGACGACTACACGGCCCTCGATAAGGAATTCGACACCTACCGCGACACGTACGCCCGCACAATCGACCATGAAACCTGCGAACGGATCAGAAAGACAGTCAAGCGACTCGCTGAAAGAGAGCTTGCGTAAGGCCGCCAAGCGACTGGAGCAGCGCTACGCGCTCTACGACATCATCTTGTTCGGCTCGGCAGCGCGCGGGAGCGACCACCCGCACGACATCGACGTCTTGATCCTCTTCAAGGATAAGGTGGATCCCGCGGCGGCGCAGGAGCTGCGTCACGCGCTTCCGGACATCCCCATCGCCCCTTTGGGAAAGACGATCGCGCAATCGCTCGAACCGTCGTTCACCGCTCGCGACAGCATCCTGTTCGAGGGCATCAGCCTCATCAACGGAGAACCGCTCGCGCATCGTTTCGGCTATGAGGGCATGGGGCTGTTCCTCACGGACACGAGCGCGCTCTCGAACACGGGACGCACGAAATTCTACTACGCGTTGAATGGCAGGGGCGCTGAGGGCATGCTGCAACTCGTCGACGGCGTCCGTGTCGCGGGAAACACATTCATGGTCCCCGCAGCGAAGACCGAAGGGTTCTCCGCTTTCCTGGAGCGCCAGGACGTCTCCTTCCGGATGGTCCCGCAGCTCGTGCCCACGAGGCTCGCGAAAGCGCGGTTCTTGTCGACGAACGAGGTGTCCTGATGTACGACGATATCGCTCCTTCCTACAACGCATTGCACGGCGCCGAGCAGCGCGGCAAGCTCGATAGCATCCTTCATTTCGTCGACTTGAAGCCGGGCATGGCCGTCGCGGACATCGGCTGCGGCACCGCGCACCTCGCCCCGTATTTCGCGCAACAGTCATACATAGGTATCGACCCGTCCCGGCCCTTGCTCGAACAGGCCCCGGACGGTGTGAAGGTCATCTGCGCGAAGGGCGAGGACATACCCCTTCCCGATGCCTCCCAGGATCTCGTGCTCTCCCTCACCGCCCTCCACAACTACGACGATTGGGGAAAGGGCATCAAGGAGCTCGCGCGTATCGCCCGCAACCTGCTTATCGTCGGCGTGCTCAAGAAGGCTCCGCAGCATGATGCCATCGTACAGGCCCTCAAAGCGAGGTTCACGACCGTCAAGACTCTCGACGACCCCCACGATACCCTGCTCTTGCTACGTAACAATTAAAAAGGCAGAGTACCCTGGTATACAGATTATGGACGACCGTCAGTTCGAAGAGAGAGTCAAGCAGCTCGCAGCAACGCTCAAGGCGCAAGGCATCGCCGCCTCGGAGACCCGCGCCCGCGAGATGGCAGCCGACATCGTGCGCACCGAGCGAAAGCAGCTCGCCGACCACGAGCGAAAGCGCTTCGACCCTGACGTCAATCCCCAGCAGCGCGTCGTCAACGCCGCAATACAACGCGTGGAGCAGCACGCGCAGAGAATCAACGTCGAGGGCGCGGACGCGAACACGCCGATCTCCGATCTCGTCGCTGAGAAAGCCCCAGAACCCACTCCCATACCCACCACAGAGCCGAAGCAGGCGGCTCCGCAACCGACGCCAGAGCCCGCGCCGCAGCCGGCACCCCAACCAGCACCCACTCCCAAACCGGAACCAACACCCACACCAGAACCCGTGCCGCAAGCCGCTCCAGCACCACAACCAGCGCCCACGCCTCCCGCCCCGGAGGAGCGCGAGCCCCTCGCCACGGGCGCCAAGGAGATCCAATCACAGCCTTCTCCGAAGAAACCGCAGCAGGAGAAGGTGGACTTGAACGAGATGTTCAACTTCGCCAAGCGGAAGAACTAATCCAGGTCCTTGCTGAGTGATTCGATGAGCTCGTCGTAGGTACGCTTCTTCTCTTCGTCCTTCTTCGGCTCGTCAGGCACTTTCTTGCCCTTCTTGCGCTCGACCTTCTCCTCCTCGGCGTCCGCCAGTGATTCGGGATCGACCTTGGCGTCATCGAGGCTCACGCGTTTGAGCGCGATGTTGATGGCCGTCTCACGGGCCACGTCGAGGAACTCCCGCGTGGTCTCCGTGTCCTTTCCCATCCGGTCGACCACTTTCGAGGTGAACGGCGACAAGCCCTCCCCGCCGGCATCGGCGATGCGCTCGGACATGATCTTCTCGTACTGCTCGGAGGTGCGTTTCTTCAGCGCGAGCTTGAGCTCGTCCTTGGGCGTGTTCTTCACCGTCCGGTCCGTCGTGATGATGACCGCGGCGTCCGTGTCGCACAATGCCCCGATCGTCTGCACCTGCCCTTCCGTGAGGTTCTGTCCCTCGTCGACGAGCAACACGTAGCGCCCTTTCGCCTTGTCGGTCACGAGCTCGGTGAGCTCTGTCGTGCTGATGTGCTTTCCGCGCCCGAACACGCCGCGATACGCGTCCGCGAGCATCGATCGGAAGCCTTCGTCCGAGGGGTTGTCGGCGAGCGAGATGTAGTGCGGGTCGATATTGTCGTAATCCTCGAGCTCTTTGGCCAGCCATTTGAGGAATGTGGTCTTCCCCATGCCGTGCGCGGCCTGGATGACGCCGAAGCGTCGCTTCTTGATGAAGAAGAGGTTGACCTCTTGCCGTTCGTCCTCGAAGTCGGCGAGCGGCGCGTTCGCGAAGGGGTCCTTCTTCCAGCCCAGCTCGGAGATCCAATCCATGGTGAAGCCCGAGTTCTTGTGCTTGCGCCGTTTCTTGTCTGGATCGTAAAAGGAGATGCGGATGCCCATGCCCGTACCGGGAGGCATCTGGATTTAAAGGCTTTCCTTCCTGGCGCTGTTTTTTGCCAGCTTTTCCACGCGCTCCACGGCCGACGCAATCTTCTCGTGCGCCGTCGCCAGCTTCCCGTTCGCTATTCGGACAAACGCGCGGACGTAGTCGTCGTCCACCACGCGCTCCCCCTCGACGACGACGGGCGCGTCCATCCCTTCCACGCTCAATAATTCCACCATCACATCGTTTCGCAAGGAGAAGATGCCGCTGCGCTTCCAGCCGTGGCTGTAGAAGGCTTCCAAGAGCTGTTCGGCCGCTTCCAGGTCCTTGCACGCGACATGCACGATCACTGTCTGCATCCGCAGCCACACCGTATCTCCTGTGAGCTCGTGCAGCGCCTTCACGAACTCCTTGGCGTCCGCCTCCTCGTGCGTGACCAATGGCCAGCCATAGGCGTTCTTCTTGCCCGACGCGGGCTCGTCCAGGAGCAGTATGCGCCCCCCGCAGCTCGAGGTCGTGTAATAGTCCGGCAGCGCGTTGATCGCGTCGAGAAGCGGCATCACGCTCTTGTCCACAGAGCCCTTCTTGCTGCGGTCGTTCTCGCGCATCGCCTCGAGCACGCGCTCTTTCCTCTCGTCGAACGTCATGGAGGAGCGGAGATACTGCTGCTTTATGGGCGTATTGGTATCCAGAATAGCAAGTATATGCAGTACGGACAATACCAATATCAGACCGTCCGCTTGAAAACAATGAATGAAAAAACAAGCGAAAGGCGATGTATCCGTCCTCCTTACGGGAGGAGTTCCGCTAGCGCTAGTCCTTTGGGGAATATATCAATGGTTCACCCAGAACGTATTTGGTGGAGTCCTGCTAATCGCTCTAGGCGCCTTCCTATTCTACTTAGTTGGAAGGTCTTAGTGCCCATAGCATTCTAGCTACGTATCAATAAAGAGAGATATCATTCGAGCAGGATGCGCACGCGCTTGACGAAGTCGTCGGCCTCCTCGTGGAGCTTCTCGAACCGCGCTCCGGACACGCTCTCGATGCGCCGCGTGTAGATGTCTTTCTGCAGGCGATACAGTTTCTCGAGGATTCCCGGGTACTTCTCCTCGAGCAGTCCCTTGTCCACGAAGTGCTCTTTCAGAAGCCCGGCCACGTGCTCTGGCGTCTGCGGGGTCACGCCGGCCGCCATGAGCGCCGCGTGCGCGCTGTTGATGCACGCCCAGTACAGGTCGATGATGCCGAGCATGACCTTCCACTTGCTCGCGATGACCAGTTGCGGGGCTCTTGCGTAGTACGCCCAGATCGCCTCTTGCGTGGGTCTGATCCTTCCTTGCTCCAAGAGCAGTTGCAACGGCGTGAAAAAGCCCGTGTCGATCAAGGGCTTTCCATCGCGCAGCACGGTCACGATGATTGGGTCCGCTGTGCGCACATACTCCCAGAAGTTGCTGAAGCGCAGCGTCGTGATGTGCAGTCGCGTGCTCACCGCCTGCACCACGTTCTCCACGATGACCCGGTACGCTTGCTGCAGCTCCGGCGTGAAGGCGAGCTGGATGTCGTCGATGATGACCAGGATGTCGATGTCGTGCGGATCGTCCTTCTCGACGGCGCTGCCGAACAAGACGACCGCGCGCATGATCGTGCCGAGCTCCTTGTGCAGTTTCTTCGTGAAATCGTACGCGACGTCGAGCACGTCCTCGTCGAACTCTTCCTGGTGCGGCTCACGGCGCTCGAGCGGGAACTCCATCGTCCTCTCACCCCCGAAGAACCCTTTTAAACGTTCTTTACTCTTCGCGAGGAGCTACGGTCGACAGGATTATATACGCGCGCAAGAGAACGCATCCGTGAGCGACAAGATGCTGTTGCGGGCTCCGGGTTGGCGCGCTGAGCTCGAGCGGAACGGAAGGGTGATGTTCGGTTTCGCGACTCCGTCGCGGAACGGACGGGTCGCGGTCATCGCAGAAGAGCATCCTGGCCGTCTGCTCTCCATGGTTCGCATCGAACCCATAGATTCTGTGAGATTGTACAGCCTCGAGCGTCGCGTCGGGACCGGCGCCTACCACACGTATGAGGGATGGAGCGCTCGAGCGCAGATGCCGCAGGCGTACCTCCAGCGCTTCCACGAAGCGCTCCATGGCGATCCAGACGCTGCATGGCACGCGCTGCGTGATGCCGCGATCGGAGGGCATGGCATCGCGCCGGGGGAGTTTGAGAAGATCGATTTTTCTTCCCGAGATTATGAAGCCATGGTCATCAGACCCTACGCTCATATCTTGCGCGTGTAGCTGAAGATCGGAATCTGTCCCGCCCAGAAGATCTTTCCTTTCTCGAGAAAGTCCGGGTGGTACGTGTCGTGGTACAAGTAGAGCGTGCCGCGCAATTCCCGCAACAATTTGTTCTTGAGGAAATCGAACCGCTGGTCCGCGTACATGTAGAGCGCGTCGAACGCTGAAAGGTCCACGTCGCGGATATCCTCTCGCAGCAATTCCACATCCAGTCCGAGCTCCTTCGCCAAACGTTCCCCTTCTTCGACGAGCTCCTTGTCGTACTCGATCCCCGTCGCTTCCACGAAGAGCGACGCGACCATAGCCACGCGCCCGTCCCCGCAACCGAGATCGCAGAAACGCGTCTTTGAAGGGAACTTCTTCGCCAAAAAGAAGCTGTGCACGTCGTCGAGGTTGCTCACGCCCCAGAAGCCGCGCTCGGTGCTGCGCATGGGCAACTGCCCCTTCTTGAGCAGCGCCTCGTCTTTCTTCTGGAAGGCCTCCTTGATGGCAGCGAACGATTCCTCACGCGTCCTGCTCATACAATCCTCCGCTACGCAACGCTTCTTCTGCGCGCGCGAGCTCGTACCCGAGGTATGCTGCGTGCGACAGGTCGGTGATGCGGTGCTCCACGACCAGTCTCTTGTACAGGTCGCGCGCGTTCTCGCCGCTGAACTCCTCCAAGCGTTTTCCTTCGGGGGACAGGTGCGTCACCCAGATGCGCCCGTCGCGGATGCGGATGAGGATGTTGCTGCGCGGATCCCCTGTGCGTCGCAGGACATGCGCGCGCGCCTGCAACGCCTCTCGCAGGCGCCGAGGACTCCCGGAGAACCTGCCGACGGTCACGGTCACCGTCCCCGCGGTCTCATCGAGCTCTGAAGCGATCGTCTCGAGCAGCGAGAACAACGCGCTGCACAAGAGCGGCAGTTCCGACAGGGTGCTCGTCCGGGCGTGCGCGGACAGATGCAGCCCGTCCTTCCGCGCCACCTCGAGCAGGTCGAGCGACGCTCCTTCCACGAGGAGCACGGACACGTCCTCGCTCGTCAACCGTCCGACAAACGCGTCGAGTCCGGCCGCGTGCAACCGCTCGCCGTACGTCCCTTCCTCGCGCGACAATACATGCGCGGTGTACGCCTCCTCCTGGTCCTGCAGCTCCGCAGGCACTTTTCCACTCGCGGTGAGGTGCACCTGCACATTCAGCAGGTCGCCGAAGCGCCCGGTGAGGTGCGCGAGCTCGATGGCCGCGCGGTCGATGCTCTCGTGCCGCATGGCATGCTGGTGCGCGGTGGGAAAGACATCGGGCGGCGTGATGCGCGGTTCAGGGAACATCTCGCTCTTCCCCCAGGAAGCCTTCTTCGGCAATCTCTGGATGAACGCGGCGACCTTCGCGTAGTCCTTCTCGGCCCGCAGGTCATGCAGTTCTACGTTCTTGCGCAGCCGGTCGATCGCTTCAGACGGTATCTCCGGATCGACGTAGCCCGCAGCACCAGTAACGCGCCCGTCGGACACGCCGTTCTCCCACAACGCGAGCAACGTCTCTGCGCAGGTGTTCAGGTCGGCCCCCACGATGATGATGTCTCGTATGCGCTTGTCCGCCAATAGGTTACGCACAAGAGCGCTGATGCCCTCGTCCCGACTGTACAGCTGGGACGCGACGGCGTACAAGGAAGACGGCACCTTGGACAATACATGCTCTTTTCTCGTCCACAGCGTGATGATACCGACCTGCGATCCCTCTCCGAGGGCGATGTGCGGGCTGTCCGGGAACGCCATGCGGGCGAGGAACGAGGCGTGGCTTATAAATACCGAGTGGGACGAAAGCCGTCGCGCCAGGCTACCAACAAGTTTATACGGTGCCGGTTCCCCGATACGAGCGTGAGAAAAGAACTTATTGCCATCATTGTCCTGGCAGTCTTCTTGCTCGTTGGCGCCATCGTCTTAGTGCAGGAAGCGAACATCCCCGTAGGATTCGGGCCATGCCTGATCTGGAAGCCGGTGTACAACGCTACCTACAAGGCGTCGTCGAACGAGACCGCGAAAAGCATGTTGACAGAGTATCTGGCCTCGCAGGGCATCGCATTCAACGCGAGCGATATCCGAGCAGAACCGATGACGAACGGGACAGTGCACGGTCCGTACATCGTCACCTACCACGTGTGCGGAACGATGCAATATTTCGAGCGTATCCGGACCGGGAAGGCCGCACCGTCCCCGCCTGCGGCGCGGTCGATCTGCGGAGATATCCAGTTCATAGCGAAAGGCGACCAGCTCCTCGGACAGTTCATGAACCCGTGTTAGGCGCGCCTGAGCGTCCCGTCCTGGAACGCGCGTCCTACTCGAGCGGGACCTGCGACCACAGCGTCCACTCGTTCGAGGGCACGTACGCACCGACAAGATAGTTGGGCGGGGCGTACCAGCCCGCGTGCCCGAGGTGCTCTTGCCGGAAGGGCGCTCCCCCGCGCTTCCAGTTCACCGCCCCGAGAAAAGACCACGCGTCGGGCATGATCGTCGTGCCGTTGTAGCTGCCCGGCTCGACGATGAAGTCCTTGTGCTTGTGCTTGAGCGCCCACTCAACGAACTCCTTGACCGGGGCGTTGCCCTGCCCGATCGCGAGGTGCTCGTCGTTGTAGCCGAAGTTGTCTGTGAGGTGGAGGTGTCCGATCGCGTTCTCCTTGTCCAACGCGTCCAGGTGGCTCATCGCCCAACCCTTGAAGCGCTTGTCGAACTGCTCCTCGCTCTCGCCCTGCTTGCGCTTGAGCATGGAGCGCCACATGTTGAGGTGTCCGATGTCAAACGTCGTCTTGATGTGCGTCTCCGCGAGCTTGTCCGCCTTGTTCCCGGTGATGCCGCGTTCTCCGAGCTTCTCCTTGAACTGTCTTCGTCCCTCGCGCACGATCTCCAAGAGCTCTTCAGGGTGGCTGCCGAACTGGGATGGGTGCCAGTTCTCCGGCGCGATGAACAACGGGTCGAAGCGCTCGTCGGGGCTGCGCATCCTCTTTCCTTGCTCGGTCTTCTCCATGGCCTCCATGGCCAGGCGCGCGAGCGCGCGTCCGGTCTGCTCGAGGCCGTACTCCTTGATGGTGCGGATGTTGCCGCGCTGCCGCTCCAGTTCCTTGGCGCGCGCGTCGGCCGCCGACGAAGCCTCGTGTATGTGCCGCATCTGCAGCTCTGTCTGGTGGATGACCTCCCGGAGCTGGTCGGGGATGGATACCTCTTTCGAGGGCGCAAGCCCTCCGAGCACCTTGTGCTCTTGCATGATCCGCCATTTCTCCTCGGCAGGAAGGCTGTTCTCGAGGCTTTCGTAGAACTCAAGGGCCTTTCGCGCCGCGTCGTGCTCTTCCATGGCGCGTTCGTACGGCTGGATATAGTAGGTGCTCTGCCCTTTCGACTGGAGAATCTGGTTGTCTATCTGCAATTGGGCGAAGTACTCCTCGGGGGTCAGGTCGCGTCCGCCGTTCTTCGAGCCATACTTCTCGTTCCATTTCTCCGTCTCCTTCTGCAGGTCGTTCCACTCAAGTTCACGCACGTTGAAGCGGCTGTTCTCCTCGTCATAATCGGGTACGCGGCGGAACAACTGATCGGTCTCTGTCGGGTCGATCCACTTGCCGTTCACGTCCACGAAATCGTCCTCCTGGATCGTGCCTTCGTGCGTGTTGCCGAACACGTCCACGCGGGGCTTGCCGATGATGTCCTGCTTGAGCTGTCCCTCCATGTCCTTCGCGGTCATCCATCGCGGCGTGGCGACGATGCGCCGCTTGGTGATGCCCTGGATGAACTCCCCGGTCTCGTTGTCCACGACGAGGAGCTGGGCGTCCTTGTCCTCCTCGTCCCACTGCTCGAAGTCGGGATAATAGTGAGAGACGGGGCGCTGCCATTCGCCCGTGTGCACGACGATCGCGCCGCCCGTCGTCGCGTCCTTGGCGAAATCGATGGCGCGCTGCACCTCCTGCACGGTCTGTTGCTGCGCGCGCTTGTCGAAGCCGCGCTGCCCCATGCCCGCTAGGCCCGAGACACCGAAAGAGGCGTGCGTGCTCGTGAGCAGCTTGTTCTCCTCGGCGAGCTTTCGCATCATGAGGCGTTCCTCCTGACCGTAGGATTCGGGGGTGCTCGATTGGCTGTTGCCCTTGCCCGTCCCGGCGAACTCGAACTCCATCTTGCTCGCGCCCTCCCGGATCTTCGCCTGCAAGGCCTGCAGCTGGTTCTGCATAGGATGGTTGGTCACTCCGAGGTCCGTGACCGAGAGCCCGCTCGAGGCGATGCCCTCGTTCGCGTTGATCGGGATATACACCGGAGCGGCCGCGTCGAGCCCCGCGAAGTAGTTGCTCTGGTCCATCGCCCCGAAATACGACGGCTGCAGGTAGTTCGGCACGGGCATGCTCTTCTACAGGAAAACGCCTTTATAAGGTTGTCTCACCATTGGTCGCCGCCCATGTGGCGCTCGTAGAAGGTGCGTCCCTGCTGCCCGGCGAGCTCCTTGATGCGCTCGATGACCGCGTTCTCCCTCCTCGCGTAGGCGGCCGAGTCCTGGTAGCCGTGCTGGTGCTGCTCGAGCTGTTCCTGGAAGGCGTTGAGCGTGTTGTATTCGTCCTCGCCGAGGAAGCCCTTGTTCTTGACCTGCCGCTCGAGCTCCGTGAGGCTATCGTACATGTCCCTCGACGCCAGTTCGTAGAAGTTCTTGGCGCCCTGCGCCCGTGACGCCAGGTCGTACAACGGTCCCCTGTTGCGCCGCGGGTCGTACGAGACCCCGCCGTCGCGCTTCTCCTCGGGAGCGTCCTCGGCGAGCTCCTCGAGCGAGCGTTCGAGCTGCATCTCGTGCTCGTGCCCGGGATGGTCGTGGGCGTGCAATCGCATCGCGCGCTGCAACGTGCCCGGGTCGATGCCTCGACGCGACAGCTCGGCGACGATCGTGTCGTCGCCGCGTCCTTGGCTCTCCAAGAGCGCTATCCGTTCCTGGAGCTGTGCGACCTCCTCGTCGCGCCGCAATTCCTCGAGCCCTTCGGCGACCTGTCGCTTGGCGCTCTCGACCTCCTCAGCGGTCTGCTTCTCCTCCTCGCTGAGCTTGCGCTTCTTCTTCTCCTTCTCCTTGAGGACCGCCTCGAGACGTTTGAGGCGTTCTTGCGGCGACAACGGCATGCGCTCCCTATGGAGCGCGATTATAAGAATCTACCAGGTGAGGAACCGCTGGGCTTTCTTGTAGATGTGCCAGGTGAGAAAGGCGTTCGCTTTCGCGTCGCCGAGCGCCCCTCCGCGGCTGCCGCTCTTCCTCTTGCCCTTCTTGCCTCCCATCTTGGGAACGAGGAAGCCGAAGACCTCGCCGAAGCCCTGCACGAGCGCCACGAACGGCTCTGCAGTCTCCTTGAGGTTGGCGCGGGCCCTCTCGCGCTTCTCTTTCTTCTCCTTCTCGGAATCGCGTTCAGGAACGGTCTTCTCCTGGTCGAGGACGTACTTCTCGAACTCGTCCTCGAGCGCACGCATCACTTCGGGCAGGCTCTTGTCGAGCACGCCGAGCAGCTCGATCTCTTCGTGCTGCTTCATCTTCTGGTAGGCCGCGATCTCGTCGTCGTTCCAGGCGTACGCCCGCACGTTCATGTCCATGCGTCCCATGTGCGCGGGGCCTTGCTGGTACTCGCGGCGAATCGTCATGTCCGGCCGCGTCCTGAAGGTGAAGTTCACGATGACGACCGGATAATAGCCCCCCTTCTTGGGCCGCTTAGCGAGGAATTCCACTTCGGTGATGTTCTGGTCGAAGCTGCTCACCATGTCCGGGTCGTTGTCCAGGTCGCTGCGCATCTGCAGGCGCTGCACGTTGCGCAGGTACGGCTTGACCCAGCTCATGTACATCTTGATGATCGTCCAGTGCTGCCGCAGGTAGCGGATGTTGAACTCCTTCCTGTTCAACAGCTCCTTGTGGGTTCGCTCGCGCCAGACGAGGAACTGGTAGAGCTTCCTGCGCAGCACGTTCTTGACGCTCGTGTTGTAATCCAGCGTCTCGACCTTCTTCTCCAGGTCTTTCGTGCTGTACACGCGCGTGTTGAAGAACAGGTCCGGCAGGATGGTGAAGCCGACCGTTTGGGCGAGGCCGAACACGCTCTGCGGGTTCTTCGTGCCTCCTTCGACCTGGTCGGTGAACAGGCTCTTGAGCGTGACGTCCGCGCTCGCGCTGTGGCTCGTGGAACCGTCGTCCTCTTTGTGGCTCCACGCCTCGTACGCGTCGAGGCGTTCGTCGATGATGCGCAGTTCGCGCACCATCTGGAATATCTCCTTCACGAACTTGCCGATGTTGGCGAGAAAGCCCTGCGCCTGGTTCTGCTGGGCGCTGATGCGTTGCTGCTGGTTTCCCCAGAAAGCGCTCGCCTCGCTCGCCGCATAGACGTCGGTGATCTTGATGATATCGAAGAAGCCGCGGTCCTGCCGCATGTGCTCGAGGATCCAGAAGTACGGGGTCTCCAGGCTGTTGTTCGGGCTCTCGTACACGAGCCGCAGGTGCAGGCCGCTCGCGGGGTACGGCGTGGTGTTGATGTATCCGTCGGCGGTCTCGATGCGCTCTTGCGCGACCGCGCTGAGCAATGCCTTTCGCTCGTCGCCGTCGGCCGCCTTCAGCGCTTGCTTGCGCTCGTCCTCGCTCTTGCTCTTGAGCGGGTGGCCGTCCTTGAGGAAGCCGTGGAGGAACAAGAGTTCTCTTGCTGGGCGCATGCTCGCGCTGTCACCGGGAAGATAGGTCCGCATCGTGCGTTCCTGCGCAAGGAGCGTATTTAACGCTTTCGCGTGAGAAGGAGCGTTCCGCCGGTCAGCTTGAGCACCCTGCTCTTCGTGCGGGACGCGATGTCCTGCGCTGCCGCCTTGCGGTCGTTGCCCTCGCAGAAGCTCGGCAGCAGGCGTATCGTGAGCGGGTCGGTGCGCTGGAGCTGCGATCGGATCTCTTCGAGGAGTCCTTCGGTGATGCCGTTCTTGCCGACGCGCAGATGCACGGTATCCATGGGGGGAAGAACACGCCGCCCTTTATGTGCGTTTGCGCGCCCGCAATTGCGCGACGTGCGTCTGTTTCTTGCGCAGGAAACCGTTCATGTCGTTGAACAGGAGGTCGAGCATGACCGCTGCGTGGTCTCCGCCCACGATGTGGGGGATGATCACGTAGTCCGCGCCGTGCTCGTAGAGCGCGAGCGCGTCCTCGGGCTGGGACGCGGTCAGGATGACGTACGCGTCCTTGTTGCGCAGCCGCGCCTGCCGCAGGAGCAGTTCGCTCGTGTCGGGCTCGGTGATCGTGCTGATGACGAGCTTCGCGCGCTCAAGACCGATGTCCTCGTACAGCTCGACGTCGTCGGCGTCCCCGAACAGCGCTTCGTCACCGCGTTCCTGCAGCGATAGCACGATGTCCGGGTTGTAGTCCACCACAAGGAATGGTTTGCCGCTCTTGTGGAAGTGCTCGACCACCGCGCTCCCGACGCGGTCGCACCCGAAGATGATGACCTCGTGCTCCCCCTTGTGGCTGCGACGGGGTTCGCGATGGTGCGTCCCGCGCTGCACGTACGGCAGGAAGCGCCCGATACGGCGGAACAGCTTCGTGTTCCGGGTCATGAAGTATGCCGAGCCGGTGATCGTGAGCAGTGCGGTCAGGACGAGGGTGGTCATGGTTCGTGGGGCCACGTGGCCGAACGAGGCTCCGAGCGAGGCGAGTATCAGGCTGAATTCGCTGGCTTGGGCGAGGGTCCCTCCGGTGTGGTAGGCGCTCCGTTTGGAGAAGCCGAGCAGTCCCATGAGAAAAGCGATGATGAGCGGCTTTCCCAGGAGCAGGATGCCAGACAGGATGATCGCGGGCACCAGCACGTTCTCTATATTGACCAGGTGCATCTGGGCGCCGAGCACCACGAAGAACAAGATGATGAAGAAGTCCCGCAGCGGCTTGATCCGGCTGGATATCTCGTAGCTGTAGGGCGTGCTCGCGAGCAGGAGCCCTGCGACCAGCGCGCCGATCTCCAGCGACAGCCCCACCGACCAGAACAGGGTGGCGAGCACGAAACACCACGTGATGCTGAACAAGAAGAGCGTCTCCTGGTTCTTGCCCGCCGCGTGCAATAACGGGGGGAGGATGTACTTGCTCGTGAGCAACGCCACCACGCCGAGCGCGATGGCTTTCCCGAGCACGGCGAGCAGGCTCGATGCGCCGTGGCTCCCCACCGCGGCGACGACGGACAGCGCGATGACCGCTACCAGGTCCTGGATGACCAGCACCGCGACCGCGAGCTGTCCGGACAGGCTGTCGAGGTCTTTCTTGTCGCTGAGGAGCTTCACGACCACGATCGTGCTCGAGAAGGTGACCGCGGCGGCCACGTACCAGGATTCCGCGCCGCGCACGCCGATCGCCCACGCGGCGCCGAGCCCGAGGATGAGGCTGAGGGCGATCTGCCCGATGCCTAAGAGCAATGCCGATGGCCCGATGCGGCGCACGGTGCGCAGGTCCAGGTTGATACCCACCAAGAAGAGCAGGAAGGCGATGCCGATGCTGCTGAACGTGCTCAGGAAACTCACTTGGGAGACGATGTCCAGCGCTGCGGGGCCGACGAGTAGTCCCGCCACGATGTACGCGATGATGCTCGGTTGCTTGAGCAGCCGCAGCACGAGCACGATGATTGTCGTGAGTGCGAGTATCGCTGTAAAGCCGAGCAGATCGGGTCCCACTACGTCACCTCCTACCCTGTTGCCGCGACGCGCCCCTTATAATCCTATTGCCGGATGCGGCTGCCGCCCGCCGGCATCGCCTTCACGTACGCGTCGAGTTCGCCGCCCATCCGTCTTCGCAGCTCCTTGGCCACATCGCTCGTCTTGCGGTCTCCCGGGACGAGCACGGCGTGCTTGGCGCACCGCTCTTTGCACGCCTCCACGCTCCCTACGAAGACCTCGGGCAGCACTCCTTCTTGTTCGATGACCCCGACCCCCAGGACGAGGGGCGGGTTGTGCGTGTACGTCTTTCCCAGGAGCATGAACGCTCCGTGCGACAACGACTCGCCGCTCGGTGCTTGCTTGCTCACCTGTTCTGGCCGCACGCGTGCGACAGCGACCCCTTCCATCCCGCGCGCCCATGCTTTGCTGTAGCACGCGGTGAGCGTCGCGGCGTCCTCGAGGTCCCCATCCGTCACGTCCCCTTCGGGCTTGAGGATGAAAAAGGGCGATCCCGCCATGTCCGTGTGGAAGACCCAGTCCCCCTCCGCGGCATGGTGCTTGACGAGCGTCTCGTTCGCGCCCGCGTTCTGTCCGCCCACGAGCAGGTGGCCGTTCCTCGTGAACGACCAGCGGTATTTGTGGTACCAGCGTTCCGGCGGTTTCTGCAGCGATGCGTGCTCGCGCGCTTCCGCCTCTTCGGCTTTCCGGGCGGCGAGGCGCTCTTTCGTGGCTTCCATCGCCTCGACGGCTCCTTCGTGCTTCTTGCGAGCCCGCTTCGCCTTCTCGAAATAGCCAGAGGCGTTCTCCTCGATGGTCTTCGACAGGTCGAGTGCGATTCGCATGCGCCTTGGAATGACGCGCCCTATAAGAATCCTAGCAGGCGGGGACGCCGACCTTCTGGATGTCCTCTGTCACGCACAGGTGCCGTTGCCCGCTCACCATCACCGCAGGGATGATGTCGGCTGTGAGGTTGCTCGGTGTGGAGGTGCTATAGGGCATGTCGAACTTGGCCCAGTCCCCCGTCGCGAGCTGCGCGGTGACCTGCTGTTCCTTGACATTGAGCTGCTCGTCCAGGCCCCGCAATACTAGCAGCGGTATCTGCTTTGTCCCGGTGTTCTTCACCACGAAGACGAGATGCCCTGTCTGGGACGCGTAGCAGATGGCCGACCCGCCGGGCACCTGCTGCAGCGAGAGGCTGATCCCTTCGCACGGGTTCGGCGGCGCTTCGGCTTGCTTGGGCGGCTGCGCCCAGCTGATTATCAGGACCCCTAATGATACCGCGAACGCGATGAGCAGTATCGTCGCTATGAGCGGCGATAATCCCTTGCGTCCCATGCCCTCACCTCTTCTCATATCGCTTCCTCACTTCGGGAGATTGTGCTCCATAAAAAACTGTAGGCAGTCCTTGGCGTCGAAGAAGGCTTGCCTTCTCAGGTCGGGCGTGCCGAACTCCAGCCGCAGTGCAGTCTTTGGGTCCACAAGCGCTCCGCAGACCGGGCAGGTCTTCGCGTGTTTCTCCTGCAGTTCCTGCAGCCGCGCGCTGATGAGCTTCTCGATGGTTCCGCTGTCCATGTCCTTCTGGAGGAGCAGGAGCTCCTCGTGGTCGAGTCCTTGTATTATCCTCGCCAATTTGTTCACTGTATCGCCTCCGTCTCTGTGATTGCGTCCTCGAGCGTCCCTTCCGGGTCGTAGAGGAGCGTGATGTCCTTGAGCATGTCCGCGAAGTAGCCTTCCTTCCTCGTGAGCCCATCCCGAAGCTCTTCTGGCGTGTGCGACCAGACCACGACGCGCGCGTTCCCCTCGGGGGTCTTCACCTCGATGTTCGCGTGGTGCTGCCTGATTTCGTCCACGCCTTGCGCGAGCACGAACAGTTCGGGCCGTTCCCGATCGAGCACGCCCACCGCGTCGAATCGCTTGAACACGTCCGGTTGCCCTGCCACCAGAGCGAGCAATGCCCCGCCGTGCCGGTTCATGAGAAGCCCCGCCAAGAATCGTTGGTATCGGTCGTTGTGGAAGGTCTTTTTCTGCGCTGTCCGCGGACCGACAGTCACCACGTACAAGAAGGGTTCGGCTATCGTGTATTGGTAGTGCACGTTCTTGCGTTCGGTGCGCTCTCGCGAGACGATGCCTGCCAGCTCGAGCTGGCGTAGTTGTTGGCTCACATTCGCCTGGCTCGTTCGGAGTTTCTTGGCGAGCTCGCTCGTGCTCTGCGGGCGCTTGGCGAGCTGCTCGAGGAGTTCCCACTTACTGCCGGTGAAAAGCTGTTCGGGCTCCATGCTTAGATATTTAATTAATTCATGCACCTAATTGACTTATATAGTTAACGAAAAAATATACAATAGACTTTTAAATGAACGGCGGCAGCCAAAAATCGGAATGCAGAGGTGGAGTGAGAAGTGAAAGTCCTCATGCTGGGGTGGGAGTTCCCACCATACTTCGCGGGAGGTATCGGTATCGTCTGTTACGAGCTCTCAAAAGCACTCTCCCAGCAAGGCGTCGAGATCACCTACATCATGCCCTTCGGTCCCCAGGACGTTGACCCGGGCTTCCTGCACAAGATGCTCATCGCCGAGAACATCGCTCCCCGTCTCAAGGTGCGGACCGTTAAGACATTGATGCACGCCTACATGTCCTCGGAGGAATACGACCAGAGGTACAAGTCCACCATGCTTGAGGCGGTCAATCCCGGCACGAGCAAGCAACTCTACGGCAAGGACCTCATGCAGGAGGTGCACAACTTCGCGCACCGCGCCACCCGCATCGCGCTCGAGGAGGACTTCGACGTCATCCACTGCCACGACTGGATGACCGTCCCCGCCGCGGTCTGGATCAAGCGCCTCACCGGAAAGCCGCTCGTGGTGCACGTCCACAACACCGTCTATGACCGCTACCTTTCCGGCGACAACAAGGTGGAGAAAGACATCGAGCAGCTTGCCCTCGACGAGGCCGACGCCGTCATCTGCATCTCGCACTACGTCAAGAACATGCTCGAGCAGCACTATCGCGTGGACCAGTCCAAGATCCACGTCATCCACTGGGGCGCGCAGACCCTCAACGAGGTCCCCGCGCCCGACATCAGTCCCGGCGACAGGGTCGTCTTGTTCGCCGGCCGCATCACCGCCCAGAAGGGACCCGAGTACTTCGTCCACGCCGCGCGCAAAGTGGCCGACCACGACCCGCACGTCAAGTTCGTCATGGCGGGCACAGGCGACATGCTCCACCGCATGATCGAGCTCGCAGCGAACCTCGGCCTGGCCGACCGGTTCTTGTTCCCGGGATTCTACACCCGAAACGACGTCGAGCGATTGTTCGCCATGGCCGACGTCTTCGTCATGCCGTCGGTCTCAGAGCCCTTCGGCATCGTCCCCTTCGAGGCGATGAGCGTGGGAACGCCCACGATCATCAGCAAGCAGAGCGGCGTGTCCGAGGTCCTCCATCACGTCCTCAAGGTGGATTTCTGGGACACCGAGGAGCTCGCCGAGAAGATACTCGCGGTCCTCAAGTACGAGGAGCTGCACCACACCCTCAAGGAGCACGGACGCTACGAGGTCCGGACAATGACCTGGGACAAGACCGCCGACCAGGTCCGGCACGTCTACGAGCAGGTCACGCCCCTGCTCGTGGGGAGATAATCATGGTATCCGTCTGCATGTACTTCCAGGTCCACCAGCCCCACCGGCTCAAGCGCTACGGTATGTTCGAGATCGGCGAGCACAGCGATTATTATGACGACACGCTCAACGCGGAGATCGCGCGCAAGGTCGCGCGCAAGTCATACCTCCCGGCGAACGCGGTCATGCAGGAGCTTATCGACCGTTTCGGCGGCAAGTTCCGCATCTCCTACAGCATCACCGGCACCGCGTTGGAGCAGTTCGAGCGCTTCGCGCCCGAGGTCCTCGAGAGCTTCAAGCGCCTGGCCGCGACCGGCCATGTCGAGTTCCTCGCCGAGACCTATTACCACAGCCTCGCCTACCTCTACAGCAAGGAGGAGTTCGATGAACAGGTGCGCATGCACACCAAGCGCATCCAAGATCTCTTCGGGCAGACGCCGCGCGTCTTCCGCCACACCGAGCTCATCTTCAACAACGAGGTCGCCCAGCGCGTCGAGGCGATGGGCTACGCGGGCATCCTCGCCGAGGGCGCCGACCACCTGCTCGGCTGGCGCAGCCCCAACTTCGTCTACCGCCCCGCCGCGACAAAGCGCATCAAGGTATTGCTCAAGAACTACAAGCTGTCGGACGACATCGCGTTCCGCTTCTCCAACAAGGAGTGGAAGGAGCATCCCCTCACCGTGGACAAGTACGTCCAATGGCTCAACGCCACCAACGGCAACGGCGAGGTCGTCAATCTCTTCATGGACTACGAGACCTTCGGGGAGCACCAGTGGGAGGACACGGGCATCTTCGAGTTCCTCCGGCACCTTCCCGAGGCCGTCCTGCGGCATCCCGACAACGACTTCGTCACGGTCAGCGAGGCCGTCGACAGGTACGAGGCGCGCGGCGTGTACGACGCGCACAATTTCATCTCCTGGGCGGACGTCGAACGAGACCTCTCCGCCTGGCTGGGCAATCGTCTCCAGCATTCCGCCATCGAAGCGCTATACGGACTCGAGAAAGAAGTGAAAGAGTCAGGCGACGAAAACATTATAAGGGACTGGCGGGGATTGACGACCAGCGACCACTTTTACTACATGTGTACGAAGTGGTTCGCGGATGGGGACGTGCACAAGTACTTCAACGCGTACGACAGCCCGTACGAGGGCTTCATCGCGTTCATGAACGTACTCCAGGACCTCCAGTTGCGCTTGTCGCGCAAGGAAGAGGTCGGCATGATCAAGAGGTGAGCAATATGGCGAAAAAGAGAGCGGCCAAGACCGCGAAGAAGGCTTCTGCCAAGAAATCTACGACGAAGACAACGAAGAAGCGCGCTGCGAAGCGGACCAAGAAGTCCGCTCCCAAGAAGACGGCAGCGGCGAAGAAGAACGCCGCCAAGGCCGCCGCGAGCGCGATGAAAGACATCATCGCACGGGCCCGCGACCACTACCGGCGCGCGCCCGCGGACAGGGTCTTCGTCGTCACCGACGGGAAGACGCTCGCCGACCTGCGCGATCTGACAGAAGCCCTCGAGGACATGGCGCAACACGTCTTCGACCATCACGTCAACGACATGCGGCACGACTTCGCGAACTGGGTGGAAGAGGTCCTGCACGAGCAGGCCCTCGCAGAGGAATTGCGCGGCACAGAGCGCAACCCGCACCAGCACCAGCGCGCAATCTACCGCCACATCGTCCGACGGGTCTGGTGAGAGCATGACTCGCCCGGACGCGTTCTTCTTCGGGGACGGCAGCGCCACCGACACGCTAGAAGAGCTTCGAGACAAGCTGCGCGACGCTCCCCACGAGCTCACCGCCTATCATATCACCGAGGAGCGCAACGACTATGCGGCTTGGGCACGCTACGTCCATCATGAGGAGGAGCTCGCTCGGCGCTTGGAGAAATGCCGTTCTGTCGAGCAGGCCGAGCACGTGCTCACAGAGTTCCTCGAAGGACCGGAGGATGCGCACGAAGAACCTTCCGAAGGACCACTTCCAGAGGAGGACGCCGAGGAGTCCGAAGCGCACGACTCGCAGCCGGAGGAACGGCCCGAACCCCAGCCTCTCTATGAAGAGCCCGAAATCCCCGAGGAGACCCGCACCGAGGACGAAAGCGTCGCCATACCACAGCAGCAGTCCCCCGACGTCCCGCGGACCATCCACGAGCCGCCGCCGCACCACGCGCTCGTCGCCCAGCACCCGATCCATGCCCTGCGCGACTTCCTCATCGGTTTCGTGCTCGGAATCGCTATCGGGGTGATCGGTTTCGCGCTCTTGCGCGCGGTGATCGGATGAGCGACCCGTCCATGGTCGTTGAGGTCTCCTGGGAGGTCCTCAACAAGGTCGGCGGCATCAATACGGTCGTGCGCAGCAAGGCCGACCTGCTCGTCGATCACTACGACGATTACCTGCTCGTCGGTCCCTTGCTCCAGGGAAAGCGCAACGCCGATTTCGAGGAGGCCCCGCCGCCCGAGCGGCTCCGCCAGGCCTTCGAGGAGCTGCGAGAGACCGGCATCCATTGCGTCTATGGCCATTGGCTCATCCGCGGGAAACCGCAGGTCGTGCTGCTGGACGCCCGCCAGGCCTCTTTCGACACAAATGAAATCAAGCGGCGGCTCTGGGAGGCGTACAAGGTCGATTCGCTCGGCAGCGCCTATGATTTCGACGAGCCGCTCCGCTGGTCTTGGGGAGTCGGCATGCTTATCGAGCGTCTGCAACGCAACTCCCAAGAGCCGATCGTCGCGCAGTTCCACGAGTGGCTGTCCGGCTTCGGCCTGCTCTATCTGCACTCGCACAACGTGCCGACAGCGACGGTCTTCACCACGCACGCCACGATGCTCGGACGCACCATCAGCGGCGCGACCGACATCCAACTCTATGACGAGCTCGACAAGCTCGACGCCGCCGCCCTGGCGCGACAACTCCATGTCGCCGACAAGCACACCGCAGAGGTCGCCTGCGCCCAGACCGCCGATGTCTTCACGACGGTCTCGGAGATCACTGGCATCGAGGCTGAGCACCTCCTCGGCAGAAAGCCTGACGTGCTCTTGTTCAACGGCGTCGACTCCACGAAGTACCCGACCGAAGAGGAGGCCTCTGTCCTGCATCGTCGCGCCCGCGAGCAGATCCGCGACTTCCTCGACTACTATTTCTTCAGCCATTACACCTTCGACCTCGAGCAATCCCTCATCTTCTTCGTGAGCGGCCGCTACGAGTACCGCAACAAGGGACTCGACGTCCTCACCGAAGCCCTTGGAAGGCTCAACGAGCACCTCAAGCGCGCCAATCACCGCAAGACCGTCATCGTCTTCTACTTCATCCCCGGAGAGACCCACGGCATCAAGACCGAGCTGCTCGAGGAGCGGGCGGCCTTCACGCACCTCCAGCACTACGTCGGCGAGAACAGCCGGACCATCGTGCGCACAATCCTGCGCAACGCCGCGCAGCTCGACCGCGTGGACTGCACGGCCCTCCTCGACGAGAGCGCACGGCGCCACGTCGCGCAATTGGCCGACGCCATGCGCCACGAGAACCTCCCGCCGCTGTGCACGCACAACATCCCGAGCGAGGAGAACGATGCGATCATCGCGGGATTCCACGCGCACGGCCTGCTCAATCGCGAGGAGGACAAGGTCAAGGTCATCCGCTACCCCATCTACTTGACCGGCGCCGACGGCCTGCTCGACCTCACGTACACCGAAGCGGTGGCGGGCAGCCATCTCGGCCTGTTCCCCAGCTATTACGAGCCGTGGGGCTACACCCCCGTCGAGTGCGCCGCCCTCGCCGTCCCGGCCGTCACGAGCGACCTCGCTGGCTTCGGCCGCTTCATCCAGGACAAGGCCGAGAAGGGCGTCACCGTGCTGCGCAGGCATTACCGCAGCCACGAGGAGGTCGTCTCGGACCTGCTGTCCGTCATGGTCGCTTACTGCGGCCTGGACAAGTACGGACGCAACGACGAGAAGCTCGCCGCCAAACGCCTCGTCATGCTGACCCAGTGGGAAAGGTTTATCAAGAATTATTTCCAGGCACACCTGCTCGCGTATGAGAAACATCACAAAGCTCCTTAGCCTCCTCGCCGTGGGAGCCACGGCGGTCGCGGCCGCTCCGGCCGTCCAAGGCAGTTTCGAGGTCCTCAGCCTGCACCCTGATATGCGCGGCGCAGGGATACTGTTCATCCTCGCCGCGGTAACCGCGGCCATGTTCGTGATAGTCCTTCTCGCATATGGGATGCGCGATCCCATCCTCTAGGCGACGATATTGCCGAACTTCTCCGTGCGTATGCGGTCTAGACCCACGCCGTTCTCGCGCAGCGCGGCGATCACGTCGAGCACCATGCGCGTCGAGCCGCACAGCAGGTACCACGCGTCGTCAGGGAACCCTATTTCCGGGATGCTCTTCGCGTCGATCCGTCCAGTCATGCCGGTCCATCCCATCTCCGGCGTGGGGCGTGTGATGGTGTGCTTCACGTCCAACGAGAGGCGTCCGGAGAGGCGTTCGACCTCTTCGCGGTAGAGGATGTCCTCCGGCGTGTGGTTGCTGTCCACGAGCAGTACGTCCCGCCCGTCGGCGGTGCGTGCCAGCGTGCGCAGGAAGCTCACGAACGGCGCGATACCCGTCCCCGCCGCGATGAAGACGAGCGGCCGTTCATCATCGGGCAGGCTGAAGCGGCCGAACGGTCCGAGCAATCCCAGCGAATCCCCTTCCTTCAGTCCGTAGAGCACGGGCGAGAATCGCCCGTTCTCCTGCCGCTTGACCGTGATGTCGATCGTGTCCTCGTGCGGAGCGCTCGCGATGCTGTACGAGCGCCGCATCGGCTTTCCCTCCACGTCGTGCTGGAGCACGACGAACTGCCCGGGCGTCCACGTGAAGCCTTCGGGCTTCTCGAGGAGCAGGGTGTTCACGTCCGGGGATTCCTTCCGGACCGAGAGGACACGCACCGTATTCATGCGTGGAGCAACCGGAGCGAGCGTTTAAAGCTTTGCGACCGGCACGTTTAAAAGGCTCCTTCGCGCCGTCCGGGCGAGGTGAGCCCATGAGGATCGAGTATGCCGTCGAACCAAGAACGGTGGTCGACGCGCACGAAGCGTCCGTCATGGTCGCCGACCACGGCTCGTTCATCCTCTTGGGCGCCGAGCAGAACATCTCGTCGTTCGACGGCATCTCCTTTCTCGACCTATCGTCGTACACCATGGAGAAGGCCGTCCATGGCATCCACCCCGTGGATTCCGCCGCGCCTTCCCTCCGGGTCTCCAGGGACGCCGTGAGCCGTCTGTCCGAAGGGTGGGAGGAGCGTTTCTTCTTCCGCGACCGTATCGCGTGCTATCACGTCTGCGGCTCCGGGGACGTGGCGATGACCTTCGACGTCCGGGACCTGTACGACCTGCGCGCGGACGGGCGAACCCATCATCTCGCCGAGGAGCACGCTCCGGCGGGACTGCACCAGTTCCGCGTGAGCTGTCGCAACCGCTCGTTCGTCGTGCTCTGCGATTGCGAGGCCTCCATGAACGATGATTGGGAAAAGGCCGATGTCTCGTTCGACGCCCGTCGCGGCGCGGAATCATCCTGGTGGGTCTACGACGGCCTGCGATTGCACGTCGACAAGGAGGCGCGCGTGGTCATCGCTCCCGCCGCTCGCGCGCAAGAGGCGCGCATGTTCTTCTCGTCCGCGGACCTATGGACGCGCACGGACGAGCCGCTCGACCGCCCGCTCGCCCTCTCGCTCGCGACGCGCTCGCTCCACGGCCTGCTCACCGAGACGCCGCGCGGCGACACCGGCATCCTCGCCGGACTGCCATGGTTCTTCCAGATCTACACGCGCGACGAGGCGATCGCGACGGGCGCATTGCTCTGCGAGGGCCAGTTCGGCACGGCTGGACGCATCCTCTTGCGCGAGATATCGCGCATCCTCGCCGACGGCCGGGTGCCCAATCGGTTCCCGCACTCGCAGACCGGCTCCGCCGACGGCGTCGGCTGGTCGTTCCTGCGCTTGTGCCAGCTCCATGAACAAGCGGAAAAGACCCTCTCCGACGAGCAGTGGTCGTTCGTGCGCGACCAACTCCTCACGTCCCTCGACCGGCTGCGCATGGAGGACGGTCTTGTCGTGAACGGCTGGCAGGAGACCTGGATGGATACCACTGGCGGATACCCGGACGGCCGCGAGGGCGCGCGCATCGAGATCCAGGCGTTGACCCTGCGCATGCTTTTTCTCGCGGAGCGCTTATGCGACGGTGAGCGCCGAGAAAGCCTCGCGCAGCGCAGGAAAACCCTTATCGCGGCGGTGCGCGAACGGCTCTTCGATGCCGAGCGTGCCATGCTCTTCGACGGCTGGGTGGACGGTCATCACGACGGCACCATCCGTCCGAACGCGCTGCTCGCGCATTATATCTTCCCCGACCTGCTCTCTCCCGAGGAATGGTCCGTCGTCGCGAAGAACCTCCTCTCGCAGCTCACCACGCCTTGGGGCGGATTGTCATCCATCGACCGCGAGCACGTCTTCTTCCATGGGAGCCACACGGGCATGGACGACCGGTCGTACCATCGCGGCGACGCGTGGTATTTCGTGGATAATCTGGTGGCAATCTCCTTGCTGCGCATCGACCCGTCGTTCCGTCCCCTGGCCGAACGCCTCTACGCGTCGTCGGTCAAGGACCTGCTCATGCAGGGGGCCGCCGGGCATTGCTCGGAGATCAGCAGCGCGGACCGTCAGGAGCCGTTCGGTTGCTGGTGCCAGGCGTGGAGCGCCTCGACGCTCATCGAGCTGCACCACGCCCTGCATCCTCCTGCGTCGTGAGGGCAGCGTCGATATCCGCCGCGCTGTAGCCGTCTTTCTGGAGCCGTTGACGGACCTCTGTGTCCTTGAGCCCCTGCAGCTTGAGGATGCGTATCATGTTGCGGATGGCGACCTGTTCTTCCTGCGTCTCCATCTCGCTCACTTTCTTGAAGACATTGAACCGCGAGTCCTCCTTGCGGAAGCGCGCGTCGTACCACTTCCCGATGGCCTCGCGGTAGCGGTAGCCGAAGTATGCTCCTGCTCCTCCGAGCACGACGAGCACCGCGAGCAGTCCCCAGAGCACCCATCCCGAGAGGAATCCCGGCCCGGGTGGATGGATGTTCACGTCGAGCACCACGCGGTTCTCCACGCCGTACGTGGAGAACACGACGGCGTTGGTCGTGTTGTACCCGCTGTTCTTGTCGGGGATGACCTGGACGCTCACGTTCTTGCTCTCCCCTGGATAGAGGGTGAAGTAGGGGTCCGAGAGCACGACCAGCGGGTCCTGTTTCACGAGCTTCATCTCCACGTCCACGCTCTGGTCGAGCATGTTCTCCACGGTCACCGTCTGCGGCAGGCTGTCGTTCACCGATAGGTACGTCGGCGTGACGTGCAACGGCCTGCTGCTGAAGCGCACCACGTTGGTCGCGAACGGGATGACGAACGTGACGAGGTTCGCGCTGCACGTGATCGTTCCGCCGTATATGGCGTTCTCCGTCTCGAGCTTGGCGAACTGCACGGGATAGTTATAGGTCGTGCCGTTCACGCCGTTGATATCGAAGGCGCTTCCGCTGCTGATGCCCGTGCTGTTCCATTCGAGGCTGCACGTGAAGTTGTGCGCGCTCTTGTCGATGGTGAACGGCAGGATGGCTGTGCTGCCGAAGACCGTGATGCGCTTGGGTAGGGTGATGTTGAGGTGGGGAGTGCTCTCGACGATGATGGGCAGCTTGAGGTACTCGTTGTTCCCTTCGAGGATGCGCAGGTAGCCGATGTCCGCCGTCGGCGTGTCCGTCTTGAGGTGTATCTGTATGCGGCGGAAGCTGTAGGCGCTCACGCTGTCCTTCTCGTCCACGGATATCTGGCTCTGCAGGTTGCTCGAGAGCTTGTAGGTGAGCTTGTTCAGGTCGAATATCGTCGGGTTGACGACATCCACGGCGACGGTCGGCCGGTCCATGATGACGATTCGTGGTTTCGCCTGCAGCAATGGTCGCGCGTTGTTCTCTAGCACGTAGAACGCCATGGCGTTTCGTTTGGTGTCATTGAGGATGAGGCTCTTGTTCCCCGCGTAGGCGGCGGCCGTCTTGGCGTCGGTGAGCTGCTTGTCGGTGTAGTTGAGCCCTGTCTGGTCCTCCATGAGGCTGACCCAGCGCTCCGCGTCCACGACGGGTTCGTCGCTACGGTTGTAGCCGTTCGCGATCAGTCCCATGATGGAGTAGCCCGTCGCCACGATATCCTTGCTCACGTTGTCGGTGATCTCGTCGTACAGGTTCGTCACCTGGTCCGGGGACGCCTCGAAATACGTGTTCTTGTAATAGGTCCTGTTGAGCTGCCAGCCGCCGAGGTTCTGCTGGTGGTAGAGCACGCTGGTGAGCACGTCATTGCTCGAGGTCCCTTTCAGCACGAGGTAGAGCGCGTCGTCGATCGCTGTCGCGTTCAGCCCCACTTTCTTGCCGGCGAGCCGGTCGGTGGTCAGGATGCTCGCCAGATAGCTCTTCGCCGCGCTCGTCTGCGAGCTCGCCAGGCCGTCGTTGGCCGCGAATAGCGTCGATCGCACGTCGCAGCTGATATTCTCGTCGTTGAGGGTCCAGCACGCTCCGGGTATCGTGTACGAGAAGTTGTCCCCTTGGTAGCGCAGCAGGCTCTCGTTGTAGCGGTTGTAGAGCGTGACGTACACGTTCTCTGTGCACACGATACCGATGTGCGCGTCGTACACGGGCGTGAGGTTGATGGTGGTGTTCGCGGGGTACTTGCTCAGGTTGAGGGTGTATGGCGAGTCTTGGTAGTCGAACACGCAGCTCGTGTTGACGCTGTTGTTCTGGTTGAGGATGTGGTCTCCGAGGACGATGTTCCATTTCGCGCCGGACAGGTAGTTCTGCTTGTGCTGCAGGTAGAGCGCGGCGTCGTGCTGGATGCGCAGGTCCGAGAACCCCGCTTGATTGAGCAGGAACAGGATGTTCGCCGTCGTGCTGATCTTGCAGCCGCTCGCCGGCCAGCACTTGTTCTTCTGGTCGCGGTTGAGCTTGAGGTATTCGATGGCTTGCTGGATGCGCTGCTCGAAGATGTTCGGGAAGTGCGCGATCACGAACAATCCGTACGCGGTGTCCAATGGAGTCTGCCAGCCGCCGTCCGAGTATTGCGTCTGGACGATGCGGTTGAGCGTGTTAGAGAACTTGTTGATGCGTATGGGCTGCGTCAGTTGCAGGTTCTCCCCGTCCTGGACGTAGTCTGCCTGCACCACTGCCTGCGTGCAGTCGAAGTTCTGCAGGTTCGTCGCGCCGATATAGCAGTTGTCCGGCCCCCAGCGGTAGGCTTGCACGTCCTCGAACTGGTTGTTGTCCGTGCACAGCACCGAGAGATGGATGGGGATGCCTGTCTTCTCGAGGCACGCGAAGAAGATGAGGTCCTCGTTCTGCAGGTAGTGCGGTATCCCTGTGGAGTCGATGAAGCTGTTGTCCGGCCGCACGAGGAAGATGCCCTCCTTGATGGGGTATTCGTACGCTCCCGCGAGCCCCGCGAGCAGCAGCATCGCTGCCAGCGCGAGGACGATGCTCACCTCTTTTCTGTTGTTCATGCGCTGAGTATCCGTTCCAGGTGCGTGTCGAGCTCCTCCAGGCGCGGCTTGAGCGTTGCCTGCGACTCCTGCGGGAGCGTCTCGTACGCGCTGATCGCCTCTTCGTAGACCCTCGAGACCATGTTGATGTCGTCGGGGTGCTCCGTGGCGGTCCGGTACGCGCCCTCGATCGTCTGGAGGAACGATTGTTCTTGTGCGTTGCGGTCCAGGTGCCCGATCACGTCGGACAGCATGGCCTGCTGCTCCGGCGACAATTGCCCGTACACGGCGAGCACGTCGGATGTGAGCTCTGCCGCGTGCGCTCCCTCTCCGGCGTTGATGAGCTCGATCGCGTGCGTCGCGACATCGCTGAACTCGTCGAACAACGCGTTCTGTTCACGCTTTCGCGCGACCTTGCGACCGACCACGAGTCCCGCGAGGAACATGCCGATGACGATCGCGTATATCGCCGTGCGTACGGGGTTGCTCTTGCCCAGGGAGATGCTGAGGAATCCCGAGAGCCCTCCTTTCGGCAGGAGCTGCTGCGGGACGACGAGCGGCGGTTTTGGCGCCGTCAGCGATCCGGGAGCGCTGTAGGTGTAGTTGTCGCTGTTGAACCGGAGGATCGGGTCCGATTGGAGCACGTCGTAGTCGCCGTCGATCTTCAGGACGCTCACGTCCTTGGCGAAGGTCTTGGGGATGTTCTCCACCGCGTAGCTCCCGCTCGGCGCGGTGATGGTCCGTGACACGAGCGTCTGCGTCTCTTTCTTGCCCGGATAGCCGATCGTCGCCTTGGTGACCGTCGTCTTGATGGTCACGTTCTTCGTGAGCGCGGTGATGCTGTCGATGTATTGCTGCTGGAGCGTGCTGTCGGTCACCCCCTTCGCCTGGAGGAAGGCCTGTATGGCGTTGTGGAGCGTGCTCGGGTCGGGGTAGGTGATGGTCGTTTCCTGGCTGTCGATGGTCACGTTCACGGGGACGTCCTGGAGCGCGTTCGTGATGTCCGCATCGCTCGTGGCCTGCTGGATCTTGGTCGTCGCCTCGTCGAAGCGTGCGTACAGCCCGAGGTGCGCGAGCACGCGGTCCTTGTCCGCGGAGAGCTTGAGGTCGAATTTGCGCTGGGACAGCATGCTCACGTTGGCGGCACGCGCCGCCGCGAGTGCCTGTTCCGCCGTCTGTGCGGCGGTCTGCTTCGGGACCGCGAGCTGCTGCGCGGTCGTGTTCGTCGTATTCGTCATGTTCGTGGTGGTGTTCGTGGTGTTCGTCGCCGCTGTCGTGTTCGTGGTGTTGGTAGTATTGGTAGTGTTCTGCTGCGGCAGGGTGATGTTGTAGAGCAGATTGTCGTTGTCCGAGACATTGATCGTGTCGTTGAGGTAGTTCGTTCCCAGGAAGGTCAGTTTCAGCGTGTAGTTCCCGAGCATGCCGGTGAACCGCGCCGTTCCCGTGGAGTCGGTATCTCCTGTCTTGTTCTGCTTGCCGTCCGTGCTTGTGAGATCGACCTGCACGCCCTGGAGGTACTGGTCGTTCTGGTCTCGGACGGTGACCTCGACGGTGTAGGTCGCTTCCTGGACGGTGAACGTGTGTGTCGCGTTGACGGTGTGGCCTGCGGAGTCCGTCACCGTGAGCGTCGCTCTTTGCGTGCCTGGTGTGAAGAAGTAGTGGGTGCTGTCCTGGCCGGCGCTGGTGGTGCCGTCGCTGAAGTTCCAGTCATAGGTGTATGGCGGCGTCCCGCCGCTGGCCTGCGCGCTGAAGGTAGCCGCTTGCCGCACGATCGGGCTGTCGTACGTGTAGTCCGCGGCCAATGGCTGGGGCTGGGTGGCGGTCCAGCTGGTTGTCGCGCTCGAGCCCTGGGCGCGCAGCACCGCTTGGTAGGTCCCGCTCTTCTGCGGGATGTAGAACAGGTCGACGCTCTTGTCGATGCTCAGCGTGTAGTTCTCGATCGGCGTGCTGTTGAGCGATATCGTCAGGTTCGCGTTCACCGCGCGGTCCGCTGTCGCGGTCAGGTGCACGATGTCTCCCACGCTGTAGCTGCTCTGCGGGCTGCTCAGGGTGAGTATCGGCGCCCCTTGTCCGACGGAGAAGTCCAGGTTCGCGCTCCCGTTGCCCGTCACGTCGAGCGTGTAGGTCCCCGCGCCGAGGCTGACTGTCGTGTTCGTCCCGTTGAGCGTCTTGTTGTACGCCGTTGTCCCGTTGAGGGTGACTGTCGTGTTCGTTGTGCTTCCCGTCCAGCTGATCGTCACCGTCGTCGGCAGGCTGTTTGCTGTAATGTCCCCGGTCGGGCTGGTGATCGTGAGCGCTGTCGCCGCTGGCAATGCGATGCACACAACGAGCAGGAGGAGTATGGAGTGCACTGATTGCCGACGTCGCTCTGCAAGAGGGGATTCCACCGTCGCTCCTGCGGATTCCTCTTAAAAATACGTTATAAACCTATCGCCGGCTGCGCCCACCGGGAGTCGAACCCGGAGCGCAGGCTTGGGAAGCCCGCATGTTACCGCTACACCACGGGCGCGCGTGCGGGGGGACGCTCCTTCCATTATAAACCATTGTGACTCCACTTTATAATAGTTACAGTAGGAACGTTTAAATATAATGTAATACTACCGTACAGTAATGACTAGTTGGTATTTCGCTCCGATCGCGGCCGCCATTATCCTGGGGATGCTCGCCAATATCCAGGTCCTCGGCCAGCAGGCCTCCGACCGGACCATCCAATTCTCGCAAGACTCCGTGAACGCGATCGACTGCGCGTTCAAGGCCGAGCCCCTGACGGACTGCTCGCCCAACCTGTTCAGCCACAACATCACCGAGCAGGTGGACCAGGCCAACGCCATGCTCAAGACCATGCAAGCGCAGAACCAGGAGTATCTCGCCTCGCAGAACCTGACGACGGACAACATCACCCTCACTCCTTAGGTGAACCAGGAGAAGCGCTTCCCAAGGACATAGAGCAGCGGCAGGAGGATGACGACTCCGAGGCCGACGAACTCGATGCCGCGCGCCTTGACGAACTGCCACGCCTCGTTCACCACGTTCTCGAGCACGATGCTGCGCAGCACGCTGCTCGACGGGATGCCGTAGAGCATTGGCAGCGTGTTCAGTGACGGGCCCTGGTCGGTCACGTACGTCACGTCCCAGGTCTGTCCAGGGGACAGGGGAGGAACCTTCCACACCCCCTTGCCCTCCGGCGTCACGCTGATCTCCGAGAAGACCGCCGAGTCGGGCAGGAACTCCTTGAGCGTCGTGCCGTCGACGGTCTTGCTCCCGAGGTTCTGCACGGACACCGTGACAGAGACCTGGTTGTTGCCCTGGTAGGTGACGCGCTTCTGGACGTAGACCTTGTCCTTCGGCAGGTACTGGCGGATGAAGGGGACCTCCTGTGAGTATATCGTGGTGCCGCCGATGGTGGCCTGCGCGCGCGGGAAAGCGTCGAGGCCTGCCAGCGACGTGTCGTTGAGCGTCGCGTTGTACGACAGTGACACGGAGCCGTGCGCGGGCACCTGCCCGCTCCACGTCAACGGGTCCTTGCTCGCAAGAAAGCCCTGTGGAAGGGTGTCCTGCACAGAGTATTGCCGGAGCTGGTCGCCGAGGTTGTAGAGCATGAGCGTGAGCGTGACGGGCTGCTTGGGGGTCGCCACGGTGTCGGAGGCCTCCTTGGTCAGCACGTATCCCGACGTGACGTAGCTCTTCGTCGCGTTCGTGGACACGTTGGTGTAGTTGAGCAGCTCGACGGGCACCGTCAGGTTCTGCTCGGTGTAGCGCGTGATGTTGCTCTGGTCCACGAGATCCACGTTGCTGATGTATACGTCGCTCTGCAGCCAGTAGACCTCCCCGTCGGCGGAGTTCTTGTCGAGGATGTCGTTGACATAGATGCCTCCCGGTTCGAGCACGCGCGGGTTCGTGTCGTTGACCACGTCCCACTCCCTGAGGATGTTGTTCGGGTCCCTGCTCGGCGTCTTGAGCACGCGCAGCGATTGGATGGTGAACTGCAGCTGTGTGGGGTTGTTGAGCGTGACCGACACGAGGCGTCCGGGCCTTCCGGTGTAGGCGGGATTCTCGAGCGGCGCTTTCTGCAACGAGCCGAACACGTCGGCGTAGATGCGCGGGGATCGCTTGGCCATGCCCGTGTACAGCACGCCCTTGCCCGTCAGCGTCGGTGGGACCGCGGTGATCCCGACGATCTGGTAGCTGAAGGTCTCCGTGCTGTTCGCCGGCACCCTGTTGAAGTACAGCGAGTCCCCCTGGAACTGTCCGTCACCCCCCTTGTCGATGAGGTTGAGCCCGAGGATGTCGAAGTAGAGCCGGACGGTGAACAGGTCGGTCGACGAGGGATTCACGATGGTCCCTGTGCCATTGACGTTCACCACCCAGTACGTGTTCAGGTAGTCCGTGATGCGCCCGTGCTCATGCAGGTTGACCGTCAGCGTGCTCGCGCTGGCCACGGGCACGAGCAGGAGGAGGAGCGCCAGTACAGGCCATTTCATCCCTGCCCTCCGTGCGGCGGCTGCCGCGGTTGTTGCTGCCAGTGCTGGCCGTACGGCTGCTGGTATTGCTGGTAGGGCCCGCCGCCGTGTCGTGGCGGTCGTCTGGAGCGCTTGCGCTGCCTGCGCACGGAGAGGACGAACACCGCGACCAGCGCGACGATGATGATCAGCCAGAAGACGTTCACCGCGCGGATGCCGAGCTCGGGGAAGGGAACCCAGGAATACTCGACCACGCGCTCCTGGTTCGTCTTGTCCCATTGCACGACGGTGTTGCCCGATGCGCTGCTCACCGCTCCGCCGGGAGCGTACGTCACATGATAGCCGTCCGCGAGCTTGAACGTCGTGGTCTCATGGGTGATCGGTATCGTCGTCTCCTCCTGCGGCAGCTGGAGCTCGTAGAACAGGACTCCCGAAGGATGGAAGTCGAGGTTGTACTCCATGGTGAAGGTGTACGAGAACCCCGGCAGGAGCGGGTCCCAGACCTGCACGGACAGGTCGGTCTCCCCGTCGCGCGTCGCGATCGTGGTCCCAAGAGCGGTCCCTGTCGCGGCCTTCGCCGTCAGGTTCGTGACTGGTATCGGCACTTTCGTGCCCCCCTGGTTCTGGTAGAGGCGAAAATGCAGCTCGCCTGGGATGATCGGCGTCTCGCCAACGTTCCGGATGCGTACGGTGCGCAGGATGTGGATATTGCCGTTCCCGATCGTGGCTGTCGTGTTGTACTGATCGAAGACCACGACCTCCGCCGACGCGAGCGATGCGGCCAACGTCGCGCACACCACGAGGAGAAGCGCTGCAGACAGAATCCCTCTCATCCTCATACGACCGTGTCCCGCCCGTTTTCGTTTAAAAACGTTCCGATATTTCGGCGGATACGAAAAACCTTCACTTCCGGTCGAGCTTGCGGTTGATGCGGCTCGTCATCATGAAGTTGGCGACGTTGATGCCGATGAGGAACAAGACGATCGCGAGGTAGATGACCTCCTTGGAGGTGCTGGCGATGTTGCTGATCACGCTGACCCCCCGGAAGGTGTTCGCTCCGTTGACCGCCCGCGGGTCCAGACCGACGATGTACAGGTCGCTGACCTTGAAGTTCCCGCTGCCGTTGACGGTGTAGTTGAGGTAGTAGTAGTCGAGTCCGCTCGGGTCTCCCTTGGGCGCGAAGCTCGTGGACAGGTTCGTCCGCAGTCCGACGTCCCACCTGTACGCGACGCCCGCGAACTGCCCGGTCACGTTGCTTGCGTTGTTGTACATCGGCGAGAAGTTCGACGCGCTGAAGTCCGACGGGATGAAGTCGTAGACGGTGACCGTCATGTTCTGCGGCGTGTAGCCGTTGCCACGGTTGCGCACGACAATGCGGATATTGTATGTGTTGTTGCCCGCGTCGAGCACCTTCTTCTGGACGTCCAACCAGTAGCCGTTGACCACATAGATGTAGTTCATGTACAGGTCGGTGCCGTTGACCGTCACGCTGCTCGAGACGATCTGGTTGGCCGTGTTCTTGATGATCCAGTACGGCTTGACCCAGACGATCGGCGGCGGGTTCGCGTCGCTCGAGCCGTCCGTGTAGTTGAACAGCCAGGCCGCTCCGGTCCACAACGTGGAAGCATTGATCGTCGTTCCGGGCGTGTAGTTCTTGCTGATGTTCGTCGGCTGGTTGGGGTCGAGCGTGTTGGTGACCCAGACGCTGACCTTCTCCAGCGAGAAGGTGATATTATCGTTTGTTCCCACGCGGGGGATGCTCTCCCAGGTCACGTTATGGTTGCTGAGATTGTCCTGGGGGCTGACGATACGCTTGGAGGTGTTGAAGATGACGGCTGCGTGCGCGCGCACGTTGCTCACGCCGAGCGTGGAGGCCGTGGTGTTGATGCGGTACTGCAGCGTCTGCAGCAGGGCGAGGTACGTTCCGCTCGACGAGACCGTGTCCGGCGCCTGTATCTGGAAGCTGATGTTGTACTCGTGCCCGATGGCGATCGAGCCGTTGTTCACCGTCCAGTACCAGGTCCTGTTCGTGGTGTTGTCGACCCATTGATAGTCGTCGCTGATGCTGGAGTTCGTCGACAGGTTGTGCAGCGTGAAGTTGAACAGTTCGGATGAGCTCGCGTTCGAGACGTTGACGCTCTGCGCGGCGAGCGTCACGTTCACGTTCTCGAGCGTGCCGACGTTCTCGATGTTCCCTGCCGTCAATCGCACCCAGAAGCGCTGTCCGGCGAGCACTTTCGTCTGGAATTCGGGATTCGTGTAGCTGCTGTTGATGTCGAGCGGCGGGTTGACGAGCAATGAGCTCACGTTGTAGTTGAAAATCGTGTCCTGGCCGGGCCGGAGCTCGGGGATGTGCAGGATGGAGTAGTTGCGGGCGGTGTTGTTGACCGTCATGGTGATCTGGCTGCCGAGCGTGAGCTGTCCCGCCGTGGTCTCCGTGCCGTTGATCGTCACGTACGCGAAGGTGACGTTGTCGTTGTACTCCCCGGTGTGCGTGATGCTCGTGAGGTTGAAGTTCATGTTCAGCGCCACAGGGACGTTGCTAATGTTGATCGATGCGTTCGTCGAGTTCGAGAGGTTGATCGTGTACAGGTCGTATTGGCTGGAGAGATTGAACTGGATGGTATTATTGACCAGTCGGACGGTGTCGTTGGTGCCGTCCTCGTCGAGGTCCATGCCCAGGCTCTTCCAGCTGGTCGTGATGTTCCCGGTGATGTTCTGCACGGAATCGTTGACGTGCGGGAAGACGACCTCGTAGCCAGGGCGTCCGCCCGTGTTGACGAAGTTCGTTGCGAGGTTCGAGACGTTGTTCAGCCGCGAATTGATGTCGTAAATCGTCTCGTTGCCGGGGTTCGTGAAGGTGATGACGCCCTCGATGACCGCATAGGTCCTGTTCTCGACGAGATTGAAGTTCTTGGCGTACGTGACGTTCTGGTTGACCGTTTCCTTGATGGTGATGTTGAGCCGTGTGTTCAATGCTGTCGCGGCTCCTGCGAGCACGACACATATCACTAATACGAGAAACAGCCGACGAAACGTGCCAGTCACTGTGTCAGTATACATTTCTGTACCCCTTTCTTCAAAAAACCACTATATAAAACTATTGCTTCTCCCGCTGCTGCTCGTAATGGTGCAGATATTCCTCGAGGACATGCATATGCTCCTCTATGCGGGCGAGGCGCTCCTCGAGGGCGGAGATATGTTGTTCAGGGGTCATCGTGATAATGCATGCGCTCGTGCGAGCAAGCGGTTTAATTGCTTTTCCCTACGGCCGATGCGCCAGTACAATAGGAGGATGCGGACGCGCAGGCGCACAGGGCTTGTGAAGAGCGATCCGATAATCCCGATCGCCACGACGATGAGCACGTACCAGGCGTTGAACGGCGATTTCTGGTGCACGGCAAGACCGATCCGCGTCGTGTCCGCCCCCCCGCCGTGGATCACGCGCACGGTGACCTGATAGTCCCCGGGCGAGAGCGAGTGCGTCGGGATGGTGAGCGTGTCCGAATCGGAGACGATCGTGTCCTGTATGAGCACGTCGCTGCCCTGCGAGATCGTGTACGCGACCGTCGTGGTGTTCTGGTAGCGCTTGATGTGCAGGATCAGGTCGGATCCGACGCTGACGCTCTTGTTCTGGTCGGCGAGGATCACGCGGAAGGGTGCGGTGTCCGACACGTTCTGTACGCCGTTCACCTCGCCGTCCACGCGCAGCACGTAGTTGCCCGGGTCAAGCGCATCAGTGTACAAGAGCGTGATGTCCTTCTGGTCGCCAGGAAGGACCTGTACCGCACGCGGATACCGCACGGTCCCCAATACGCCGCTCTGGTCCTTGACCGTGAGCGTGAGGTTGTAGTATGCGATGACGTTCCCGAAGTTGAAGAGCGTGGCTTTTGCCTCCACCGCTTGGGACGCGACCACGTCGTTCGTGGTGACGGTGACCTTCGGCTGCAATACGGGCGTGCCCGCGATGGGGATGCGCACGGTGAAGGTCTGGTCGTCGCCCGCGTCGCTGCGCACGTGATAGATGAGCTTGTGCACCTCGGGTCCGAGCGTCGGGACCACTCCCCGGACCTGGACGTTCTGGCTCTCTTGCGGTTTGAGCACGAAGGACTGCTCGCTCAGCGTCGCCGCCCCGGACAGGTACAATGAGTACGGGTCCGGCTCGATGGTTATCGTGAGCGGCCGCGGCTCGTTGTTGACGACCGTGAAGACCTGGTTGAACGACGTGCCGATGCCGCCGTTCACGGTCTGTGTCGCCGGCTGCACCTGGAGCGCGAGCGCCCCGAGCGCGAGCAGGACCATCAGAGCGGTGCGTGCGCGCATACGCACTTTCCGAGGACTGCGCTTTATAGATATTGCACTCCCCCTCGCGAGTGCTCACAACAGCGCGAGATACACCGGTATCGGTATCGCAGCGAGGGTTCCGGCGACGATCCCCGCCACGGCGGCGGCCTTGGCCAGGTACGCGGTCCGCTTGCCGACGAGCCGGTACGGCCGTTCCGCTTCCATCTTCTGCTTGGGCGGATCGTGTGCGAACAGCGCTCTCGCCTTCCGGAGGGCTGGACTGTACCAGCGACGTCCCGGGTCACTGCGCGCGACACGCGCGAGCTTCTTGTCCAGAAGCCCTTCCAGCCGCTCCTGCCGCTGCACGAATCCGTCGTCATGACGCATCCGCCGCAGGTAGCTATTGTTCTGGAGGTATGCGCGTGCGAGGGCGAGGTCGTCGTACGTCGCCTCGTGCGTCTCGAGATGCCGCTCGATGCGTTCGAAGCGCTTCGCGTACGTCGTCCCCTTCGTCGTGAGCAGGTCGAGGATCGTCGTGTCTCCGATGGTGCGGTAGCGCTCGCGTTGCGTGTCGATGGCTCGTATCGCCCGTTCGAGGTCCTCGCTCTTGTGCGTGGTCGCTCTGTACTTGAGCCGCGTCGCGATGTCGTCGAGCCGTTCCCGGTCCGTCCGTGTCTGCCTGTATCGTTGCCGTTCGAGCGGTGTCGCCTGCACGTAGAGGTCGGCGTGCTTCCTCTGGTTTGGGATGAAGCGTCGGTCGAGCGTGCGCGACAAGCGATCGATGATATCGGAAAGGCCCATGCGATACTCGTGCGTTCTGCACAACTAAAGCGCTCCGGAACGGTTTCCGGAAAAACGCGGGGTCTAAGCGGATTCTTTCTTGTATTCGACGTAGCCGCAGCGGCCGCACGTGCGCCGGTCCTTGTGCTCGGCGAGGAGCACGCCGTTGCCGCACTTCGGGCAGCTCTTGTTGCGAGTCACTTTCCCGCCCTCGACCTTGTAGGAATCCTTGTATGCCATCACTTCTCCTCTGCCGGGGTTTCCGGCTTCTCCGCCGCCGCGTCCTTCGAAGGCTCTCCATCTGTGGACTCTTCAGGCTTGGCTTCGGTCTTTGGCTCCTCGGCCGCCTCTTCTTTCGGCGACTCCGGTTCTGCCTTCTCGGCGGAAGCTTCAGCGGGCTTTTCCTCCGGAGGGGGCGCCTGCTTCTTGTGCTTCTCCTGCATGTTGTCGCGCTCGATCTCCTTGAGCGTGGCCGCGTCCGAGTAGCAGTAGCACACGACGCGCGCGGCGGTGTCGCCGAAGGCAGTCTTTATCTGTCGCACGATGAGCAGTTCGCGCGGGCACTTGAGCTTGTCGCTGAGCGCGTCCGCGAGCTGCTGCCGGCTCGGCGTGTGCGAGTCGAAATGCACGCGGACGGTGACTTCGCGCCGCTTCAGCAGCGGTCGCGTCAATTCGTTGAGTACGGTGATCTCCATTCTTACCTCGTCTTTATCGCGTATTCTCCCTTGTGCTCGATGCCCATCTCTTGGGCGATCTTCGAGCGCTTGACATCCAGGAAGTAGATGCGTCCCTGCCAGTTCGTGGTGAAGGAGTCCTTCTTGCAGATCGGGCAGAGGTCGCCCTCCACGAAGATCTTGCATTTCTTACAGACTTTTGTTTTTGCCATGTTATTCCACGAGGAGACTGATGATATCCCGGCTGGTGATGATGCCGACCGGTTGCTCGGCGTCCACCACGACCAGTCGGCGCATGGTGTGCTTCTTCATGAGCGCGGCGACCTCCATGAGCGTCGCGTCCTTGGCGACGGTGTGCACGGTCTTGGTCATGACGTCCTTCGCGAGCACGTCGGCCGGTTCCTTGTTCTTCGAGAGGACCTTCCGGACCAGGTCGCGCTCTGTCACGATGCCGGCGATGCGGCCATCCACTACGATGACGATGCTGCCGATGTTGTTGAGGTCCATCAGCTTGCTCAATGCTTCGACGGTGTCCTCGGGCTTCGAGGTGATGACAGGGCTCGACATGTACTCGTCCGGTGTGATCATTCTTTGAGGTCCTCCGATATCCATTCCAGTTTCCCCAGCCCCTCCTGTCGCATGGTCAATCCGATCTTCGGATTGGTGACATCCTTGTAGGAGACGGCGATTATGCGTGCGCGGCAGGCGTCGCCCACCTTCAGGACGCGTCCGGAATCCTTCCCTTGGAGCGTCTTGTCCTTCGTGAAGCTCACGAAGTCGTTCATGGCTTGGCTGATGTGGATCATCCCGTCCACGGGTCCGAGCGTGATGAACGCGCCGAAGTCGGCGATATCCTTGATGACCCCTTCGACGACCTCCTGCAGCTCGGGGCGGAACGACAGCAAGGAGAACGTCGTCTCGTAGTACGACGCGCCGTCACCGGGGATGACGATGCCCTCGCCGATGTCCTCGACGCCTCCCACGCCCACGACGATGCCGACGGTCTTGCTGATGAAGCCGTCATATTTGCTGCGGATCTGCTTGGTGATCGCTGCGGACAGGTCCTCGCCGAACATGTTCGGCGGGACGCGGATGTGATCCTTGACTTTGATGGTGTAATACATGTTGCCTCCTTCTCAGGGTCCAGCCGGCGAGATGCGCCTGCGCTGCCTGACAGTCAACGCCTCGACCCCCGCTTCCCGGGCGCGCCCCAAGAGCTCCTTGTCGATCGTGACGATCGGGGCCCCGGAGGCCTGCGCTTCTTCGAGCAGGGCGGTGTCGACGTGATTGGCGGAGTGGGGGACCATATTTAAATGTTCTTCCCGGACCAGCGACAGCGCGAGGCGCGCAGCGGCCTTCTGGGCGCCCGTTCCCGTGGTCGAGAGCTTCTCGAGCTCCCCCAGTGTTCCCTCCATGATGCTCGGCGTCTTGTGGGGATAGTGCGTGCGGAGCTCTCCGAACAGGTCGAAGCCGTCCGCCACGGCGAGCAGCACGTTCGTATCAAGCAGTATCCGCTCTTGGTTCATTGCGTTTCACGGGTTTGCGTATGGCTTCTTGTTCTTTTTGGGCGATGCGCTTCGACTGCTCCCTCGCCCACCACACGCCCGTCACCGTCGCGAGCAATATGCTATAGACGGTGATGGCGAACAGGACGTAGAGCATGTCCGCGGGGATCTGCGAGTACAAGGCGAACGTGAAGATCAGCACTGCGACGGCCAATCCCTTCGGCGCGGTGAGGGCGGCGAACAGCATCTCCTTGGCGTCGTACTGCTTCCTGAAGGTCAGGTACACCGCGACCGCGCGTGCGCCGACAAGGGCGACGAATACAGCGAATGTCTGCAGGAAGAAACCGAACGTGAGGGGATAGTCCTTGCCGATGATGATGCCGATGAGTACGAAGATCAGCAGCTCGAGGACGTTGCTGAACGCGAAGCTGAAGTCCTGCAGCTCTTCCTTTCGCTTGATGGTGAAGTTCCCGAACAGGACGCCGAACGTCGCTACGGCGAGCACGCCGCTGCCGTGCAGGTTCTCGGCGAGGATGTACGACAATAAGGTGGCGGCGATGACCGCGACCGGATTGATGTTCTGCGCGTAGAAGCGGCGCAACGCCTTGGACACGATGATGCCCAGCACCACTCCCGTCCCGATGCCCACGATGATCTGCTGGAGGATGTCCAGCAATTGCGCGGGATTGAAGCTCGCCGTCAGCGTGTCGAGCAAGATGAACGGGATCAATACCATGACGGGCGTGTTGATGATGGCCTCGAGCGTGAGCAATTGCACCACCTTTCCCGTCGCGTCGCGCACCATGATAAGCACGCTGCTCGGGTCCGTTCCGGCCACGGCGACCGCGAGGATGAGCGACAAGATGATGCCGTGCGGGACGCCGCTGAAGAAGACCAGGTACGCCGCAAGGCCGACGGCGACCGCTACGAAGAGCATCTGCCACAGCGTGAGCGTCAATGCAGGGACAGAGAACGTGTCGAGCTGACGGTACGACAACCTGCTCGTACCCTCGAACACGACGACGGCCAGCGTGATGATGGCCAATGACACGAGGAATATCTCCGGCAGGCTGAACAGGTCCGCGTGCCCGAGGGCGAGCGCGATCTTGCTGATGACAAAGCCCCCGACGAGCAGGATGAGCACGTTGCTGATCTTCAGTTTCCTCGCGAGCAACGTGCCGAGTATCCCCAAGAGCAACAGCACCGACAGGTCCGTGATGATGGGGAGTGCCGAGAGCGCCATCTGTCGTTTGAGCGCCACAGAGTATTTGAATGTTTGCGGCGGCCACGCCCCCATCGGGCGATAGGGACGTTGCTCTACGCGAATCATGCCGTCCACGGCAAACCCTTAAATAATCGCCGCGCCGGGTCTGTATCGATGAACGGCAAGAGCTTCACGTGCGCGCTCTGCGGCAAGGAGCGCCGCATGCAGGACGGCGAGCGCATGCACACCGTCCGTCCCGGCGTGCAGGAGCTCATCATCCAGGACCACCCCGATGTCTCGCAGGATGCGATCATCTGCCGGCAGGACCTCAAACGCTATCGACAGCACTACATAGAGAGCATCGTCGCCGCCGAGAGGGGCGAACTCACCAAGCTCGACCACGAGGTCATCAAGAGCATGGTCGATTACGAGATCCTCGCGCGCAACGTAGATGCCATGTTCGACCGCAAGCTCACCTTCGGCGAGCGCGCTTCGGACGCCATCGCGGACTTCGGCGGGAGCTGGACGTTCATCATCTCGTTCGGCGTCGCGATGTTCGCGTGGATAGCGCTCAACGTCTGGCTCATCGCCGCGCATCCCTTCGATCCCTACCCGTTCATCCTCCTCAACCTCGTCTTGTCCACCCTTGCCGCCATACAGGCGCCCATCATCATGATGAGCCAGAACCGCAAGGAGGACAAGGACCGATTGCGCTCGGAGAACGACTACAAGGTCAATCTCAAGGCCGAACTGCAGATACGCAACCTCTCCGAGAAGGTGGATTACCTCATCCAGCAGCAGTGGCAGCACCTCCTCGAGATCCAGCAGCTCCAGATAGACCTGCTCCAGAAGCGCCCCAAGCCCTAGCGCAACCCACTTAAAGGGAGAGCGGTTCAATGCAGTCATGTCCGTGTTCAGCATGCTCGAGGAGGTCAAGGAGGCCTTGCGTCCCGACCCGTCCGTGCGCGACGTGCGCGACGAGGCCCTCACCATCATCAATGCCGAGTTGGAGAAGCGCCAGGTCATGGCTCGGGCGGTCCCGGGCGGTTCTGTCGCGAAGGACACCTTCTTGCGCGACGACCACGATATCGACGTGTTCGTGCGCTTCGCCCTTGATTATGATATGGAGGACGAGGAATTGCCGGACATCCTCGAGGACGTCCTCTCCCGTTTCAAGCCCGAGCGCATCCACGGCAGCCGCGATTACTTCCAGTTCTCCTACAGGGATTTCGATTTCGAGGTCATCCCCGTCCTCGCCGTCGAGGACGCGACGCGGGCGCGCAACGTCACCGACATGAGCCCGCTGCACGTCACGTACTTCCGCGCTCATGGAGAAGGATTGCAGGATGAGGTGCGTCTTGCCAAGCAGTTCTGCAAGGCCGCGGGAGTCTACGGGGCAGAATCCTATATCCGTGGCTTCTCCGGCCATGTCATCGACCTGCTCGTCGTGCGCTACAAGTCGTTCTACGAGCTCGCCAAGGCGGCGGCGTCCTGGAAGGCGCCCGTCGTCATCGACCTTGAAGGCCATCACAAGGATCCATTGACCGCCATCGATCCCCAGAAGCACGCGCCGCTGCTCATCGTTGATCCCGTCCAGCCGGAGCGCAACGCGGCCGCCGCGTTGAGCCAGGAGCAGTTCGACCGTTTCGTCGCTCGTTGCAAATCCTTCATGCGCTCGCCGTCCGAATCCTTTTTCATCATCGAGTCCTTCGACGAGAAGCGCGTGCGCGAACGACTGGCGAAAGCGTCCGGCGCGGCGGTGCTCGTGACGTTGCGCAGCCCTGACGACGACAAACCCGACATCGCGGGGGCGCGCGTGAGAAAAGCTTTCGAGCGCATCGAGTCGTCTCTTGAGCGCGCGGGCTTCACTGTCGTGGAGCGCGGCTGGCACTTCGCGCACAAAGAGGATTCCTACGCGTGGTACGTCACAAAAGAGCATTCATTGCCGCGTCTTGTCGAGCGCCAAGGCCCTCCCGTCTCGGCGAAGGCCGACGCGGAACGGTTCAAGAAGACCCACGAGGAGACCTACGAGCGTGACGGCCGGCTCCACACCAAGGCCGAGCGCGCCTTGCGCCGTCCAGAGCAGGTCCCGGCGGCATTGCGCCATCACTTGAAAGAGCAGCTGCACATCTCCGTCGAGAATGTCAAGCGCATCGAGGAAGCCGATGAATAGTTACTTGCTGCTCGTGCTCCTCACCTTCGCCCCCGGCCTGGAGCTGCGCGCGGGCATCCCCGTCGGCATCGCCGGCGGCATCCCCTGGTGGCAGGCGTTCTTGCTCGGTGTCGTGGCGAACATCATCATCGGCGTGCTCGTCTGGTGGGCGCTAGAGCTGCTCTACGAATGGTTCATGCGTTTCAAGTGGTTCTCCCGATTGGCGAACCGGTACGTCGAGCATGTGCGCCGCCAGGTCCACAAGGCCACCGAGCGCTGGGGCGCCTACGCCCTCGCCGCTTTCATCGCCGTCCCCTTGCCGGGCAGCGGCGTCTACTCGGGAGCTCTCGCGAGCCAGGTGTTGGACACGGGTTTCTGGCCGTTCTTCTGGGCGTGCGTGGCCGGCGTCATCGTCGCCGGCGTCATCGTGACCGCCGCTTCCGTCCTCGGCATCGCGGGCTGGGCCGTCGCGGCTCGATGATTCCTTCGCAAGCGTTATAAACGCGGGACTCGTCGCACACGGATGCGATGGTTCCTAGTCGCCGTGACGGCGTTCCTGCTCTTGGCTGCCTGCACCCATCAGGCGACGTGGCAGAGCAATGTCCCGAACGTCCCTGGAGAGGTCCTCTACCACGACGTCCTGCTCCAGAACATCCCCGCGGACCAGGTCCGCGTCTTCGGCACGGGCCTGGGCGACAACCAGAGCCACATCGAGGCCATCCTCGGCAAGCCAGACGTCTCGCAGGACTATCAGTTCGGCAAGATCCGCAACATCGAGTACGACCTCGGCCAGAACAAGAGCGCCGTCCTCTATCATTTGGTGGAGGGCAAGGTGCAGGGCATTCTCGTCACGCAGGCCGCTAACCCGTTCCTCGTCAACCAGACCGTCATCAGGCACAATCTCTCTGACATCTACGGATTGTTCGGCGTCCCGACATTGAGCCAGGACCTCCAGAAAGAGCGTATCTTCTACTACGACAAGCTCGGATATCAGGTCTTCATCAACAGCCAGGGTATGGAGCGTATCTTCTTCACCACGCCCAACCAGGGCATCAAGCCCGTCGGCCAGACAGTGAACCAGACCAACCAGACCTTGTGCGCGCAGGTCCTCACGACCGCGGAGAACACCTCGTCTGGCGAGTGCCGCACCTTCAACACGCCGTGCGACGTGCCATCGGGCTGGACCATGGTCCCGAACTGCAACGCGACGAACACGACGGGATAGGCTTTTAACCCGTCCGTGCTTTCCCCTGCGCCTATGCCATCGCAATTCACCGAGGGCCTCCTTTCTGCGGAGTTCCCCGAGATCATCGGACAAGACAGAGTGAAGCGTCAGCTCAAGAGCGCCCTGCTCAGCGGCAGGCACGTCATCCTCGTCGGGCCGCCCGGCGTGGGAAAGACCACGCTCGCCAAGAGCGTCTCGCGATTGCTCCCGGACATGGAGTTGACGGACGACGCGTTTCGTCGCGAACCGGACGGCAAGGCGAAGACGCGCACCTTCTCGGGCGAGGAGCGTTTCGTGCGCGTCCAGGGCAGTCCCGACCTCACCGCCGAGGACCTCATCGGCGATATCGATCCTGTGCGCGCCATGGAGTACGGTCCCTTGTCTGTGGAGGCGTTCACTCCCGGCAAGATCTTCAAGGCGAACAACGGCGTCTTGTTCTTCGACGAGATCAACCGCTGCTCGGACAAGCTGCAGAACGCGATGCTCCAAGTGTTGCAGGAGCGGGTGGCGACTGTCGGCAGCTACGACGTGGACTTCCCCGCCTCCTTCGTCTTCATCGGCACGATGAACCCCGACGACAACAGCACCGAGGAGCTCTCTAAGGTCTTCTTGGACCGCTTCGACCTGATCTACATGTCCTATCCGGACACCCTCGAGGACGAGGTGCGCATCGTCAAGGAGTACGCGCGCCTCCACGCGCCGGTGCCCGACGCTCTCACGACGTACGCGGTGCGTTTCGTGCGCGGCCTGCGGTTGGACAAGAACCTCGAGATGGCGCCGTCCGTCAGGGCGACGCTCGGCCTCATCGAGCGCGCTTCTGCGAACGCCACGCTCTCCGGCCACGACGCGGCGACATTGCAGGACCTCTCGGAGGCGGTCGCGTCCGTGCTCGCGCACCGTCTTTCCCTGAAGCCCGCTGCGCGTTACCTCAAGACCGCCCAGCAGTACGTGGCCGAGGAGTTCTCCGCTTACACCGAGGAGAACCGGTTACAGCTGGGCGAGGGCGGGTAACGCCGAATCCGACGACGGGGGTGAGGACGCCGGCGAGCAAGAAGAGGTTAATGTCTCCGAGTTCGCGGAGGCAGAGGAGATCTCCGGAAAGCCCGGAAGCGACGCGGACAAGCAAGGGTTGATGCATTCGGTGCTCGACGCTGACAAGCCCGACATCGATCTCGGGAACATGGTGCTTGAGTCCGTGTCCAACAACGCGATGTTCTTCACGCCCGAGCTGCTCATGGCCAAGCTCGTCAAGGACTATCGCTCGGCGGAGCGCTTGTTCGGCGACCGTCTCGTCCGTCAGTTGACAGGCTATCCTCCCGACTATGTCGAGCGTAACTCGACGATCCCCGAGTTCCGGCGCCACCTGCAAGAGCGCATCAAGCAGAACTTCGACGAATTGCAGGAGCAGGGCGTCATCGGCGCGGACGGCGCGTTCACCGACGACGCGCTCGAGCTCGCAGCGGTATCGCTCGCGGTGCAAGAGCTTGAGCATCTGGACGCGCGCGGCCTTCTGGGCGAGCGCGTGCATAAGCGGCGAGCCGTCACGGGCATGCGCGAGCAAACAAAGCCCTTCGTCGACGAGCCATACCGTTCGGTGAGCGTCCAGCAGTCCGTCAAGACCGCCTTGCGCCGGGGGCATCGTTCCTTGCGCGTCGAGGACCTGCGCGCCTTTGAGCGCGAGGCCAAAGGTGCTGCGAACATCATTTACGCGATCGACGCCTCGGGAAGCATGCGCGGCGCGAAGATCATGCAGGCAAAGCGCGCGGGAGTCGCCCTCGCTTGGAAGGCGATGTCCGCGGGCGACAAGGTCGGCTTGTGCGTCTTCGGCAAGGAGGTCGAGCGCAGCGTCCCGCCGGGAAAGGATTTCCGCGGCATATTGCGCTCTCTTGCGGGCTTGCGCACGGGAAGCGAGACCGACATCGCCGGCGTGGTGCGCCACGCGGTCACGACGTTCCCTCGCCAGGAGGGCGCCAACCATCTCATCATCCTCACCGATGCGCTTCCCACGATCGGTTCCGATCCCGAGACCGATGTGCTCGCCGCGGTCGCCGAGGCGCGCGCAGCCGGTATCGCCGTGTCCGTCATCGGTATCGGCTTGGACGCGAAGGGCGAGGATCTCGCGCGTCAAATAGTAGATGTCGGCGACGGCCGATTGTCCGTGGTGAGCGATACCGACGAGCTCGACGTCATCGTGCTCGAGGAGTACGACGCGATCCGTCGCGCGTGACCACGCCTTCGAAGTTCTATAAAGCTTTTAAAGGAGGATTTTCGGGAACAAACCTGGTGGGAACCGAGTATTCAAGGCTTTCCCCCGAAGAGGCCCTCTCCGCGCTCGACGCGCGCAAGGAGGGGCTCTCCGGCAGGGAGGTGAGGAGCCGTGTCGCTAAGTACGGCACGAACACGATCGCGGTGAAGAAGCGCGCGTCGTTCTGGCACTTGTTGCTCCAGCAGTTCAAGAGCTATATCATCTGGCTGCTCATTATCATCGCGGCGTTCGCGTTCATCACCGGTTCGTTGATGAATCGCCACGAGCAGATCATCGACGGCATTATCGTCACGTTCATCATCGTTTTCAACGCCCTCATCGGCGCGTATCAGGACTACAAGTCCGAAAAGGCCGCCGAGCTTTTGACCTCGCTCATGAAGACCAAGGCCCGTGTGCGTCGCGACGGCAAGGAGACCGTGGTGGACGCCGAGGAGCTCACGGTCGGCGACATCGTCCTGCTCGAGGAAGGCGAGCGCGTGCCGGCCGACGGGCGCATCATCGAGTGCGCGGACCTCGCCGTTGACGAGGCATTGTTGACCGGCGAGAGCAAGGCCTCAAGCAAGCAGGTCAAGGCGATGAAATCGGAGGTGAGCCTCGCCGACCGCACCGACATGGTCTACATGAACACTTTCGTGACGCGCGGCACCGCGACCATCGTGGTCACCGGTATCGGCTCTGGCACAGAGGTCGGTCGTATCGCGAAATCGCTTGGAGGCGAGAAGCCCTCGCCCTTCGTCGCCGAGGTGGACGAGGCGGCGCGCAAGATCACGTACGTCGCTCTCGTGCTTATCGCCTTCGTCTCGGTCTTCTTGTTCATCCGCGGCTTCCACTGGGTGGATATCTTCATGATCGCGAGCGCATTGGTCATCGGCTCTATCCCTGAGGGCTTGCCGGCCATCGTCACTTTCGCCTTGGCGAGCACCACGACGCGTCTTGCCAAGCTCAACGTCCTTGTCAAGCGCAAGTCATTGCTCGAGACGCTCGGCAGCATCGATGTCATCTGCACGGACAAGACTGGCACGCTCACCCAGAACCGCATGACCGTCAAGAAGCTCTGGTTCGACGGGGAGGTGCATGACGCTAACGCGAAGGATCTCAAGAAGCTATCGGGCAAGAAGACGTTTGAGGCCGTGCGCCACACCGCATTGCTCGCCAACGAGGCCAAGGACACGGACAAGGGTTTCATGGGCAACGCCGAGGACCTCGCGCTCATCGACGTGTTCAACGATGTCGGCACGGACATCTTCGCGCTGCAGAAGCAGTATCCGCGCACCAAGATATCGCCGTTCAGTTCGGAGACCAAGTGCGTCGTCTCCATCCACAAGCACAAGGGACGTGCCATCACGTATCGCAAGGGCGCTCCCGAGGTGGTGCTCGCCGCCTGCAAGAGCATCCTCGCGGGCGGCAAGGCCCGCAAGCTTACCGCGCGCGACAAGCATCGCATCGAGGACGAGCTCACCGCGTTCTCGTCCGAGGCCTTGCGCATCATCGCGTTCTCCTACAAGGAGGGCGAGCGTGGCAAAGAGGTCTTCGTCGGCTTCGCAGGCATCTACGACCCGCCGCAAGAAGGCATCCAGAAGGTCGTCAAGACCATCTACGGCGCGAACATCGAGCTCAAGATGATCACTGGCGACAATATCCGCACCGCCGAGGCCATCGCCAAGGAGTGCGGCTTCCGCGACATCAGGGCCATCAGTTGGGACGATCTCAAGGACATGTCTACCAGCCAGCTCAAGAAGGTCGTGGACGAGTACAACGTCTTCGCGCGCATGTCCCCCGAGTTCAAATTGCGCATCGTCTCCACGCTCCAGGAGAGCGGCAAGCGCGTCGGCATCACCGGCGACGGCGTCAATGACGTTCCTGCCCTCAAGACGGGCGAGGTGGGTATCGCGATGGGCAAGCGCGGCTCGGACATCGCCAAGGAGGCCGGCGATATCATATTGCTCGACGACAAGCTCTCGACTGTCACCCTCGCCGTGCAGCAGGGCCGCACGGTCTTTGCGAATGTGCGCAAGGTCCTCAATTATCTGTTGACCTCGAACGTCGCTGAGGTCATGGTCGTCTTCATCGCCGCGCTCATCGGCAAGCTCCCTTTCACCGCCATACAGCTCTTGTGGGTGAATTTCGTGACCGACGTCGCGCCGGCCATGGCCTTGGGAGTGGACCCGTCCCACAAGCATATCATGCAAAAGAAGCCCACGGGTGCCGACGAGAAGATCATCAACGGCCACATCGTGTGGCTCACCGTGCTCATCGGTCTGACGAAGGTCGTCTTGCTGCTCACCATCTTCTTCTTCACCTTGTGGTATTCCGGCAACATGAAGCTCGCCCAGACCATGACCTTCACCTGGCTGGTCTTCTCGCACTTCATCCGGGTGGCGACCATCCGCTTCGACGAGGGGGTCAGTCTCTTCATCAATCCCTTCTTGAACTACGCGGTGCTCGTGCCGATCATCTTGCAGCTGCTCATCATCTACACGCCGCTCGCCAGCTTCTTCGGTGTCGTGCGCCTCTCCGTGCTCGAATGGGTCGTCATCGCGTGCATGACCGCATTGTCGGTCCTCATCGCCCGCGGCGTCACGCGTTTCGTCAATCGGATCGACCCGCACACGGCAGAGGACTATTAATCGCCGAGCACGAGCATGCGGTGGTCGCGCTTCTTGCGTGTCACGAGCGTCTCGAACGCCCGTTCCATCGCATCATCCGGTATCTTGAGGGCTCCTTGGTCGGGGTCTTGCACGGCGTATCCGTCGTCGTGCCCCGTGATCAGGATGTAGCGGCTTGTCGCCTTGCGGTCCCGTAGGATGCCCGCGTTGACGCGCAATATGACCAGGCGTCTTTTCGCGAGTTGTTTTTTCACGTCCTCGAGCGTGAACTCGTGTTCTTCGATCGGGATCTTCTGCTCTCGCGCGCGGCGCGCGTGGAGCTTGCTGCTGTACTTGGCGTGGTCGATGTCGAGCTTCTTGTATCGCTTGAAGCGGTAGTCGGGATAGTCGTACTCTTTCTCGCCGACGATCACGCGCGCGGTCACTCCGGATTCGTTCGCCACGCACGCCAGTGCGTAGATGCTGCTCGATCGCGTGGGCAGGTTCGCGCTGCGCATCCAGATGCTGAATTCCTTCTCGCGCGTCAATGGATACTCCTCCGGCGTGTAGTGGTGCAGTGCCATCAGCAGCGCTGCTGATGCACCCGTGTATTGCGTGGTCTGCCGGTAGGATTCCATGGTCGTTCCGAACGAGATGGCCTATTTATGCTTATGCTGCGCGCACATGGAGCGGTCCGACAGGCATGATGCGATATTTCTTCCCTGAGGACGCTGGTCGCGGTGCCTTGCTCAACGGGAAGCGGATCGTACCGACGTCGGTGTCGATGATGCCGAGGTATGGTGCGTCGGGTCGGGGATGTCTAACGCGCGTTCCCCCACCGGTTTCCGGCGGCAACTTCACTCTGTGGAAGCGGAAAGAGGGGCATCCGTCCTTGGTGACGGGCTCGAGGTAGCTAAAGTGGTTGTACTCCTTGCTGTGCACCTTGATGACTGGCCGTTGTTGGTGGACGACGAAGGCCGCGCTGTTGCGCGTGCCCGTGCAGTCGATGTGGCTCCAGCCGCGATCGATAGCCTCGTCGAGCGCTGACAGGTCGAGGTTCTCACGGATGTATCGGCCGTCGAACCCGATGTTCGCCCCGATTCCGAGCAGCCCTCCGCGCGACTGGTCATACACTTTCAGTCCGTCATGGAGATCTTTGCTCGATGCATGGTCGTACAGTACCGCCGCGGTGATCTCGGAGGAGTAGGTTTCGGGTCGGCGCGCGAATCCCAGCGTCAGTTCTCCCCTGCTATAGTCCACGCCTCTGCCGTGGTGGTGCTCTTGGTAGTGGTCGAGGGAGTCGAAGGTTAGCAGGTATCCTTCTCGTCCATGCAGTGCGGTCATCTTGACGATGCTCTCGATCGTCTGCCGCGCGAGTTCCGGTCCGACATGCTGTGTGAGCAGGTTGATGATCTCCTCGGGCGTGGATTCCACGAGAACGTCTGATTCAGTATTCCTGCCCCAGGTCCGGGAGAGTGCTTCCTTGGTTGGTCTGATTGTCGCCTGCACACTGCACCCCGCAATACACGGATACGGTATCCTATACTAAGGTATTAAAGACTATATAAATCTTGGTTCGGGAACGCCGAATCACTAGATTGAAGAGGTTCAGAACAAGTTTATCAAATCTATTCATTCGTTAAAAGACGAATGAATAACGAATACCTATACAGATTCATAGGGAGAGCAAAGCATGTCACTTATAAATGCCCGTCGTTTCACGCAAGAAATGAAGATTCTCGCCTTCGCCGACACCCACGGTGACACCAATCTCGCGCATCTCGAGGAGCCCGCGAGCCAAGCGGACCTCATCGTCTGCGCCGGCGACATCACGGACTTCTCGTCCGGTCTGGAGGAATCGCTTGAGGCCCTGCAGGCCCTCGCCGAGAAGACCGGCAAGACCATCCATCTCACGCACGGCAACCACGAGGGGAGCGACGTCAGAGAAGTCGTGGCGAAATATCCCGGATTGCGCTACGTCCACGAGGAGGTCGTTCGCCTGCCGGGAGTCACGCTCGTCACCTATGGTGGTGGGGGATTCGCGCAGCAGAACCGCGAGCTCGAGGAGTTCTTCTCGAAGGCGCACGAGCAGGATTTCGAAGACGACCTCGTCGTGTGGATGCTGCACGGCCCGCCCTACGGACTGGAGGTCGACGAGCTGCCGTGGATGGGACCTGTCGGCAGCATGTCCGCGCGCGCGATGATCGAGCGCTTCAAGCCGCACATCGTCGTGTCCGGGCACATCCACGAGGCGTGGGGGGTCACCCACCAGCACGGCCGCACACTCCTCGTCAACCCCGGGCCCATCGGCATGCTCATCGAGGTGCAGAAAGAGGATTCATGACGACAAGGTTCACGGTCAGGCGCGCTGTGCGAACGGACGTGCCACGGATCAAGCAGCTCAACCAGATGCTCTTCGAGAACGACCGGCAGTACGACGAGACGTACAACATGGACTGGCCGAATGAGAATCCGGATTATTATCTGCAGCGGGTCGTCGGGTCCGACGGCGCCGCCTTCGCGGCTGACGCTGGTGGGAGACTGGTCGGATATTGCATCGGCCATCTCGAACGGATTCCCTCTTTCCGGATGATCCGCACGAGAGCGGAGCTTGAGAACATCTTCGTGGAGGAGGATTTCCGCAGCTCGGGGGTGGGGACCGCCTTGGTTTCCGCGTTCATCGAATGGGCGAGAGCACACGGCGCGGACGTCGCGAGCGTCACGGCTTCAGCGCAGAACACGCGTGCGGTCGCGTTCTATCGAAAGAGCGGCTTCAAGGACTACGAGACCACCCTCGAGATGCCTCTCCGGCCAGGTGCGGCGAAGGACGCGGATCACTCATAGTAGAACGAGAACTCATAGTCCCCGATGTCCGTCTCGAGGTACGCGTTCGTCTTCTTGGTGAAATAATAGACGGCCTGGTTGATGGGCTGCTCGGTGTCGCTGATGCCCAAGACCTCGTACAGCTTCGTGATTACCTTGTCCTCGATGTACTTGAGCTGCTCCTCCATCACGATGTCGACATCCAGCTCCTTGCCGTAGCGGATGACCACGTAATTGCTGAAGTTGTCGTTGATTCCAAAGAACCATTTCTCGACGGTGCGCTCTTTCCAGCCGCGGCGCACGAGCACCTTCAGCGTCTTCTTCTTGAAGCGCGAGATGTCCTTGATCTCGTTGCGCGACAGGTCGCGCTCCGATCGCAGGTGCTTGAGCAATGAACGCAGTTCGGCGGGACTGTGCGCGCTGTACGTCTCGACGAAATTGAGTCCGGCGCCGAGATACTTCTTGACGATCTCCCAACCCTCGTCGAACTGCCGCGCCTCGATGATGATGCGATAATCGCCGACGTTCTTCACGTAGGATATCGTTTCGGAATCACTGATGAGTTTCTTCCACGCGATTTTCGACCCCATCTCTGCGGAAGACGACGTGTCGGTTGTTCTTAAGCTTTATTGTCGTTGCTGTGGAGCTAAGATTAAATAGCAGACCCGTTCCCCACAGGATATGCATTTCTCCGAAGCCGTCGAACGCATCGAAAAGCATCCGATCTTCAATGATGAGAAGGGCTATCTGGTCCACGGTTTTCTCACGCACGACGGCACATGGTCGGACTGGCAGGTCGGGTACTACGACGCGGACGCGGACACCGTCACGCCGTACACCGCGAGCGCCGACCACGTCGTCCGCGGAGAGCCGGCGAGCGTCTTCAAGGACGGCGGCAAGGTCCCGCCGCTCGCTCGCGACGAGGTCTTGTTCACGTACGTCGGCGCGGCAACGAAAGCGCACAACCGCTTGGCCAAGCAGCATCCCGGCCACAACGCGACAAAGACGATCCTGCTCGTGCAGAAGATCGACGACCAGCCAGTGTACAACGTGACCATCGTCACAGACACACTGCATATCTATAACGTCAAGGTGCATGCCAAGACCGCGCAGGTTGTGAGCGAGAACTTCGACAGCATCCTCTCCTTGCGCAAGGATGAGTAGTTGTTTTCCATCGCTTGAGAATACCTATCCAATCGGAAGGTTTCGTCCGCAACAGTGTTTATGAATCGGACTAATGAGTGCGGGCGTATGGCAGTGAGCTACAAAGCGATGAAGACCAGCGCCTCCCTCGACGAGTTCTACGACAACGAGGAGGAGTAGGCTCAGCGCCCGATCAGTCGTCGCAAGCCCATCTTCGCACGGCTGAGGCGCGATGGTCCCGGCCTGAGTTCTGGGAACGCATTGGATGCGTACAACGAATTCAAGTGCGCAATGAAAGCAGGGATGTGATCTGGCTTCAACTGGGCCTGTTTGAAAACCAGCTCCGACATGGACAGTGACGGACCAGGATAATATTCGATATGCATGCTATCCGATTGTATCGCACAACCAGGCCACCATAGCTCCCACTCCCAAGGAATGCCTCTCGTGAAAGGGTCCAGGTAAGCGGCCAATCCCGCTGCCTTCATATTCGCGAGCAGTCGAGGGAGCGATCTTTTCACATCCTTCGCTGTCGCATCTATAGGAATGTCCGGCAGTCGCCATGCATGGCGTGAAGAAGTCCCTTCTTGTCCGCTAAAGTACGCAAGCGTCGACATCCCGTCACGATTCTCCAGGAGTACTTAACGATTCCGGACGCGGAGCAGTTTTTTCCTGCTCGTCGCTCCAGAGACGATCTCGCACGCCAGTCCATACGACTTCTTCAGGTGCGATAGCAGCTCCGCGTTCGCCTTGCCTTTGTCCGCCACCGCCGCCACATCGAAGACGAATTCCTCGCGCGCGCCGTCGTACCGGACAAGGCGCGTCCGCGTCGCGGATGGATGCACGCGTACCGCGAAGACTGCTCCGGGTTCGGCAGGAAGTTCCATGACATCTCCCAGCGCAGCTCGCCCATAAACCCTTCGACCGATACCAACAAAAAGAACCGTTCATCCGCGGTTGCATGATCATCACCTTCTCCGGCCAGAACGGCACGGGAAAGACGACAGTCAGTAAATTGGTCGCGAAGCGTCTTGGTTACAGGTGGTGGGGGATGGGCGAGGTCAAGCGCGCGCTCGCCAAAGAGATGGGCCTGACCATCGAGGAGTTCGATGCGTTGTCCCGCAAGGATCCGCAGAAGTATGACGTGGCTTTCGACGAACGGACAAGAATGCTCGGAGAACAAGACGCTATCGTCGTTGACGCCCGTGCTGGATGGCATTTCCTCCCGCAGAGCGTCAAGGTCTTCCTCACGGGAGAGGATGAGATACGGGGAGAGCGCGTCCTCAAGGGACGCCGGGAAGGGGAGAAGCCGTACAAAGATTGGCGAGAGGCGCTCGAAGCCACCGACTCGCGAGCGGAAAGATTCCGTCAACACCTCCTGCGACTATACAGCATCGACGTGTACGATCCGAAGAACTTCGATATCGTCATCGACACGTCCGACATGGATATCGAGCAGGTCGTGGACGCGGTGATGAAGCGCCTGCCTCACGAATAGTCGCGCCAGGTGTGCTTGCACTTGGTGCAGCGCAGGAACTTTGTCTCGGGCTCGTCCCCGGCACGCGTCTGCTGCAGCCAGAAATACGCTTTCTTGTTCCCGCACTTGGGGCATTCCTCTTCCGTGATGGGCAGCGTCTCCTCGTCCTCGCTCATCACGACGAGCGCTTCGGGCTCTTTCACCTTCTCGACGATCGGTTTCGCCGCTTCCTTCTTGACATAGCCGCAGCTGCATCCGAGCACGGTCTTGCCGCCTTTCTGCATGGGACGCATCAGGCTTTTGCACTTGGGGCAGAACTCCATATTCCGGCCGAGGCCCGACCGGTTTAAAAAAGTTGCGAACCCGCATGCAACCCGAACAGCTGCAGCAGGTCCACGAACCAGATCTTCACGTAGCCGACGTAGGGGATGCGTCCCCACGCCACGCCGACCACTTGCGATTGCGTGATGTGCGTCTCGTCGAGCACGGCGATCGCCCCGGGAGTGCTGCGCGTGACCTGCTTGGTGCCTGGCCCGCACACAGCGGGCTCGACTGCCCCGCGGACCACCTGGTAACAGGTGTATGCGAACTGTCCTGCCGGAAGGATGTATTCCTGTATGCTGTCACCGTTGTGGTCGCCCTTCGTCTGGTAGTACGTCGTGCCGTTCTGCGTGTAGATGCGTACGACACGGTGGATGACTGGATAGCTCACGCCCGCGTTGTACACGAGGATGTCGCCGACGTGTATCTCTCCGGGCTTGACCCCGCGCAAGAGCATGATGTCTCCTTTCGCGAAGCCGCCCGAGAACGGGAACGAACTGAATTCGGCGTGCGAGATGTTGCGCGACACGTACCATTCCTTGCACGTCGACCACCAGTCAGGAGCCCCCTGCACGGGAACACCGCACAGCATGCCCTGCTCGGGGCCGTGGTACATGCTCCCCGAGACGACGGCGACGACGGGCAGGCTCGTGCCGAAGGCGAGCCCGATCAACGGATAGATGATGAACTTGATGAGCACGAACGCTACCGCGATGTTCGCGAGCCACGACCAGACGCTGTCATCGTGCCACAGGAAATCCCATGTCCGTTTGAGCGCTCGCTTGACGTCCACCCAAGGATGATTCTGCCGTCCCTTAAAAAAGGGATGGATGCAGACGCAGGAGAAAACGAGCGCTTAAAAGATGCGGAGCGCTCCGAAATACATGGTGTTCTGTCCGAACTGCGGCAAGGAGGCGGTGGACGTCTTCTGCGAGGCGTGCTTGCGCGAGCGAGAGCCCCTCATCGTAGAGGTCAAGCCCTTCTCCCTCATCGCGTGCGGCCAGTGCGGGCGCGTCCTCTACCACGGCCATTGGGAGCAGCCCGAGCGCTTCACTGACCTGTTGCGCCGCGCATTGGTCTTCAATCCGCGCGCTGTCATCACGGACGTGCGTTTCCCCCAGCCCGTGCTCACCGAGCGTCCCAAGGAGTTCGTGCTCCCCATCGATGTCGAGGGAACGGTCAGCGAGCATATCGAACCCTACGGCGAGGAGTACGAGGTCGCAGTCAGCATCGAGTACAGCGAGTGCGACCGTTGCGCCAAGGCCAAGTCGTCCTATTTCGAGGGTACGTTGCAGTTGCGCAACCCCAACGAGCAGGTCGTCTCCTATATCGAGCGCCGTATGCAAAAAGAGCCCGAGGTGCTCATCACCAAGGCGCGCGACGTGCGCGGCGGCATCGACTTCTCCTTCACCGACCAGCAGTTCCTCCACTCCTTCGCACACGAGCTGCATCGTCGTTTCGGCGGCACGATCAAGACGCAGTCGCGGTTGCACACATACGATTCGCAGACCTCCAAGCAGGTCTTCCGGCTCACCGCGCTCGTGCGCCTGCCCGACTTCTGGCGCAACGACGTCATCGAGTTGGACAAACGGCTTGTTCGCATCACGCGCATGGGTTCCACGCTCAAGTGCTTCGACTTGCGCCGTCGCAAGCGAACGACGATCCCTTGTCCCGAGAACGCGGTGCCGCTCGACATCCACGAGACCGTGCTCTCCGCCATCAAGCCGAAGCCGACCATCCTCGATCCCGACACGTTCCAGGAGGTGCAGCTCGCGCACAGCGTCGATATCGAGCCAGGGACGCGCGTTCCCGTCGTGCAGGACAGCAGGGGTAAGTGGTATGTCGCACAGGCGTTGCCCTCCGAGCAATAAGCATATAAGGGGCAGGGTGCTGGCGCGTCCGTGAAGCGATTCCTGCTCATCCTCCTCGTGCTGTGCGCGCTGCCCATGGTGATGGCTACGCAGAAGCATATCACCGTGCTCTCCGTCTCCGATGCCAATACAAGCCAGGGCAGCACCGCCGACATCTATCTCGACGTGCGTCCGGGAAACGGCGCGGTCTATATCGACAGCTTCCCCCTCACCAAGCTCGACACGCAGCTCTCCGCCCGCTTCGCGCGCGAGTACGCTTGCCAGCTCGCCGACAGGGATTGCTCCAAGCTCGATTTCTTCTACGTCATCCGCGCTCGCAGCACGATCATCGGCGGCCCGTCGGCCGGCGGAGCGATGACCGTCCTTGCCTACGCCGCGCTCGAGAACCTCCCGATCCGTCAGGATACGGTGATGACCGGGACTATCAACAGCGGCGGGTTGCTCGGTCCGGTGGGTGGGGTGCCTGCGAAGATCGATGCCGCAAGAGCGAGCAACTTCTCCAAGGTGCTGGTCCCGGCTGCGGAGTACAACGCTTCTCTCGCGAACATCACGGGCATCGACGTGATCCCTGTCCGCGACGTGGAGACTGCCATCTGGTACTTCACGGGCAAGGACATCCGTCCCAAGGAGGGCAATCTCACCGTGCCGGTGCAGTACTCCCAGACCATGCAGTCCATCGCCCAGACATTGTGCTCGCGCGCCGACGGTCTGGCCAATGAGACGGCGCCCACCAACGAGAGCATCGTGGACCGTGCGCTCGCCGTGAACGCGAGCGACAAGGGCGATTATTATAGCGCGGCCTCGTTCTGCTTCGCCGCCGACCTGTCCTTGCGCACCGAGCTGCTCTCCAATCAGTCCCAGGACTATTTGCGTAGCATCTATCGCCAGTTGCGGGTTGACATCCAGCAGACGGACAATCAGCTCCCGAAGAATTTCACTACCATCAGCGATCTCGAGATCTACATGGTTGTCCGCGAGCGTCTCATGGACGCTTCGAACACGTTGGACAAGGAGGATTACCAACACCTCAACGCGAGCGGCGTCGCGTACGCGCTTGAGCGGTTCAACAGCGCGCTCGCTTGGAGCACGTTCTTCGGCAAGCTCCCGTCGGAGCGGCTCGACCTATCGACCGCCCAGTTGCAGCAGAGCTGCGACACCAAGCTCGCCGAGGCGGAGGAGCGCCTCAATTACATCACGTACCTCACGACGATTCCGTTGACGGACACCCGCACCGAGCTCTCGGACGCGTATGATTTCCGCCGCCAGAAGGAGTACGCCTTGTGCGTGTTCAAGGCGTCGAAAGCGAAGGCCGAGGCGGATTCTGTCATCAGCGCCCTCTATAGCGGCAACGACCTCAACAAGACGGTCCAACTCAAGATCGAGAAGGCGCGTGAGCTCTTGTCGCAGTCCGCGCAGCGCCGGAGCTTCCCCGTCCTGTCCTACTCGTATTACCAGTACGCCAAGGATCTCAAGGATCCCTACTCGGCGAACCTCTACGCGGATTATGCTCTGGAGCTCGGCTCGCTCGATATCTATTTCACGCCGCGTCCGCCGTCGTACCAGGTGGATTTCTCGCGCGCGTTCCTGTTCGCCGCGGGCATCGCTATCGGTTTCGCGGGCGGGGTGCTTGCGCGCGAGCTGTTCGTCCGTAAGCCGAAGCGCAGGAAATAGTTCCTGGGCAGCAGGCCAGAGGACGCGGACGCCCTCCGGACCCCTGCCGCAGGAAAAGAGGTGAGTGCGTGTGTGGGAGGAGTCCCCCCTTAAAAACATTGCGTTTTGTCACTATTTTGTAATGGATACACTGCAGCACATGCTTTTCTCCGCAACAGACAAATAGGCGGAGCCAAGCACGAGTGCCATGCGATGGAGAGGACTCGCGCTCGCGGCGCTCACAGCAGTCACGTTCGGGAGCGCGTCGACGCCCCCGCCCACGCTCGCGCCGGTGGGCGTCGAGCCGCCCACGCTCGTCGAACGGTACAGGATACGCAAAGCGCACTGGCAAGAGCAACGGGAACAGTCGCGGCTGTGGAAGGATGTCTTCACCCGAACGGACAGCAAGCACATCCTCTTCTTCGACAAGGACGGCAGCACCATCGGCGTCTGCGACAAGCGACGCGCCTGGCCGCGCGGCTGCACCGATGTGACCCCCCAGCTCGATTCCCTCCTCGAGAGAAGCGGGAGGGGATGGTGGCAGACTCGTGCCAAGAGAGTCATGCGCCTTGCGAGACAGAGCGCGAAAAACGACCATGCCTATGCGGATATGACCTGGAACAGCGGGCGAAATGATCACTTGAGGGCCCTCGGGAAGAATGCATCCTTCCTCTCGATGGACACTCGCATCTACAACGATTTCTCCTTGCCCGGAGAGCTCGCTGCGCAGATCGTCCTGGAGAGCGGCACGGACGCGACCGCGCATTCCTGGGCGGCGCACGGTGTCGCCCAGCTCAGCTTTGGCAATGACGCGTATTTCCGTTCGGCGCTCCCCTTCGTCTATGAATGGAAGGATCGTTTCACGCCCGTCGCCATAGCCGCTTCCATGCTTCAGGTGCTCGCGAAGGAGCACGGGTCGGTCATCATGGCATTGCAAGCGTATCATAGCGGCGATATCAACGCTAGGAGGATAGAGAGCCTAGGCAGGATGGCGGGCGTCTCGGGAACGCCTTTCGCGCAGTACCTGGCAGGGCTGGAGATCCGTCGTTCGTATCCGAACAGCAGGAAGTACAGGCGCATCTTCAGCCCCTCGATGGGCCCTGCAACGCTCACCTACGTTGACCAGGTGCTCTCGCTCACATCCCTCCTCGATTCCACACTCGCAGCGACCCCCCAGGATTCCGTGTACCGGTATATCACGACGCGTAGATGGAGCGTGCGGGAGCTCGAGCGGTCGACGGGACTGTCCAAAGAGATCCTCCAGTGGTACAACCCCAATCTCTACCGCCACATCTCCAAGAACAGCGCAGTCTACCTTCCCAAGAAGGCTGCCGTCGGTCGCCTGATGCCGTTCTCCGACGATCCGCAATGCGTGCAGGACGCCTGGCATGCCTGGCGCAAGACCACGCTCGAGTGGAAGCCGCAGTACATCCCGGCATGGGAGGCTTTCCAGCACTGGTTCGGTTGCGGCGGAGAGCGAGGAACAGGGCCGTTCATGGCCGCAGCGATCGGTTGGGCGGTGAGCACGATCCGCGTGACATTCGCCGAGCACGGCGATAACGAGTCGCCAGCCCAGCGTCTGCAGGCGTACGCCACCGACACGGTCAAGCAGGCGCTCGTGCGCCGGGCGAGGGATCCGCGATGAGCAATGCCCTGTTGCGCCGTTTCCGTCGGGAATTGCGCGAGCGCGGCGACATCCGCGCGGGCGAGAAGATCGTCTTGTCCGACGCTCCGGAGCGCACAGGCAACACGCGAGCTGCCGAACTCCTGCTCCGGGACGCTCTCAACGGTCGCGTCGAGGTATCGCGCGCGCCGGACGGCCTGGTGTGCGGCTCTCGCGACGAGGCGGCCGCCCTGCGTCTCAAAGCCTACACAGAGGACGAGGACGTTTCCACTGACTTGCTACTGTCCTCGCTCACCGCGAGCGAGATAGAAACCTATTTGAAAGAGGTCGCCGGTGAGGATGCAGAGGTGTATGTCCCCGACACGCCCGAAGCGCGCTTCTTGTCCGCGCTCGCCGACGCGTACGGGGACGTCAGATACGGGCTATGAACTATCGTGTGCTGTTCTTCATCATCGCCATGGCCGCGCTGCTCATGGGCTCTGTATTATTCTTCGTCGTGAGCTCGGGCGCGAAGTACGCCTCCAACGAGGTGCTCGCCCAGCAGCAGGGCATCGGCCTTGACAGCCCGAGCGTGACCAAGGGCGCCTTCACCCTCGGCACCCCGACCTTCGACAACACCTCGTTCACGTGCAACGCACCCTACACGGACGTCGCGTACGTCAGTCTCATACTCCAGTACCACGCGATTCCGCAGAGCTGCACCGCTTTCGTGGACGGCAGGTTCCAGACCGACGTGCAGAACCTCACGCCGGATTGCATCGGCTCGTGCCCCTACACCGATTTCGCCCGCACAATCCCGCTCGGTCCGACAGATACACGGGAGAACCACACCGTCAAGATGTGCTGTGACGGTATCTGCGTGAAGAAGACCCTTGAAGGCATCTGCCCCACGGACAATCCACTCTCCAAGTGAGCTGTGTTCCCTTCGGAGATGGTGTTTTCCGGTTCCAGAGCGTGAACAGCAGTAAAGGTTGGCGCACAACGACCCTCCATGCGCACCTTCATCCTCATCCTCTTGCTTCTCGGCGCGTGCACCGTCAGCGAGCAGGGCGCCGTGCAGGTCTTCACCTGCCCGTCGTGCACGGCGGCCTATGACGGTTTCGCGACGTGCGCCTTCTTCGACGCTGACGCCAATTGGAGCCGGCCGGGCATGCTCGTGGACCATCGTAACTTTCACGGCGTCGGGACCCCCATCCGTGTGGCCGAGTACATGCACGACAAGTGGTGCTTCAACGGCACCGACGCTGTCGTGGGCACGGCGAACCCCACGTCCAACGGGTTGGAGAAGAACGCGAACATCGTCGTCCGTTTCCATTCGGCCACGCTCGCCAGAGCGCTCAGCGCCGAGTACGCCTTCCTCCAGCATGATGGCTCCGGCAGCCACCCGAAGACCTGGATGCTCAACAACCGTTCAATGACCGTCCTGTTCTGTCCGCGCGATGCGTGCGAGGAGCACGTCGTGGCCGCGTTGGAGAAAGCCGACAGCTCCATCCGTTTCATGACGTTCTCGTTCACGAGCGACGCGATAGGACTGACGCTCCGCCAGAAAGAGGCGCGGGGCGTGGACGTGCGCGGCGTCATCGAGCCCCAGAACGCCAACGGTCGCGGTTCTGAGTATAAGGCGCTCGTCGCTTCCGGCATCCCCGTCGCGACCCCGGACATCCCTGGTGTCATGCATCTCAAGGCCTTCGTCATCGACGACGATACGGCGATCTTCGGCAGCTACAACCCGACCGCGAACGCGAACACGCGCAACGCCGAGACGATCGTCATCACCCACGAACCGTCCATCATCGCTGCGCTAGACGACATGTACACCGTTCTTTCGGCAGTCGATACTAAATAGTGAAGTGGTTTCACCCATCCATGAAAGTCACCCATCGGTTCCATGAGAACCTATCGCCGTTGTATTCTTTCGGACCGAGCATCTTCAATCCTGATGCTGGGCCGTTCTATGGAAAGGTCGATGATCTGCGTGACTTCCAGGAGTTCATGCTCGAGGTGGAGGATGTGGTCTTGACCAGTGTGCGGAATACGCGGCTGCCTCAGGGCGTGAAGGGGATCGCGCGGCCGATATACCGTTTGCATCCGGCATACAACCCTGTTCCGCGTCGGTGGCGCCGGCCGCGTCTCGAGCGCCTCACAGGTTGGATGGGGGTGCCGGAGATCCGGATTCCGACCTCCCTCGGTCGCAACACCATCCGTTTCGTCGCGGACATGCCGTTCCTCGAACTCGTAGCCGTGGGCGGTCTGGCGGTGGACATCGTGAAAGAGCGAGAGAGTATGATCTGCACGTTCGCATCGCCGATTGATCGTACGGTCAGTCTCGCGCCGATCGGGCCAGTGCAGCAGTACGGGCACCGGATTCGCATGCCTGACGGGTACCTGCCTCCTGCGTTCCGCACAAAGCACCCCCAATTGCAGGATAAACCTTAAGAAGGACGGAGGAGTGTCGCACCTATTCAGGAGGAATCATCAATGGCAGTCATCGGTTTCAATTTCAACAAGGTTTCAGCGATAAAGCATGCTCCCGTCAAGGGGAATATCACCGTGAATCGGAAGTGCGAGCCCACGGATGTCGAGGGCGTCACTATCGCGAACGGTCCAAAGGCCTTGCGTTTCACATTCACTTTCGGCGTCGAGTATCAGCCCAAGATCGCGGAGATGGAGCTTCTGGGCGATATCACCATGCTCTTCTCCGAGGATATCACCGAGTCCACGCTCAAGCGTTGGAAGGACAAGCATGACTTCCCGCCCAAGGTGCTCGAGGAGGTCATGAACAATATCCTCAACCGCTGCCACGTCCAGGCGCTCATGCTCAGCCGCGAGCTGAGCCTTCCGCCTCCCTTCAACCTGCCGCGCGTGCGCGTCCAAGAGCCCAAGCAGGTCAAGTCCGTCTCGGCCAAGCAGGGCAAGAAGGATGAGAAGAGCAAGAAATAGGGCTGTTGACTTGAAGTCGACAAGAAGAATCTTTTTAAAGGATAACGCTCTCGCTCCGAACGCATGACCAAGGAGATCAAGCTCAAAGTCGCAGAGGCCATCCAAGACGACGTCAACAAGGGCATCGTCCGCATCGATTCCAGCTATATGCACCAGATAGAGGTGCGTCCGGGCGACATCGTCGAGATCAAGGGCGAGCGCCTCACCGTCGGCATCGCCGACCGCGCCTACCCCGGCGACATCGGCCTCAACATCATCCGTCTTGACGGACTGCTCCGCCGCAACGCGCGCACCAGCATCGGCGAGATGGTCTCCGTGAGGAAAGCCACCGTCCAGGAGGCGCAGAAAGTGGTCATCGCGCCCGCGAGAAAGGGCATCATGATCCGCGCGTCCCCCATCATCTTCAAGCAGGGCCTGCTCGGCCGCGCTGTTATGCAGGGCGATGTCGTCAGCCTCGGCGGCACGCGTCGCCGCCGCTCGACGATGAGCGGCTCCCCGTTCTTCGACGAGGTCTTCAACATGCTCGATGAGAACATGGTCGGCTTCGGTCTCGGCGACCTCAAGTTCGTCGTGGCCAAGGCGGAGCCCAAGGGAGCCGTCATCATCACCGAGAACACCGAGGTCGAGTTCAATCCAGAGGCCGTCGAGGTCGAGGAGAAGGGCCTGCCCGAGGTCACCTACGAGGACATCGGCGGTCTCGACGACGAGGTCAAGAAGGTCCGCGAGATGATCGAGCTGCCCCTCAAGTACCCGGAGATCTTCGAGCGATTGGGCATCGAGCCCCCCAAGGGAGTCCTCCTGCACGGTCCGCCGGGCACGGGAAAGACCTTGCTCGCAAAAGCGGTCGCCTCCGAGACCAACAGCAACTTCATCCTCATCAACGGTCCGGAGATCATGAGCAAGTACTACGGCCAGTCCGAGGAGAACCTCCGCAAGAAGTTCGAGGACGCCGAGAAGAACGCTCCGTCCATCATCTTCATCGATGAGATAGACGCCATCGCCTCCAAGCGCGAGGAATCCAAGGGAGAGGTCGAAAGACGCGTCGTCGCGCAATTGCTCGCCCTCATGGACGGCCTGAAGAGCCGTGGCAAGGTCGTGGTCATCGCAGCGACGAACATCCCCAACCAGCTCGACCCCGCGCTGCGTCGTCCGGGACGCTTCGACCGCGAGATCGAGATCGGCGTTCCCCGAAAGGAAGGACGCCTCAACATCCTCAAGATCCACAGCCGCAACATGCCCCTTGTCGCCTACCGGAGCAAGGTCTTCGTGGACGAGCTCGTCTCACGACTCAAGACGCTCGAGGAGCGGCTCGTCAAGAGCGGCGAGAATCCCGGAGAGCTCAAGGACGTGCGCCACGCACGAGAATTGCTCGCCAAGGGCGGCGCGCGCCAGCAGCTCGCCTCCGCAATCGAGAAGAACGCGCAGAAGCTCAGCGGCAGCGAGGCCAAGACCGTCCTTGAAGAGGCTGTCAGCGAGGCCGCCTCCGACCTGAAAAAGGCGCTTGAGAAGCTGCCAGGCGATTTCCTGCACGACGTGAACGAGAAGGCGCGCGAGCGCTCCCGCGAGGAGATGCTCAGTGAGATCGCCGATATCACGCACGGTTTCGTCGGCGCTGACCTTGCTGCATTGACGCGCGAGAGCGCGATGATCGTGCTCCGCCGTCTCTTGCCGAACCTCGACCTCAAGGAGGACGAGCCGATACCGCCGGAAGTGCTCGAGAAGCTCCGTATCACGCAAGACGATTTCCTCGAGGCGCTCAAGACCGTACGTCCCAGCGCGTTGCGAGAGGTCCTCATCGAGGCGCCGAACGTCACCTGGGACGACGTGGGCGGTCTTGACGACGTGCGCCAGGAGCTCATCGAGGCGGTCGAGTGGCCGCTCAACAACCGCGAGGTCTTCAGTCGCATGGGCATCAAGCCTCCCAAGGGCGTGCTCTTGTACGGCGCTCCCGGCACGGGAAAGACCATGCTCGCGAAAGCCATCGCGAACCAGTCGCGCGCGAACTTCATCCTCGTCAAGGGTCCCGAGCTGCTCAGCAAGTGGGTGGGCGAGAGCGAGAAGGCCGTGCGCCAGATCTTCCAGAAGGCGCGCCAGGCGTCGCCGAGCATCATCTTCTTCGACGAGATCGATTCTTTGGCGCCCAAGCGCGGCGGCAGCGGCGACAGCCATGTGACCGAGCGCGTCGTCAACCAGCTCCTCACGGAGATCGACGGCCTGCAGGAACTCACGGATATCGTGGTCATCGGCGCGACCAACCGGCCGGACATGATCGACCCTGCATTGCTGCGTCCCGGCCGATTCGACCGCATCGTGCTCGTCCCCGTCCCCGACAAGGACGCGCGCAAGAAGATCCTCGAGATCCACATGCGCGGCGTCACCCTCTCAAAAGACGTGGACATGGCAACGCTCATAGAGAAGACCGAAGGCTTCGTCGGCGCCGATATCGAGGCGCTCGTCAGGGAAGCAGCGATCATGGCGATCCGCGCGGACCCGACATCCGACCGCATCGCGATGGAGTTCTTCGACAAGGCTCTTGACAAGGTCAAGCCCTCTGTTACCGAGGAGATCCAGCACGCCTACGAGGAGATGCGCGATTCGTTCCGCACCGCGCGCGCCGAGGAGCTCAAGAGCAAGCCAAGCTATTACGGATAAGGTTATCTACATCCGTATAACCCATTCATCATGGACGCTTGGTTGGAGATCGCGATCCCGAAAGCAATCGATGAGCTACGCTCGTTCTTCAGTTTGGACTGGCGTGACCAGCTCCCACACGTCCATATAGTGGAGGACCGCGCGATGATGGACGCTCTTCTCGGGAGGGCGTCCTCGCATTGGCAGGTCGGTTGGTGCGAGGCTCCACTGGATGTCTATCTCCTGCGGCTGCAGGTCATACACGATGAGGGTCTGCATCCCGCGGACGAGCGGTTCTACTTCGCGCTGCTCAAGCATGAGCTCGCGCACCTCTTCACGGATCGCATCGCCCGACAGACGCTCCCAAAATGGTTCCGCGAAGGCATCGCGATGCTCGCGGCAGGGCAGTTCGACCCGAGAGAGATCATGGTTCCATCGGTGGATCTTCATGACGAAGACGCTCCAGGGTTCTATTCAGCTGCAGTGGATGCCTGCCGGCTCCTGGAAGAGATGCACGGACATCAGGCACTGCTCGATATCATCAACGGGAAAGGTCCCTTCGAACGCCGTTTCCGTGAGCGTTTCGGTTTCCCGCCTACAGCGGCCGCACTCACGCGCGCCCGTTCTCTGCTCCCGAGAGGCGCTCGATCAGTAACGAGAGATTGATAATCTTACGATCGGGATACGCAGTTTTAAATAGCGTGCGCGCTTGGAAACGACATCAATCACAGGTGATTCCCTGATGAAGAAGTCCACCAAGAAGAAGGTCAAGATCGGTGTCGCGGCAGCGGCAGCGGCGGGCGCTGTCACAGCGGCAGCGGTCGCGTTGCGCAAGAAGAGCAAGAGCAAGAAGGCGAAGTCGGTGAAGGGCAAGACGGTCTCGGTCACCAAGCGCGCGAGGAAAGCGGCGAAGAAGCGCACCACCAAGCGTCCGGCCAAGAAAGCGGCTTCCCGCAAGAAGGTCGCGAAGAAGGCTCCCAAGCGCGCGGCCAAGAAGGCTGTTCGGAAGAGAGCGACGAAGCGTTCTTCCAAGAAGGCCGCCAAGCGCCCCAGAAAGACCGCCAAAAAGCGCTCCAAGTAGGCTTTCGGCGCGAACGCTTTTTATATCTCTATCATTCTTCCCACCCTATGGAGCCCGGTTCGCACGTCCGTATCACGACCAAGAACGGCCTTGTTTTCGAAGGGATCGTCCTGCAGGGCGAGGGCGTGGTCCTTAAGCTCGATAATGGCTATAACGTCGGTATCGACGAGCGCAACATCGATAAGACAGAAGCGCTGCCGAAAGAGCAGCGCCCGGCCGCCAAGAAACGCGCCGTCGCCAAGGACGCGAAGCTCCCCCGCATCCGCATCCTCCACACGGGAGGCACCATAGCGAGCAAGGTCGATTACACGACTGGCGGCACCAGCAGCCGCATCACTCCCGACGAGCTGCTCGCCATGTATCCCGAGCTGCAGTCCGTCGCGCAGTGCGAGGCGGATTTCATCGCTGCCATGTCGTCCGACGACATGCGCTTCGCCCAGTACAATATCCTCGCCAAGGCTGTCTCCGAAGCACGGAAAGAGGACCTGGCCGGCATCATCATCACGCAGGGCACCGACACATTGCATTACACCGCCGCGGCGTTGCACTACGCCTTGCAGGGACTCGACCTGCCGGTCGTCATCGTGGGCAGCCAACGCTCGAGCGACCGCGGCTCGTCCGACGCGGCCACCAACCTGCTCGGCGCGGCGCGTTTCATCGTCTCGGCGAAGCTTCCGGGCGTGTTCGTCGCGATGCACGAGGGAAGCGGCGACAGTCCCATCGCGGTCATGAAGGGCACGAACGTGCGCAAGAACCATAGCTCGCGGCGCGACGCCTTCGCTCCGGTGAACATCCCGCAGGTCGCTCGCGTCACCGACGAGAAGGTGGAGGTCCTGTGGGAGCCGCCCCGCCCGTCGGGAAGCTTCTCCCTCAGGCTGTTCAACGAGGACCTCAAGGTCGGCATGGCCTACATGCATCCCAATCTCTTCCCCGAGGAGCTCTCTTGCTACGAATCGTTCGACGGCCTGCTCATCATGGGTACCGGTCTTGGCCACGCGCCAATCAACGCGACCGACGAGCACACGAAACTGAACGAGAAGAACTTCGCGGTCATCCAGAGGCTCGCGGAGAAGATGCCGGTCGTCATGACCACGCAATGCATCAACGGACGCGTGAGCCTCCAGGTCTACGGCGCCGGACGCCGCTTGCAGGACGCTGGCGTGCTCGGCCATGACTCGGCCCTCTCCCCGGAGACGGTGTTCGTCAAGCTCGCTTGGCTCTTGTCGCGCAAGGAGGATGCGCGGGAGGGACTGGAGAAGGACTACGGGGACGCGGTGCCGCGCATCGAGGAGCAGGCCTATGACCGCTCCTGACTACGCCGCGCTCGGATTCAAGGCCGGTCTCGAGATCCACCAGCAGCTCGCTGGAAACAAGCTGTTCTGCGCGTGCCCTGCTTTGGTGCGCGAGGACGAGCCGGACTTCATGGTCATGCGCGGCCTGCGCGCTTCCGAGGGAGAGTCCGGCGCGATAGACGTGGCGGCTGCGCACGAGCAGCAGAAGAGCAAGCGCTTCACTTATCAGGGCTATGAGGACACGACGTGCCTTGTCGAGCTCGACGAGGAGCCTGTCAGCCAGCCCGACACGCACAGCACGGAGACCGCGGTCATGGTGTCCGGATTGTTGGGCATGCAGCTCGTCGACGAGGTGCACGTCATGCGCAAGGTCGTCGTGGACGGCTCGAACACGAGCGCGTTCCAACGCACGATGCTCGTCGCGCTCGACGGAACCCTCGACGACGTCCGCGTCGAACGCCTTTGCTTGGAGGAGGACGCCGCGAAGATCGTCTCTCGCGGCGAGGACAAGGACGTCTACAATCTCTCCCGCCTCGGCATCCCGTTGCTGGAGATCACCACCGCTCCCGATATCAAGAACCCAGAGCACCTGCAGCGGACCGCGGCGCAGATCGGGATGGTCTTGCGCAGCACCGGTCGCGTCGTCCGCGGCCTGGGCAGCATCCGCCAGGACGTGAACATCAGTATCGCGAGCGGCTCGCGTGTCGAGATCAAGGGCGTGCAGGACCTCGACAACATGCCGCTCATCGCGCAGAACGAGGTCTTGCGCCAGCAATCCCTCATCGCGCTTTCCAAGGAAGATATCGCCTTCGATGTGGACGCTACCGTCGCGCAGACCATCAGCGAGGTTATCGACAGCACAGAGAAATGGATTCAGGAGGCGCTACAAACTGGCGAAGCGGTAGCTCTTCGGCTCCCTGGATTAAAAGGTCTTTTCGGCCGCGAACTCTTCTCAGGCTATCGTTTTGGTACAGATGTGGCAGGAGTGGCAAAAGCATGGGGTTTTGGGGGCATCATCCACGACGCAGAAGACCCGAAGAAATATGGGATTCAGAGCTGGGATGCTGTGCGCGCATGCATGCATCTTGCGGAGAACGATGGTTTCTGCTTCGTCATTGGTAACAAGACTCGCGCTCAGATATTACTCTCTCTGAGCAAGAAAGAGAGTGATTGGACTGCCCCCGTACCTGTTCGTATTAAGCAATTGCTCAATGGAGTGCCATCCGAGGTGCGCAAGGCCAACGATGACGGCACCACCACGTACCTGCGCCCCATGCCTGGCGCGGCGCGCATGTATCCCGAGACGGACGTGCGCTCGTTCCGCATCGACGGCATCGAGGTGGACTTGCCCGAGCTCTTGTCCGAGCGTATTCCGCGTCTTTCCAAGGAGCACGGCATCTCCGAGGACTTGACGTCGCAGCTGCTTCGCGCGGGCCGCATGGAGCTCTTCGAGCAGTGGGCCAAGAAGCTCCCCGCTTCTATCGTCGCTGATGTGCTCGCGATCAAGGAGAAAGAGCTGCGTCGCCGTCACGGCGTGACCATCGATATCGACGTGATCGCTCCCGCAGTGCTTGAGCATCTCGCCGAGGGGGCGGTCAGCAAGGATGCGGTTGAAGATATCCTTCTCTCTTACAGCAAGGAAGGGACAATCGATTGGCAGCGTTTCGCGGCCGCGAGCGACGCGGATATCGACGAAGCGGTGCAAGAAGCGATCGCGGCCGATCCCAAGGCGCCGTTCGGCGCGTTGATGGGCGATGCCATGAAGCGTTTGGGTGGCAAGGCGGACGGCAAGAAGGTCTCCGAGGCCTTGCGGAAGGCGATGCGATGATCGATGTGCTCTCTCCGCTCTATTTCTTCATCCCCGCCTATATCGCCAACATGACCCCTGTCTTCGTTCGTCGCATCCCGTTCCTCTCCAGTCCCATCGATCTTGGACTGAAGGTGCGCGGGAAGCGTTTGCTCGGCGGCCACAAGACTTGGCGCGGCCTGCTCGCTGGCACAATCACCGGTACTCTTGCCTTCTGGGCGCAGCAGGCGCTGTTCGGCGCGGGCTTCACGTCCTTCGCGCTCATCGATTACGGCTTGTTCTCCGTCCTCTTGGGGACGCTCATGGCGTACGCCGCATTGTTCGGCGACGCCTTGGAGAGCGCGGTCAAGCGCCAGCTCGGCATCGCTCCGGGAAAGTCATTGTTCTTCTGGGACCAGGTGGATTTCCTTCTCATGGCGGCGCTTGTCACTATCCCGCTCTGGCTGTCGGATTGGCTCGGGGTGCTCATCGCCATCGCCGTGGTGTTCGTCCTGACGATAGTCGTCCAGCGCCTCGGCTATCTCTTGCATCTCAAGGACGATCCGTTGTAGCGTAGAGTATCATCCCCGCGCCCCAGGTGAAGTCCGTCTCGCTGCTGTAGAACAATCGATGGAGCGGTTTCTCGGGGGCGCTGTACAGCTCGATGACGCCTGTCTTGTTCACCCAAGCGCCCAACGTCTGCAGCTCCTTCTCCCCTTGTGCGGCATCGCCATGCGTCAATCGCTCCTTCGCGTCCAGGGCGGCGATCCACGTCCAGTACGGCCCGTTGTTGTGGTAATCCCCCATCCCCACGAGGTAGAAGGGGAAGTACACGTCCGTCCACGGATAGGCGGGGTAGTTCGTGCGCGGCAGCGCGTCTCCCGACGCCTCCATGTCTTTCGCGATGGATGACAAGATGCTGTTCGTCTGCGTCGCGTTTGTCATGCCGTACTCGATGGCGAGCAGGTTCCCCGCCACGTCCAGGATATGGCGTCCTTTCCAGCTGTCGTACGACGAACCGTTCCACAAGACTTCGTTCGCTGCCTTCCGGACCTTCTTGGCAGTCTTAATGTACGTCGCGTTCCCCGTCAGTTTTGCCGCTGCCCGCAGCGCACCGTAGTAGCACGCGTTGTTGTAGATGCTCGCGCCGCGTTTCTTGAGGCAATCATCCCATGAGGCGTATGACCCTTCCTCGAGCAGCGAGTCATTGTCCGTGTCTTGGTTTGCGAGCCATTCCATCGCCTGTTCAATGCTCTTTGCAGATACCGCGCTCTTGCCGGTGGCGTCCGTGTAGCGTTCTGCGGTGATGACGTACAAAGAGTTCGGGTCCAGCGCGGGGTCCGCGGTCTTGTCGTTCTTGTAGACCGCTCCTTTGGACGACGGCAGTCCCAAGAAGATGGCGAGTTCGGACTTACGTCCCACGCGCAGCGGTATCTGGCCGTCCTTCTGGTGTTTCTCGAGCGTCTGGAGCGTGTGCAGCACGGGCTGCGTCTCATCGACGGCCAATGCGCCCCAGCTCGCGTACAGTGCGTCGCGTGCCCACAAGTCCTTGAAGTGCGTGGCCCCCGCGTACATCCCATCAGGGAACATGCATTTTTTGATGACTCTCTTCGAGGCGTCGGAAAGCCTCAGAGCCCCTGTCACTTCTTTCCCCCGAATCCCATCCGGTAATAGCCCATGAGCACGAAACCGACGAGCGTCCAGAGCAGGTCGCGCGCCCGCGTGATGAGCGCCAATGCCGCTCCGGCCGCCGCTGGGAAGTCGAGCGCGGAGAACACGCTCGCTTCCGAGGCTTCGAGCGTCCCGAGCGCGAGCGGTACCGGCAGGGTGTACGCCGCTCCGACCACGCTGTAGATGACGAATATCTGCGCGAAGCTCGCCGTGAATCCCAGCGCGAGCAGCAACAGCCGATACTCGAGCAGCGACGCTGTCCAGGCGAGCGCGCTCACTCCTTGCGCGAGCCAGAACGCTTTCTTGTTGTCGCCGTAGAATCCGTGGATGTTCTTCTCGAAATCGCGTAGTTCTTTCTCGTAGCGGCGCAGCCACTTGATCTTGTGCAGCCGCAGGAGGCGGAACAGTCGCATGACGGGGTCGCGTCCGCGCGCCATCTCGATGAATCCGTAGCTGATCACGACCAGCACGATCAGGCACGCGGTCCCGAGTCCGGCTTCTATGGGGAACGAGAGGTCGAGCGTGAACAGCGCGAATCCGAGGGCGAACACGAACATGAGCCCGAAGCTCGTGAGTTCGATGGTCTTGTCGGCGATGACGGTGCTGAACGCGACGGTCAGTTTCACGTCGTCGCGTTTCATGAGCGCGGCTCGCGCGGGCTCGCCGCCTACTTTGGGTCCTGGCGTGATGAAGCTGATCGCGTGCCCGACATAGCGGTAGCCGACCAGGTGCCACCACGGAATGCGCAGTCCGTGGCTCCTGCAGATGACGTGCCAGCGCAGCACGAGGAGCAAGAAGATGCCGAAGCTCACGATGAGGTACAAGAAGATATAGCGCAGCCGCAGGCCGAGCAGGAGCGTGAGCAGGTCCTTGAACGGGAACGTGAAGAAGACGCCGATGAGCAGTGCGGCGCCGACGAGGAGTCCTGCGACAAGCAACAGGCCTTTCTTCATTCTCGTAAGGGCGCTGCGCCTTCTTAAAAACCATTCCCTTTTAAAAATCGCACTGGACAGCCTCCAGCACCGCGCTTAATACGGATTGAAGAAATCTAAAGTAGGTGATATTCCCTTCGGAGCCCCGAATCGCCATCCCGGACGTGATCCTCCGACTCCCCGATCGGATGACCATCAAGGTCCCCTGCGAGCGGGTCAACGAATCACTGCTTGCGCACCCTCTTTCGGCTAACGAGATAGGAATATCAGGGCAGACCATAAACAGATACATGCGGAGGAAGCGATACCCGCTGTTCGTTATAAAAACGCTTCACAGGAAGGTTCCAGGTCTGGTTTCGGACCTTCAATCCCTGGATGTGCTATTCTTCTATCGTTGGAAGGAGGTGCGCTTGCCGTTTGTTCTTACCCCGAAACTGGCGTATTTTATCAGGTATATGCAAGGCGATGGATGCTGCGAGCGTAACAAGAAACGCATCGCATTCGTGGATGAATACGAATCGCAAATGCTTCTCATGGATGACCTCTGCCACGAGCTCTTCGGAATCAGGGGAATTCACCGTGCATCTCAGGGAGCGCTCTGCACCAAGCCAAAGCATGTTCTTGCAGTCGGGAGCAAAGCGCTCAACGAGTATTTCCACCACATTTTTGGTTTTGCGCAGGGAAGAAAACATCGTTTGCGAATCCTTGATCTCATCGAAAAACATCCTGCACTTTTTCCTTGGTACTTCGCCGGTCTCGTCGACGCGGACGGCACATTACCGAAAGATCCGTTTCACTGCCGACAGCACTTCGTCGATTTCACATCCAAGGATGAGGAATTCATCATGAGATTGCGAGAACTGCTCAAGGCATATGAGGTGCACGCGTACAAACCGCACTGCCGCGTCGCGAAGTCGCCGACCACGGATACAGTGTCAGTGACTTGGGATTTGCAGATTCGGCGCCACGATGCTATACGAACCTTTTTAAGGACCTTTCCGCTCGCACATCCCGATAAGAGGCGTCGAGCAAACGAATTGCTGGCGTTGTTGGGCCCGTAGCTCAGTCTGGATGGAGCGACAGGGAACCGATAGCAGGCTTCTCCGCTAAAGCCTCCTAAGCTGTAGGTCGGGGGTTCGAATCCCCCCGGGCCCGGTCCACACCGTCTTCTTTCGCGGCCTTCGCCACGGCTTTGGCCACGGCTGGCGCGACGCGGGCGTCGAACGGGTCTGGCACGATGCGATCAGTCGTGGGCTCCACGAGCGATGCGATCGCGTCCACCGCCGCCTGCTTCATGCCTTCGGTGATGGATGTCGCGCGCACCTGCAATGCACCGCGCATGATTCCCGGGAATGCCAATACATTGTTGATCTGGTTCGGGTGGTCACTCCGTCCTGTCGCGATGACCGCCGCCCCGGCGGCCGCGGCCTGGGCGGGATCGATCTCGGGGTCGGGGTTTGCGAGCGCGAAGACGATGGGGTTGTCCGCCATGCGCTCCACCATCTCTTTCGTGAGCACGTTGGGCGCGGATACGCCGATGAAGACGTCGGCGTCTTCGATGACGTCCGACAGCTTTCCTTTGCGTCGTTCGGGGTTCGTCTTTCTCGCGATGGCTCGCTTGTGCTCATCGAGCTTCTCCCTTCCATTGTAGATGGCTCCGGTGCGGTCAACGAGGATGACGTTCGGGCAGACTCCTCCGCAGAGGATGCGCGTGATGGCTTGTGCCGCCGCTCCCGCGCCGTTGATGACGATGCGTACGTCCGAGAAGCGCTTTCCCACCACTTTCAGCGCGTTGCGCAGCGCGGCTGCCACGACGATTGCCGTGCCGTGCTGGTCGTCGTGGAAGACCGGGATGTCCAGGCGTTTCTTGAGCTCCTTCTCGATGGTGAAGCAGCGCGGCGCGCTGATGTCCTCGAGGATGATCGCGCCGAACGTCGGCGCGAGGCGTTCGACGGTCTCGATGATGGCGTCAGGGTCCTGTGTGGAGAGCGCGATGGGCACGGCGTCCACGCCGGCGAATTCCTTGAGGAGCGCGCACTTGCCTTCCATGACTGGCAGGCTCGCTTCCGGGCCGATGTTCCCCAGGCCGAGGACTGCGCTTCCGTCCGTCACTACAGCGACCGTCCGCCCTTTCAGAGTATAGTCATAGGCGAGGCTCTTGTCTTTGGCGATGCGCAGGCACGGCTCGGCCACGCCTGGCGTGTACGCGAGCGACAGGTCGCGGCGCGTCTTCAGGGGCACGAGCGTCGTCGTCCCGAGCTTTCCTTGGTGGCGTTCGTGCAGCCTGACGGCGCTCTCCTTGATATCCATACGCGTGCCACAATGCAGTGGCTTTTATTGCTGTCGCTTGATTTCAGTTCGACATCTTGTAGCTGACGAACTGCCGGACCTTGTCCACGACGTCGCGCGTGCGCCGCGGCATGCCCACGATCATGGAGTTCCCTTTCCGGACGTTCGAGAGGAATTCCGAGGGAGTCTCGCCGTCCGCCCGCGTGAGCACCATGCCGAAGGTGTCGGGATGGTGGCTGTCCGATCCCGCCGTGTGTATCTTCCGCAGGTCGTCGCAGAGCGTCGCCGCCCGTAGGTTCGCGCGCGGGCTCATCGCGAAGTTCATGACCTCGATTCCGTCGAGGCGTTCGAGCATGTCGAGGGGTAGGTGTGCGCTGCGCTTGGGCACGGGGCAGTAGGGGTGCGCGAGGCTGACCATGCTGTCATAGTGCCGTGCGGCGTCGAGCAGCTCGTGCTCGCTGAGCGTGGTTCTGCTCCCCCAGATAATGCCAGGGTCTTTTGCTGGCCGTACGTAGCGGTCGTAGAAGTCGATGAGGTTGTCCTGGTCGTGGAAGTAGACGAGGAAGTCCTTGAGCCGCTTGGTCGTGACCTCTATGGCTGGTATCACGTCCATGCCCAGTGCGCTTGCCGCGAGCGAGCCGCCGATCTGGTTGTGGTCGGTGATAGCGACGATTAGGTCGTGTTTTCGTGCCAGGTGCTTGAGGGCGAGCAGGGGCGTGCTGCAGTCGTGCGAGTAGACCGTGTGCACGTGCATGTCGCAGGAACGCGTCATAGGAAGTATACTATTATACGAAAGTGTATATAAAGATTGGTTCGGCTCCACCGAATAAGGTTCGCGATGGCTACTTAAATAGCTGCCGTTCTTCGCATCTCCGTGGTGAAAATCAAGACCGAACCCGAGGATTTCCGTGTGGAGGAAGCACCGTCTAGGATCTGGAAAGACGTGGGAAAATACGTCGTCTACCGCGCGACAAAGCGCGATATGACCACGACCGAGCTCGTCCAGCGGTTAGCGTCCCGCAACGGACTGCCCCAAAGAGCCATCCGGTACGCCGGGCTCAAGGACAAGCGCGCCGTGACAAGCCAATACATCACAGCTCCCAAGGAGCTATCCGCCCCCGAAGGCATCGCGCTCGAGCATGCCGGTTTCACGGACGAACCGCTCCATCTCGGCGAGCTCGAGGCGAACCGCTTCACGATTGTCGCACGCGAGGTCAAAGGGGTGCACGACGTCGCCGTCCCGAACTACTTCGGTGACCAGCGCTTCTCCGAGCATAACGTCGAGCTCGGGCTCGCATTGCTCAAGAAGGACTACAAGACTGTCGCCGCAACAATCACTGGACAGCCTGTGGAAGACGTTTCCTCGGCGTTGCGGGCGCTTCAACATGCCAACCAGCGCATCCTGCTCTTGTACCTGCACGCCGTCCAGTCCTGGCTGTGGAACCGGGCGGTCTCGGCGTGGGTGGCCGAGCACGGCTCTATGCACACAGCGAAATGGCGGCACGGCACGCTGCGTTTCCCAAAAGAGCTGCCCGACCTGCAGGTGCCGCTTCCAGGTGCTGCGCAGCCGCTCGGCGACTGGGAACAACAGTACATCCCGCTCCTCGACGAGGCGGGACTGCGCATGCAGGACTTCCGCATCACGGCGCTGCCGCACCTCACCCAAGAAGGCGAGCTGCGCGCCCTACGCATGGATATCCGCAAGAAACGCCTAGAGCGCGACGGCGACACCGTCACTGTGCATCTCACGCTCGGTCCCGGCTGCTACGCCACCGTCTGCCTGGCGGCCTGGCTATCCTAGAACTGTCCGTTGATGTCCGCCGCGACATCCTCTATGGGCCGGTCGCCGTCCACGCGCAGCAAGCAGCCCTTCTCCTCGTAGAACGCGATGACTGGTTCGGTGAGCGAGTGATAGACCTCGAGCCGGTGCGCCACGCCTTCGGGCGTGTCGTCATGCCGCTGCACGAGCGCCGTTCCGCAGTCGTCGCACACGCCGTCGTCCTTGGGGGGATTGAAGAGCAGGTTGTACTCGCGATGGTCCTTGGGGCAGACGCGCCGCGCGCCGATGCGCTTCTCCACGACGCTATCGGGCACATCAACGAGGATCGCGTGGTCGATGGGCGCGAACCCCTCTATGAGCCGCGCCTGCTCGAGGTTGCGCGGCGTGCCGTCCAGGATGAATCCGTTCGCGTGCTCAGCGGTCTCCAAGCGCTGCTTGAGCACGCGCATGAGCAACTCGTCAGAGACCAGGTCTCCCCGCTCCATGATGGCAGCCACCTCCTTTCCGAGCTCGCTGCCCGAAGCAGCGATCTCTCTGAGCAGGTCTCCCGTGCTGATGTGCGGGATGCCCAGACGTTTCGCGAGGCGCGTGCCCTGCGTGCCCTTGCCGCTGCCAGGAGCCCCGAGAAAAGTGATGTTCACGCTCTTGCCCCGCAGAGCGCCGTTTAAATATGTTGCGCGCGATAGGACTAAGAAGCCAGGCGTATTCCCGCTCGCATGGGACGCGAAGCGCCGAAATACCTGATCGACAGCATGCGCGAGCGAAAAGAGCAGCTCGAGCGAGAAGGCATGTTCGAGGGGTTTCCAGACGACGCGGAAGGACTCGCCGTGAAGGTCGCCACGTATTTCTCGCATGGATTGCACGCGATACCGTATCGCTTCGCCCATCCTTCAGGCAGGTACCCGGGCGTTGACCGGGGGATCTTCCGCAGCGCGATCACCGGCGGCCGCATCCGGGACAAACGGCAATCCCCATTGGAGCATCTTCGCCTCACGCTCCACGACGGCGGAAGAGAGGTTCCTGCCAGCTATGTCGGCGCGATCATCGGTTCACGGGCGAAACGCTATTTCTACAATACGAGCGACGTGATCGACGCCGAGGCCCGTGACATGGGCTGGCTGAAACGAGCGGTCCAGGAGCAGTCCAAGGACAAGAATCGCTTCACCGGACCCGATGGCATCGTCCTGGACGTCTTCAAGCCCCACAGGGGAAATATCACTATCATCGCGAAGAACATCCCATCAGCATCCTTGGGTGGCTTTGCGGCGACAATCGAGGCAGCGGTGGATAGAGGCGATGTGTTCTCGTACGATTCGGGTTCTCCGCCGTGGCTGCATCGCAAGCAGTACGTACTCGTGGACAACAACGGATATGTCAGGCCCGACCCGCCCAGAACATCAAGGACCACGGAACTGCTCGTCGCGCTCACCCACGCTGACGTCTTCGTGCTCCGTATCGCCGAGCTCGCGGCGAGGCGCGCGTACGGCGTGCGGACGTTCAACACGCCGATACCTGTCGTGGACGTGGGCTGGCGACGTGTGCTCAAGCGCATCCGCGAGGAGACGATCGTCCATCGTCCCGACCTGAGGAACGGGGATTACCGTCGTCCGAACAAGGCCGAGACGAACGCTCTCCTGCATTGTCTCATGGCATTCGAGCAAAGCCATAAAAGCCAAGAAAGCATGCTCCCTGCATGGGGTGGACGGCGCGCGTCGGGGCTGCGGCAGGGCTAGCGGCGCTCCTTGCGGGCTGTTATGACATCGAGGGCCCGCATCACCGGCCGCGTATCCAGAGCGTCATGCCCATCGTGCAGGGCCAGCAGATCGCCTTGGAGGCCTGGACGAACGTCCCGACATACTGCTACGTCAAGCCAATGGCACAGGACCCGTTCGGTATCGATAACGAATGGGGCTGGCGCGACTATGGTTTCAGCGGCGGCACCCATCACCTGACACAGGTGCCCGAAAGCGACGGGGTCTTCCAGCAATACGCGGCGGGCGGTTTCATCCTCGCCTTCAGCGAGGCCACGGTCTGCGAACGCGACGGCCGCGAATCCCCATACTACTACAACAACTTCACAGTCTGGTTCCCCGCCTCACCGTACGGGACTGTGCGACCGCGGGTCTCCCCCGAGAGATAGGAAGCCCCCGCCGCGATTCGAACGCGGGACCTGCTGCTTTCCTTGGGCGTGAACGTACAAGGCAGCTGCTCTACCACTGAGCCACGGAGGCAGTCTTCGGAACCCCTCCGCACTTATAAACCTTAGAGGATGAGCTGCGAAAGCAAGGCCGCCCCGACGCCGACGGCCATGCCTGCCGTGACCTGCAATGGCGTGTGTCCGAGCACGATCTTCACCTTCTTCTCGATGTTCATCCTGCTCGTGAGGATGTTGAGCAGGTGCGCCTGGTCCGAGACGCTGCGTCGCACCCCGAAGGCGTCCCTGATGACGACCAGAGCGAACAGCAGCGCGATCCAGAAGGCCACGGAGAACCCTTGGATGAGGAGCACCGAGGTGGCGAGCGCCGTGACTGTCGCGCTGTGGCTCGACGGCATCCCGCCGGTATCCCAGAGCAACGTCCGCCATGACCACTTTCCCTCGCGGACGTAGTGCGTGATGGATTTCGTGGTGTGGCTGAACGCCACGGCGATCGCCACGCCGAGAGGGATGACCCAGACTGTCTCCATGCGGCTGGTGCGGAACTCCCCCTTATCAGTCTTACGGCAGCAAGCGCCAGCGGGTGTTCGAGAGGCCCCATTCGATGAACAGCAGCAACAACCCGACGAGCAGGCTCCCGAGCGAGAGGCTCTGGTCCCGCAACGTGCTCTCTCCGTGGGACAATAACCGATCGTACGCCGCGCTCAATGCCGAGGAGTTCTGCGCGGGGATGTATTTTCCGCCGGTCTGGTTGGCGATGTACTCGAGTGTTGTGGGGTCGTACACGGCCGTGACGTTGTAGATCTTCGGTAGGTAGCCCGTCGGCACGCTCCCCATCTTCCCTACACCGATCGTGTGGATGACCACATCGTGTTTCTCCGCGTAGGCCACCGCGTTCTGCACCGGATTCACCTGCGATCCGCCCGTCGTGCTCGAACCGTCCGTGAGCAGTATCAGCACACGTCCCTTATTGCTGTCCAGCAGCAGGTTCGTACCGGTGATGATCGCTCCGGGGATATCCGTCCCGCTGATGGTGCGTATCTCCATCTGCTGGAGCGCGTCCTTCACCGCCCCCATATCGCTCGTCAGGACCTGGCCGACCTCCACGGTCCCCGAGAAGCCGATGACGCCCACCTTGGCCGTGCCGTTGAGCTCGTCAACGAAGCGGAGCGCGGCGCTGCGCGCGGCCTCGAAGCGGCTTGGCGTCAGGTCGTTCGCGGTCATGCTTCCTGAAGTGTCCACGGCGAGCACATAGTCGCTCTTCTGCGCGGTCCCGGTGTACAGGATGTTCGGTTGTGCCAACGCGAGGATGATAGCGGCTATGGCGAGCACGCGCAGCACCAGCTGCCCGGTGTTCCTCGTCAATACCTTCTTCCCTGTCACGCGCCGCAACGTCTCGAAGTTGCTGAAGTGCATCCCGCGACGCTTGGTGAATCGGAACAGCAGGTAGTGCGTGATGATGAGCAGCGGCACAGCCACCAGGAGCACGAGGAACTCGGGGTGCGTGAATCGCAGGATGATCATCAGTTCTCCACCCGCAATTCCCGCTTGTGGAAGAATCGCATCAATGGCCGCACGAAATCCGTCCCGACCTCCAGGAAGATGACATCGCCGCGCACCTGCCGGAAGGCGCTGCGGATGCGCTCCTCCTCGTCCTCGACGTAGCGTCGGTACGGCTCCGCGTACACGGCGCAGTCTATGACGATCTTCTCGTCCGAGTACGGGTCCTCGAGCACGTATTCCCCGGCGTGCTTTGGAAGACGACGGTCGCGTGGGTCCCTGATGCACACGCCGATCATCTGGAAGCGTCCCGAGGCGCTCTCGAGGTATCCGCGCCAGCGGTCCTCCATGCCGAGGAAGTCGGAGACGATGATGATGACGCCTCGCCCGCGCGTCACGCTCACGAGCTGGTTCATGACGGCTCCGAAGTCGAACTTTCCCCCCCAGTTGTCGCCGTTCGCGATGAGGTTGAGCAGGATGCTGTGCTGGCGCATGCCGATGGACGGCCGGAGGTAATGCTTCATCGTGTCGGCGCACATCGCCAGCGCGACCGCGTCCCCCGCGTGCAACGCCGCGAATGAAAGGCTGCTCACCACCTCCGCCGCGAACTCCGCCTTGAGCAGTTCTCCGCTGCCGTAGAGCATGCTGTTAGACACATCCAGGAGGATATACACGTTCAGGTTCCGTTCCTCGGTCAGTTCTTTCACGAGGATTTTTCGTGCGCGAAGCGAGGCTTTCCAGTCGATGAGGCTCGCGTCGTCCCCGCTCGTGTACGCGCGGTAATCGCTGAACTCCATGCCGCGCCCTTTGAGGCTCGACAGCCAGTTCCCTGTCAAGGTGCGAGCGAGGAACTTCCTGTTCGCCTTGATGGAGAGCTCCCGTATCTGCGGCAGAAGGGACGGATGGAACTCCTTGATCATTGTGTCGGCACGATTGGGACTTTCGCCAGTATCTCCGTAATCACCTTGTCCGTGCTCACACCCTCTGCTTGTCCCTCGTAGTTGAGCAGGAGACGGTGCCGGAGGACATCGGGCGCGACGACCTTCACGTCGTGCGGCGTGACGTACGCGCGTCCGCTGATGAGCGCGTGCGCTTTGGCGCTGATGAACAAGGCGATGGTCGCGCGCGGGCTCGCCCCGTACTCGAGGTACTTTCCGAGCGATACGTCGTACGTGTCCGGGTGTCGCGTGCAGTCCGTGAGCCGGACGATGTACTGCTCGATCTTCTCGTCGAGGAAGACGCGTTTGACGTCCTCTTGCGCCTTGAGGATCTCGTTCGGGTTGAAGACTGGCCTGATGGGAAAGTCCTCGAAGCGCTGCAACGTCATGTTCTGGTGCATGATGCGTATCTCGTCTTGCGGCGTGGGGTACGTCATGAGGAGCTTGAGCAGGAACCGGTCCACCTGCGCCTCGGGCAGCGGGTACGTCCCGAGGTTCTCGATGGGGTTCTGTGTCGCCATGACGAAGAACGGCTTTGGCAGGGGGAAGGTCTGCTTGCCGATGGTGACCTGCTTCTCCTGCATGGCCTCGAGCAGTGCGCTTTGCACTTTCGGCGGCGCCCTGTTGATCTCGTCGGCGAGGATGAAGTTGCTGAAGACCGGTCCTTTCACCGTGTAGAAGCCGCGCCCTTCCTCGTAGGCGGTGATGCCAATGATGTCTGTCGGCAAGAGGTCCGGAGTGAACTGGACGCGCGAGAAGTTCCCTCCCGTGACGCGAGCGAGCGCGCGGATCGTCAATGTCTTCGCGATCCCTGGGATGCCTTCCACGAGGACGTGCCCGTTCGCGATGAGCCCGAGCATGAGCTGGGTGATGATCTCGTCCTGTCCCACCACGACTTTCGCCATCTCCTGGCGCAGCGCGGTGAATCTCTCCTGATAATGGCTGACGAGCTTCTCGAAGCCCGGGTCTGGCTTCTGCTGCAGCATCACGTCTCCTGCCATCTCACTCTCGAACCCCGCACCGGCCCTTATAAAGAATTGGCTTCACTCTGTAGGGAAGACCTTCGATGGCGAAGCCCTTATAAACTGCTTTGCGGCTGAGGGAAGCGATGCAAAAAGGTGAGGAGGCCAAGCGCCGCGCCCATGAGGCTCGGCTCGCTGCCTTGCGCGAGCGCACGCACAAGAAGATCGATTATCACCTGCAGAAGCCCTACGTAGATGTGCAGGAGTTCTACCGGCTCGTCAGGGAGTTCTTCCTCGATCTGCTCGAGAAGCAATACGAGCCCACCTACGAAGAGATCATCGACGAGCTCGAGAACATTGACCATGATTTCCTCGCGTTCTCGGAGGAGCAGCGCAAGGACGCGCGCGAGCTGCTCGGCGAGCTTTCAGCTCTCGAGTACAGCGGCAAGGACGTCCCACAGGACGCGCTCAAGGACGTCCTGCGTCGTTTCCGCGATCTGGCCGACGAGCTCGCCTCCTATGAGGAGGAGACGATCGAGCACGCCTTGCAGACTGGTTTCGCCGCGGCCAAGGGCAAGGATATAGAGAAGGCCCGTGCCGCCTACCGTAAGGCGCACAAGCTCTTCCAGAAGCTGGGCGCTCCGCTGCAGAAGCAATACCTGCAGGAGTTGCAGGAGCTGTACAAGCAGGTGCAGTCGCCTCAGTCCTCTCGCGTCGATTCTCGGTAGTGCATCACGAGCAGCACGGCGATCCCTCCGAGCAGCACGACAAGCCCGATGAGCACTTCGTTGGCGTAGCGGAAGTTCGCGAGCCACGACAGGTCAAGCCCTTGGGGGGTCTCCTGGCGCGCGCCGCTCGTCGAGATGAGATACCTGCAGCCGTTGATGACCGCGTTGAGCAGCTTGTCCGCCTCCTGTATCTGCCCCGTGTCCACGGCGCGCTGCGCCTCTTTCACCAGCGTGTTGAGCTCGATGCACTCGGGGTTCGAGGCGACCAGGTCCTTGGCGAACGTCACGCGCGTCTGCACCGCGCTCCCTTCGCTGCCTTTCTCGATGCTGTTGACGTAGATGAGTGTGCTGTCGTTCACCTTTGGCTGGTCTGCCTGGGCGAGGACCTTCACCTCGTATGTCCCTGACGACCGGTAGTTGGAGATGTAGAGCGTGAGGTTGTGCTCCTCGTGCGGCGCGAGCGTGGCGTACTGGTCCGTGCTGAACGCGAAGGTCACGTTCTTGACGGCCGCCGTGGCCGACAGTTTCACCCCATACAATGTCGTGTCTCCGGGATTGCGCACCGTAAGCGGCGCCGCGATGGTCTGGTTGTAGTAGATCGTCACGGGGCTCGGGCTGAGTATCTGGATGCTGTTCGGGCTTGATATGGTCGGCACGGGCACGGGTGTCGAGACGCTGGCCCCGCCTCCTCCGCCGCCGCCTCCGCTGCTCGATGAGCTCGTCTGTTGCTGTTGCTGGGGCGGCATGATGACCGTATAGGTCACGTTGTTGCTCTTCGCGGACAGTCCGCCAGAGTCCGTTGCGGTGTACACGATGTGCGCTGTCCCTGTCTTGAGCGGCGTGAGCGTCGTGTTGGGCCAGATGAACGATATCTTGAGGTACGGCGATGACGAGTAGGTGTAGGTGAGGTGATTGGTCTCGTTCGGGTCGAGGACACCGTTGCTGTTGAGGTCGTCATCGGGGTCCAGGAAGGCGTTCATGTAATCCGTGATGGTCGTCGTCTGGTTGATCGTCAAGTTGGTGATGTTGTGCACGAGATAGGGTGCGCGGTTCACGTTGGCCACCGTGACGTTCCATTGAAAGGTATCGCTCTCGTAACGGTTATCGCTGACGTTGACCTTGTAGATGTGCGTCCCCGCGTCGAAATACCCATAGTTGAGGGTGAGCGCGGGGTCCGAGGTCCCCGCGACGGTCTTGAGCGTCTTGTTGTCCCCTGTCCATGTCACTGTCAGGTTCCCTAGCGCCGTGTCCGGATCCATATAGGTGAGGTTCAGCCGGAGCGTGGACGCTTCGCTGCTGTTGATGCTCGTGGATCCCGAGAACGGGCTCGCGTTCGCGAAGGAGAGCTGCGTCTGGTTGGTCGAGGAGTTCCAGAACGGATATACTGTCAGGATGACGGGTGGGCGGCTCTTGTTGTAGACGGTGAAGCTGAGGTTCCTGGTCGCGTTCGCTCCCGCGATGTCCGTCACAACGAACGACGCGTTGTACTGCCCGATATCGCCGGTGCTGGGATCCGCCACGACCTTCCATTGCATGCTCGACAGCTTCGTCACGTTGAGCAGGCTCGGGTTCGGTCCGTTGAGCTGGACGGTCAGCGTGAGGTTCTCGAACCCGTTGAGGAAGTCCTTGTCCGAGGCGTTCACGAGGAGCGTCATCGGATGCATCGCCACGATGGGTGAAGGCAACGTGAAGTTCTCGTCATAGGTGGGCGGGTCGTTCGTGTTGTTCACGGTCAGGTTCCATAATTGGCTGTCGGTCGCACCGTAATGGTCCGAGACGGTGATATTGTAGGTGTAGTTGCCCACCATGCTGTTCGTGAAGTTCTTCCAGACGGTGCTGGTGTTCCAGGAGGTCTTGATGAGCGTGAACGTCGGGTCGACGGTGCTGTTGCTGTTCGTGCTGTAGTTCACGTTCCTGACGGTGAATGTTTCGTTCTCTCCCGGGTCTGGGTCGTAGGCCTCTAGCGAGACGCTGCAGTTCGCGTCTTCTTGGCACATCATGTTCGGTACGGGGATCAGTGTCGGGAAGGTATTGTTCACGACGTGCAGGGTCAGGTTCCTGCTGTCCCACAGTCCTTGGTCGTCCATCACCGTGATGTTGATCGCATAGTCTCCCACCTCGCTCTGGTTCGGCGTGAAGTTGATGAGGCCTGTGGAGTTGTTGATCGTGAACAGCGTGGTGTTGTCGCTGTAGTTGAGCACCTCTCCTTCGTAGGTCAGCGTGTCGGGGTCTGTGGCGTTGACGTGGTAGACGAATGGCAGTCCCGTGCTCGCCGTCAGGTTACTCATGTTCTGCTGCGATTCCGTGTTCCCCGCGTATCCCGAGAGCTCGTGGACCGTCGGCGGGTCGTTGACGTTCGTGATGTTCAGCACAAGCGTTCGCGTGTCGTTCGTGAGCGGGGTCGTTCCCACGTAGTCACGGACCATGAGTGTGACGTTTCGGCAGATGACTTGGTCGTTCGTCACGTTCGCGACATAGATCTGTCCGATGGCGTCGGAATGGTTGGTGCTCAGTGTCGTGATCGTCCAGGGGTTCGTGATCGGGCAGTTCCCGATCACGCTGAAGTTGAGCGTGTTTGTCGTGTCGTTGTCCGTGGCGTTCACTGTGAGGTTCAGGACGCCGCCTTGGCTGGTGTTCTGGTACAGTATCGTGTCGATGGCTGGAGGCCTGTTGTTCGAGTACACATCGATCACGAAGGTCTTCGTGTCGTTCTTGCTCTCGTTCTTCGTCTCGTAGACGGTGACCGTCACGGTGTGGTTCCCTAGTTCCGCGTACGTGGGAGTGAAGCTGATATTCGCATGGGTGTTATCCACTTGGGCGATGCTCAGCGATGGGATGTCGCTGCTGATGTTGTACGCGAGGGTGTCGTTCTCCTCATCCGACGCGTTGACGATAAGGCTGAATGGGATGGTGACGTTCGCCGTCTGGTTCTGGATGTCTGAGAGGATCGGCGGGTCGTCGAACGGCAGCAGGTCGAAGACGACCACCCGACCGCCGAAGAGGGTCCCGTCCGTGGCGATGAGCGCCATGCTGTGGTTCCCGTTCTCTGGCTGGTCCGCGGTGAAGCTGATGGTCCCGTCGGACTGTATCGTGAACAGTTGCGTTCCCGAATACTGTCCCTTCGATTGGTCTTGCGATATCCAGGTTATCGGATCGCCGTCAGGATCGTACGCCGTTGCGGTGATCGGTCCGAACGGGTGGTCTTCTGTCGCGTTCTGCTGAACGATGGGGTACGTCACGATCGGGGGGCTGTCCTCGATGGTGATCGCGGAGCTGTTCGTGATGTTCGTGTCCGTACCGTTCGTGACGGTCGCCTGGCACGTCCAGAGCTCTCCCTTCACTGTCTCGTACGGCTTGACATCGCCGGTTGAATTGGTTCCGTTCTGCGTGCCGCTCGTCAATGTGAGTGTCTGGTCGTCCGCTCCGTGGAGCGTGCCGTTCAGGTACCAGGTCACGTTCGCGGTGAGCGCCCCTCCTCCGGTGGCATTCACCAGGCATTGCAGGGTGCTTGTCGTCGTCGCGTTCGCCGACGGGCTGACAGTCACTGTGGTCGGCAGCTGCGCCGCGGCGAGCGGGATGGCCAGCAGCAGTACCAGTAGGACCGCGCGCTTCATGCCCTCTCCTCCAGGATGCCGATGACCAGTTCCTTGAGCGTCTTCCCTTCTGTGGCGGCCTTGATACGGAGCCGCTTGTGCAGCGCGTCAGGCAGAGGGATATTGACGCGAGTCATTTGGCCTCCTCCAGGAGATCGACGACAAGATCCTTGAGGGAGGTGTCCTGTTTCACTGCCCGGAGCTTCAGTCGCCTGTGCAGCTCTTCAGGTATCTCTATGTGCAGACGGCCCACAGTCATCCACAATATTGGTTATTTATATACGTTACTACATTAATCTAATATACGTACTACAAATTATTTAGCTAAGTAACATAACTTATGTATCTTATTGAAGCCGTTCTATCAGACGCTTGCTCTGCCGCGACGCGAAGGCCATCTCGCGGTTGAAGCGCACCGCATCAGGATACACGCGGCGCTTCGAGGCCTCGCCCGCAGCCCCGTACGCCGCTTCGATCTGCGCGTAGAGCCGCTCGGAGAGCAGGAACTGCCGGAAGCGGAGACGTTCGACGCCAAGCCCGAGCGCGGAATAGATGTCATCCTCGGAGGAGACGCGCTCTGGCGCGGCCGGGAGAGACGCTGCCTGGTCCCGCATCCGTTTCGCGTCGCTCAGAGTGGTCACGCCAGTCTCATAGACGATGAACCGCATCTCATGCAACAGCGCGTGCAGGAACGTGAGCGGGAGCGCAGCGTCCGTGAACTCCGTCTGGAACACGCGCCTATACAGCGACGCGAGGATGCTCCGCAGGTCCTCTCTGACATGCTGCGTGGTCAGTGCGGCGTCCACCACCTGACTATCTGCCTCGGTCTCGACACCGAGCGCGGCGTGCAGGTATTTGCGTAACAGTCCGCCGATCGCTGCCTGCCGCGGCAGGGGTTCGCGCCCGTCGATGGTCCGCTCGAGCGCCGCGAGCTCCGAGAGCAGGGATTCGCGGGTATCCGCGTCGATGAGCGTGACCCTGTTGCGCTTCTTGTAGCGCAGCGCGAGCGCGGACAGCCACGCCTGCAGCGCGCGTCGCAAGAGCACGGTGGCTCCGATGATGAGCAGCAAGAGCGCGATGGCCGACAGCAAGGCGACCTGTAGGGGCGTCAGGCCGTTCTGCCCCTTCGGCGTCTGCATCTGCGCGCACGGCGTGCACGGCCCGCCGCAATCAACGCCAGTCTCTCCCTGGTTCTGTATGCCGTCGAAGCACGTCGCGCACGCGGGGCAGTCCGGGCCGCCGCAGTCCACGCCGAGCTCTTTCCCATCCATCTTGCCGTCCGTGCACGAGTAGCACGGCTTGCACGACGGTCCGCCGCAATCAACGCCAGTCTCCTGGCCGTCCTGGATTCCGTCGGTGCAGGTGTTGCAGGGTCCGCACACGCCGCCGCAGTCCACACCCGTCTCGTCCTGGTTCTGGATATGGTCATGGCAGCTCGGCTTGTAGCTGCAGTTGCGCACATAGACATTGTATCCGGGCTTGCACTCGTTGGTATCGATGCACTTGCGTGACTGGTAGCCCGTGTAGTAGAGGCTCGTGTTGACCGGCAACGGCCCCTCCACGGTGTAGATTTGGCTTCCCTGCACACCGGTGATGTTCACGGTGTAGTTGTCTCCCGTCGCGCTCACGGCCTTGGTGTACTGGCACGTGTCCCAGGGGTAGCAGTAGTAGCTCTGCGAGCAGGTGGCCTGCGGCAAGGCGTATCCGCCGCCTCCACCGCCGCCTCCGGAAGAGGTGCTCCCTCCGCTGCTGCTGCTCTGCTGCGGGCAGGTCACGTTGAGCGTGACGAAGTTGCTGTTCGTCGAGCCTACGGAGTTCGTCGCGGTGTACAAGACGATCTCCTGCCCGCAGTAGCCGTTCGCTGGCTGGAGGGTCACCGTCCCGTCGGCCGCGATGGATATCTTGATATTGGTGTTTCCCGCCGCCCTGAACAGCAACGTCCCCCCTTCCGGATCCACGAAATAGTCGTTGAGGTTGTACGGGATGAGGATGGTGTTCTTCTGCCACGTGCTATTGGGTATTGGTTTGATGAGGATCGGCGGCCCCGTCCCGGGAAGGATGGTCAGATTGAAGGTGGTGTTTCCCGACAAGGGACACGTTGCGTTGTCCGTCGCCTCGAGGGACACCGTGTAGTTGCCGACCTGGCCGGTCGTCGCGTTGAAGCTTAGCGTTCCGTTGCGCGAGATGTTCTCGAACAAGGGGGCGCCGGCGCTCGGCCCATTGATGAGCGTCGCGTTGTACCCGACGATCACCTGTCCGGTGTCGTTGTCGATCGCGCTCACGTCGCAGCTGTATGCCTGCAGCGCGTGCGCGTCAGCGCACGAGACTGGGTTGAGCCAGTGCGGGGGATTGTCCACGCAGAGGTTGACCCGCGCGGTCGCGGTGCCCGCCGGCGTCGCTGTGGGCGGCGGCACGGCGAACAGGATGATGAGGTTCTGCAGCATGATGACCGCCGCGAGGATGATGAACGCCACCCAGAGGACCTTGACGGTCCTGTCATCAAGCCGCATCCTTCTCCTCCACGAGGACGCTCTTCCGCGTCCATCGCGCCCCTTTGTGTGAGAGCCATTCCTCGAATGTCCTGGCATTGCCGCGCGGGACCAATACCGCGCTGCGCCCGAGCCGCTGCCCGCCAAGGCGTCCGAGCTCGCTCGCCCGTCCGCCGGTGCCGTATAGTGCGTGGGCGAAGGATTGCTTTCCGCTCGCAGGCAATCCGGAAAGATCGAATTCGTAGAGCTCCCAACCGCGCATTCCGGACCGTTCTGCGAGGCGTCCCTTCTTATGGCTTATGCCAGAAAGCAGCTCCGGCAGCCGTTCGCTCGCGAGGGCTTCCTCCGGTCTAAGCGCCACGACCTCTCTGTCGCTATATATCGGCGGGAGCGTCTTCGGCGCGTCCGTGAGGATGAACAGTGCCTTGTCCGTCTCGATGACGTCCCGCACTCCCGGATGGCGCAGCAGCGCTCCCAGCTCCACAATGAATGACTGAAAACGTCAGTTCTTAAGAATTTCGGTCATATATTGATTTTTCAGTCAATACATGACATCAATGGAAGTAGAAGCGGACCACGCCGTCATAGCGTCCATAAGGAGTGTCTGGAGCGGCCTCGGCGATGAAGGTGACGTTCGCCGTGCCATTCGTCAGGTTGAGCTCCGAGGGATCGGCGTAAAGGATGCCAGCCCCCTTGCCGAAGACGCGGATGAGCACTGTGTGCGCCCCTGGATCGCTGATGGTCACCTCACGCGTGGTGCGGGCGCCCCACGCGATCTGCCCCATGCGAAGGATGTCGTGCCGGACGTCTATGCCAGGCGTCTGGTTGACGTAGAAGAGGTACGGCATCTCCTGCACGTGCGAGAATAAGTATCCCTGCTCGTACTGGTACACGAGCGAGACGATCGATGCTGTCACGAGGAAGATGACGATGGCCAGGATGATGACAGAGCGCTTCTTCATGAGCGTGCGTGGATGTGCCAGAGATAGCCGCCGAACGCGAGGAGCAGCAGGACCATCAGGGCGACAAACAGCACGTCGGTCAGTCCGAGGGTGATCGTCGCGGGCGCTTCCTTCTGGGGGTGCGGCGTCTGGTTGTAGATGGTGATGGGGAACGTGCGCGACACGGGCGTGCCGTTCCGGAAGGTGGCGGTGACAAGGACTGTGCCGTTACCGGGCGCGAGCGCCTTGTCCGTGTCCCAGTATCCGACGAGCTGCTGCGAGCCGAAAGCGGGCAGCGTGACGCTCGGCGTCTTGCCGGTGTGCGCCCCCAGAGCGAAGGTGGCCGCCACATCGTCGAGGGGCTGGTTCCACATGCTCTCGACGGTCACGGTGAACTTGTTGACGGGCTGGTCGAGATAGACGGCGGTGGACGTGTTGTCGATGATGATCGTCCGTTCGCCGATCTTGAGCGTCTTGCTGTCCGTGGCGACGCCCGCCCCGTAGTCATAGCTGCCCTTCACGGTGTACTTGCCGGGCTTGTAGTCCTGGCTGTTGACCTGCACGTAGCGTCCGCGGTTCGTGTTCGCCCCGACGCTGAATCCGGGCACCACGTACGAGTCGATGAGCGCTCCCGACGCGTCCAGGATACGGAGATTCACATCTCCTGTGACGGCTTGGTCCCCCTTGCTGTCGATCGTGACATGCACGTCGGTCTTCTGTCCCTTCGGGACGTTGCGTGGTTCGAGCGTGAGCTTCGCGTACTTGCCAGGATAGGGCTTCCAGACGTCCACAGTCAGTCCGACGCTCGTGCGGGCGGCGAACGAGCCGGCGTTCGGGTCGAAGAAGTCCTCCGTGTAATAGATGAACTGCCGATGCAGGCCGGGATCGATATCGGCCGGCAGACTATATGTGATCGTCGACGTCGCGCTCCCGCGGGCACCGATCTTCGGTCCTGTGGCGTTGAAGTAGCGAGCCAAGTCCCCGGTGATGTTGACTCCTGCGGTGATGCTGAACGGCCGAGAATTCATCACCAGGACATCGAAGGATCCCTGTTGGTTGGGTGTGAAATCGATATGCGCGCTCGGCGGCGTGATGCCGATAGCATGGACGAGTGGGAGCGCCATCAGGGCGCAGAGAAGCAAGAGGGCTATCCGCATAGGGAAAAAACCCGGAAAAGAGAATAAAAAGATATCGGCCTAGCCGACGTTCGATGTCGCGCTGAACGTGAGCTGGTCGGAGTCGTGCGGCACCGCGCCACAGCTCTGTGCTGGCAGCGTGTCCGAGTCGATCTTGACGCGCGCGTACATCCAGAAGCTGCCGTTGCCGCCGGACGTTCCCGTCGTCATGTTCCCACACGCGATGATCGGCGTGGTGGACAGCGAGGTGTACGAGTTCAGGTTCTGGGTGCCTCCCGTGCAGTTCGCGATCCAGACCTGGAACTGGTTACTGGTGCCCGACGCTTCCGGAAGGAGCGCCGCGGGCGTACACTCGCCGACGACGGTCACGTTCGCGTTCACGTTGCCGATGTTGTTGATCTGGATGCCCTGGCGGCCCGACGCGGCGGTGCCGTTGCAAATCGTCGTGTTCGACACGCTCGAGTTGCTGTCGATCCACGGCGAGAGCGTGGCTGCCGGCGTACAGGTGCCGAAGTCAATCGTGTTGTTATTGGAGTCGACCTCGATGTTCAGGGACGAGGCGATCGTCAGGTTGACGCGCCCGGTGCCCGAGGTTGCGAAGCCGGACGGGCCGAACTGGAGCGTGTTGAGCTTGTTGAGCTGGATGCTGGTGGTCACGACGACCACCACGAGCGCGGCCACGACGAGCAGCGCTAAGGTCTTGTTCGAGATTTCTGCCATTCTATTGAACCTCCTTATGTTGCGATCTTGAGCGCCACTGACGCCTGACTGCTGGATTGCTCTGGAGCGGGTTGGTGGTAGATGCTCAAGTGGACGTTCGCATTGCTCGCCTGCGGGGCTGCCTGCGACACCGGCTGGAAGGCCGTGAGGAACGCCCAAGTGCCGAGCGCGGCCACGACAATCACCAATACCAGCAGGACCGCCACCGCATTATTGCTGATGTCCGCTGCCATGAGTTATCCTTATCCAGTGATTTTCTCTATACTGCTATTTAAACATATCTGTTCCCGGCGTGAAGCCCTATTGCGCGCCTGGAAGCGTGTAGTTGACGTGCCGGACCTGCACGTCCTCGAGGCAGCGGTACTCCGTGCACTGCCGGATGACCGAAAGATTCAGCGCGTCTTTTCGCACGAGCTGCGTCTGGCCGTTGATGGTCACCCTGCACGCCTCGACAGAGCCGTTCGTCGTATTGACGAGACCGCAGTTCTGCTGTGCCCACACGGTCCCGCCAGGCACCGAGGAGGCGCACTCCTGCTTGAGACAGACCCACGACATATTGCTCGAATTCGTCGGGACCGCCTGATGCGCAGCGTTCTGTCCTGACAGCACGTACACCGCGAGCGCGATGACGATGACATACAATATCACCAGATGGATAGTCTTCTTTCGTTCCGGCATGAGATAGCCCCGTCCGGTTTCATGGACGCCGCCTTATATACCTTTGCGCGAAGTAAGCAGCCACGAGAACGAGCAACGCCGCGAGCGCCAAGAGGATAGTCGCAAAAGACGCCTGCCCTCCCTGCTCGATCCGTATCCAGTCCACGCCCACGCCCACACGGTATGTCTCGTTGCGCGTCTGGTCGGCGAAATGCACCTGCAACGTCATGTTGTATTGCCCCGCAGGAGCCCCCGCGCCGTTCCAGTAGCCGATGAGCGTGCCGTCGCCGTCGGGCGGCAGGTCCGTCGAGAGCGTGGGAAACGATGTGTGGTACCCTCCCGGACCGTCCATGACAATCGTCCCTGTCACGCTGGACAATCGCTGGTTCCATTCGCTGGTGAGCGGCGTGTCGATGCGTACCGGACTGCCCAAAGAGAAGTTCCCGAAGACCGGCGTGCCGACGCGCACGTCGAGCGTGCCGACCTGGATAGTCCTGTTCGTCGTGTACGACCGATTGTCGTAGGTGACCGTCGCGGTCACCGTATAGGTCCCCGGAAGGCGCGGATGCCATTGCCCGGAAAGGCTCTTGTCCGCACCCACAGCCAAGGAGACCTGTTTCGTGCTCATGCTCGCCACGAGCTGGTTGGATGGGTCGCGGATATCCGTGTGCGAAGTAAGGTGTGAGATGTTCTCCGTGCCGATGTTCTGCACCGCGACTGTCACGACCTGCGTTCCCTGCGTCGAACCCACGGACGTCAGGATGTGCGCATCCACGAACTTCCCGTCCGCAGGCACACGCACATTGACACGTTGCTGCACCGCAGCAACGGCGCTCACGAATCCTTTGCCTTGGACGCTCGATGGCAGTTGTTCGACAATGAGCGCGCCGGAGTACTCGCCCGGCAACTGGGATGCGGGCACCACGAGCGAGACGGGCACGTCGATCTCCGTGATTGAGGAGGCCAGATTGACGTACTTCTTGGATGGGTGCAGGAACTGCGCCGCCTGGCCGACGCCGATAATCTGCAGTTGCATGCTCTCGTGCTGCGGATTGAGGATGCGTAGGGTATAGTTGCTCGTTCCCGTGCCCAGCATGCTATATGTCGCGGGGCTGATGCCGAACGCCGTCACGGCGGGAACAGCAAACAGCAGCACCAAGAGCGTGATGGAGAGTCTCATTGCGCCGCTCCTGCGAGCACCTCTAGGGTGCTCTGCTTCGCGCCGTTCGGCTCGTTCACGGGGACCGTGATGTTAATCTCGATCTGCCGCGTGTGCGCGACGCTCAGGTTCGTCGTCAGGTTCGTGTAGTTGAGCGTGACGTTCTGCCAGTCGCTGCTGTTCTCGTCCGCGTACTCGAAGTAAGTCGTGTTGAGGCCTTCGTTCGTCCAGAGCGCTCCGAGCGCCTTGATGGTGAGGTTCACCGCGACCGTCCCAGTGTTGTTGACCTCAAGCGGCAGGGGACTGTTGTCGAGCGTGCTGTTAGTATTGTTGACGCTAGCAGTGGATGGCGCCATCTGTCCGAAGTCCGTGTTGTTGGTGACAAAGTCGATGCTCACCACGCTCGTCACCGTGAAGTTCCATTCCGGCGTCCACGGGCTACAGTACTGGAGGTTGTCGCAGGCCCGCACCGACCAGTAGTAGGACTTGTCCGTGCACAATGTGTCCACGCTCGTGTATTCACTCGGCGTGACGTTGCGCACGGGAAGCGCTGCGCAGCCCGATGGGGCTGTGATATTGATCTCGTAGTGGACCGCATCACCGTTGGGGTCAGTGCTGTTGGTCCAGTTGAAGTACGGTGTCGCAGTGGTTACTGTCGTGTTGTTCCCGGGTTCCATCAACGTCGGCGTGTTCGGCGCGTTGTTAACGATGGTGATGCTGTTGCTCGTCACCGTCGGACCGTCAGTGAAGCCATTGTTCGGCGTCCCTGTCGCGTACCACGTGTCGTTCACGCTGAGCTCGGTGCTCTTCATCGTCTGCATGTATGGTGTGCCGCTGTGGTACATGCTCTGTATCTGCGATGCGGACAGTGATCGGTTGAACAGTTGTACGTCATCGATGGAACCGTTGAATCCGCTAGAGGCGCTGCTCAGCGCGCTTTGCCAGTTCCCGACCCAGACGTCGGTCGCGTTGATGATGCTCGACGTGCCCTGGTAGCAATTGTCCTTGCGCACACCATCCACGTATATCTCGTACCGCGTACCGTTCCACACCGCGACGAACTGGTGCCAGGCCGCCGAGATACTGCCGGAGCTCGAGCACCAACCGCTCTTTCCTGCGCTGCTGCGCACCTCGATAATCTCGTTCGAGAGCGCGCTCGTCGAGCTTCCCATGAGGACTCCCAAGTCGTCAGCGACGTGTTTTCCGAGCTCGATCAGTTGCCGTGTGGGAGAGGTCGCGGTGATTGCGGTGTCCGGGTGGAGCCAGAAGACGATGGTGCGGGAGTAGTTGCCCACGGCGCCCACATCGATGTACGTCCCGTTCGTGAAATGATATGCCCCTCCTGATGCGCCGCTCGCATTCCAGGTGGGCATCCGGGCCACGGTCCCTCCGCCGAGCGTCGCGTTGTGGCCGTTACCGCTGTAGTCCTTGATCGCACCGGTCGTCGCGACGCTCACATTCGTGTCGAACGACAGGTCGAGCATTGCGAACGGCGTGCCGTTGAGATACCAGTCGTAGATGATCGTCCTGTACCCCTGCGCTCCCTGCGGCCAGAGGTTGAAGTCGTCTGTCGTCCAGTTCCGCGTCGAGGTAGCGTTCAGCAAGAGGCTCGTGAGTGTCGGCGGCAGGGTGCAGCACACGTTGATGTTGTATTCTCCGCACGCGCCGATGTGGCTGTTGTCCGCCGAGGCCATGGAAAGGACGCAGTTGCTATTCTGCGAGCACGAGCCGGTCTGGTAGCTGCAGCTCACCGTACCCGCCGAGAAGCTCATGCAGACGGGCACGGTGTATGTGCCGACGCTCGTCTCCTGCACGTGGGAGTTGTCCGTCGAATAGAGCGAGAGGAACTGGTCCCCGCTCGAGCAGCTCGTGCCGAGCGTGCCGTTCTGGTCCGTAGAGCAGCACAGGCTGTTGTTGTAGGTGATGCCGTCCGACGGCACTTGTTCCGATCCCACCGTCGCGAACTGTCCTGTTCCGGCGAGATACTCGGCCTTGATGTAGTCGCCGCTCCTGCGGACGTCGGACATCCGGACCTCGTCGATCTTTCCTTCGAAGTCCCAGGTCGTGTAGGTGCGGTGCCTACCGATGCGCCACGAGCCGTTGAGGTTGCTCTCGCTGTTCACGTTCGTGGTCTTCTCGAGCGTGCCGTTCACGTAGAAGCGCACGACATCGTTCGTCCCGTTCTCGACGACGGTCTCTGCCACGTACGCCCAGCTGTTGTTCACGGCCGAGACGTTGCTGCACGTCGCGGTGTTCCCCACATACGTCATGTACTGCTTCGTCGCTCCTGTCGTGCAGTAGGTGTTCGACAAGTCGATGAACAGGTGGGTGCGTCCGCTGCCCGTCCCGTCCAGTTGCTGGACGATCGCGTCGGGGTTCGCGGTCTCCGTCCACTCGGGATAGACCCACGCGCCGATGGTGTAGTTCGACGCGTTCACGAAGTTGAGCGATGACGCGTTGGGGATGTCGATGTACTGTCCGCTCCCGTCGAAGTGGAGCGCGCCGTCCATCTCTCCCGTCGTATTCGTCGGGCTCCCGATCACGGCGCCGTTGTTGCCGTAGCTCGTCGAGTCGTTCGCCGAGCTGTTCGAGGACAGGTGCCAGACGCCGACGTAGCTGTCGGACCAGACCGCGGAGGCGTTCTGGGCGTCACTGACTGTCGAGTTCCCGTAGTACATCCAGATGTGGTCCGTCGTGCTCCCGGCGTCTATCTGCGGCACTTTGACCCAGACATAGCTGTTCCCGCTCGCGTTCCACTTCTCGATCTGGTACGGGATGCTCGTATATCCGTCACCGTCCACGAAGCGGAGGTCCGTTCCGCCGGTGGCGACGTGCGCGTAGTTGATGTCGCTGCTATTGAGCACGACCATGACGGGGAAGTCCGTGAGGTTGGTGCTGCTCGCGCTGTTGTCGAACGTGATCTCCTCCCGGTAGGCCCAGCTAGTGTTCCACCAGCCGTCCGGATATAATTGCGCGTGCGCATTGTCGTAGCCGCCGCTCGTGTTCATCACGCCCAGGTACTTGGTGCCGTTCGTGCATGACGTCGATGCGACCATCGTGCAGCTGAGCTGATGCGTGAGGGTCACGGTGTCCTGCTGGTTGCTCGACATGTCCACGGACGTCTCGCTCGACGCATAGCCGCTCTTGTACACGTAGACATCGTACGGGGAGTACGACACCGTAGATGCCGTCCCGTAGAGGTTCTTCTTGAGGGCGTCGGTGAGGTTCTGGTTCGGGATGTTCCCGTTCGCGTCCGTCGTCCATCTGCCGATGAGCCTGCCGGTGCTGTCGTGTATGGTCACTGTCGCCCCCGAGATATCATTGCCGCTTGTGTCATTGACGTGCAGGGAGTAGTGGTTCGCGAAATAGGCGTAGCACTCGCCTCCGGTGCAGGTCATCAGCACGGTGGGGGTGCCGCTCGAGCTGAGCGTCGTGTTGATGAACGTGAAGTTCTGGTTGTAGGCATAGGTGAAGTCGTTGTACTCCACATAGGTTAGGTTGCTGTCGGAGACCGTGATGCCCCAATGGCTCTCGCCATTCGTGTTTATCGATGCATGCCCGCCACCGCCGGTGATCGTGGAGAACGTGATGCTGCTGCTATTGCCCACATACAGCGCGGTGCTCGCGAAGGACTCTATGGTGCTTTCCGTGATGGACGCATTGACCCCGAGGACCGCGGCGTTGTACTGGCTGGCGTACAAGGTAGAGTTGCTAATACTGGAATTGGTGGGCTTGCCGTAGACCGCGTACTGCGTCGCGTTGAGGTAGGAGTTCTTGATCCGCACGCTCGCATCGTACGCCTGGCTCTTCTCTATCGCGTCCGCGGTGACCGTGCCGTTCACGGTGACGCGGTTCAGGATCCAGCTGCAGTACTTGCCCATGGCGCTCGTCACGTTCGAGGGTGTGAAGTTCACGTCCGTCAGGCTGATGAGCCCGTCGTGGGCGCCGCAATAGATGCCGTAGCTGTTCGCCCCCATGTTCCCGTCGAACTTGACGTTCCGGATGGTCCCGTAGTCCATCTTCACCGCTTCGATGCCGCTCGCCGTCCCGTTCACTCGGATGTGGAGGCGCTTGAGCGTGACGTTGTTTGTTCCCGCGTCGATCGCAGTCCCGTTCGCGAAGTAGACGAGTGGGTACCCCGTCCCGTTGCTCGTGATGGTGAGATCCTTTCCGACCGTGACATTCTCGTCGTACGTGGCGCTGTCCGTGATGACGACCGTTTGTCCGGCGGTCGCGTTGTCTACGGCCGCTTGAATCGTGGTGAAGCAGTAGCCGGTCTCGTTGATGCAGACGGTCTGCCCCGACTCTTGCAGCATGTTCGTGTACGCTGTGGGCCCGTCGCGCACCCCGTTGTTGGGCGTCACGGCCACGGTCCATCGATCGTTCGGAGTGAGCTCTTGGCTGACCGTAAGGTTGTGACGTGGCGCGCCGGAATTGTACTGGGCGGCGACCTGCTGCGCGCTCAGATCGCGTGCATACACCGAGACGTCGTCTATGGTCCCGTTGAAGAACAGGTCTGAAGGCTTATAGGTCCAGCCGTTCAGGGCCCCGCCGCCGATCTTCCAATAGCCGCTATAGCTCTGACCGGAGGTGATGTCCGATCGGGAGGCTTTGAGCACCCCGTCCACGTACAAGAACATGCCGCTGCCGTTCATCTGCGCGACCACATAGTGCCAGTTCCCGTCCGCGTAGGTCGCCGTGGTGTTCACGAGCTGTGCGCTCCCGGGATAGACCCCGAAATACAGCACTCCGGTATCGCCCATGTAGATATGACGGTCGTACGAGGTCCCGAGGCCTGTCTGGGTGTTCTCGAAGCCGATGAGCTTTCCGCCCGCGTGGCTCGTCTTGAACCAGAGCGAGAGGCTGAACACGTTGGGACCGCTCGTTTGCGCGGTTGTGGTGATATAGTCATTGATTCCGTTGAAGACGTAGGCTCCTCCGCTCGCGCCGCTCGAGGTCCATTGCGGGACATCGCCGGCGGTGCCTCCGCCCAGCCATCCGTTATTGCCGTGGTTGCTATAGTCCTTTATCGCGCCGGAGCTATTGCTCGTCACGTTCGTGTCGAACGGGAAGTACAATGATGCGAGGCTGCTGCCCCTGTTCCGCCAGTCGAATATGGTGGTCGTCGCTCCGGACACGTTGACTCCATAGGCAGTTAGGTTGGAGCTGGTCGTGAAATTCGTTCCTGTTGCGTTCAGGGTCGCGTCGTCCAGCACTGGATATTCGAGCGTGTATGCAATGTAGCTCGGAAGGTCAGGAGCGTAATCCTGGCTGCTGCTGTTCGCGGATTCCACGCTGACGTTGATGGTGGTGTTGAGGCTCGCACCCACCAGGCTGCGTGCGAAGCCGACCTCGAGCGTGTCGCCGCTGATCGATCGCGTGCAGCCGCCCACCGATGTGCCGCTCTGGTCACGCACTGAACAGCCTGTGCTGTTCGCTTGCACGTAGTAGCTGATGGGGAACGGAGCGGTCTCTCCTGTCGGCGTCGTGGACGCTCCCGTCCCGTTCGTTCCAAGCAAGATGTAATACTGCCCTGCCAGCGTCGCGGCGGTGTTCACGACGGCGTAGATGGAGGATGCGCTGTGCGCGATGCTCACGTTCTTGATGTCATAGCCATTCCCGACAAGGGTCGCGTCCGTGACGAACGAGAGGTTCTGCCAATCCGTCGTGGACCCGTCCACGATGATGATGGCTGGATTGCTCAGATTCACGTATGTCAAGAAAGTCGTTCCTTCTGATCCGTTGACGGCGTTGTATGTGTCGTTCGCCCAGATGGTGACGGTGTAGCTCCCATACGTGGTGTTCAGCGAGTTGAAGGTGTTGGACCAGATATCGCTCGTATTGGAGAGCGTGAGGTTCTGCCAGAGCGTGCCGTTCGGATAATAGAGCTCCGCCGACGCGGTGTCGATGCCGTCGCTGTCGGTGATGTTCGCGGAGACTGTCACCGTCGTCCCGTTCGCGGCGGGATTCGGCGTGACGCTCAACTGCTTGACGACCGGAGGCCTATTGACCGAGAGCGTGATGACCAGGTTCTGGTTGGAGGACATATTGACCGTTGTGGAGTTCGAATAGTAACCCGGTTTAGATACTGTGATGGTGTGGTTGTCATAGTAGTTGTTCTCCGTCGTCCCCAATACAAGGCCGCCGTAGTAGTAGGTGATGTTCTGCTTTTGTATGTCTCCGCTCGCGTTCGTCGTTGCTGTCGCCACAGTCCTGCTGGCATTATCCGTCACGCTGACTGTCGCGCCTTGAATCCCTGAACCTCCACTCTCGCTGACTTGCACCTGGAGATAGTTCTGCAAGTATGCGGCGCAGATCTCGTTCGCGCCGCAAAGGTTCGTTCTAATCTGTGATGGTGGGAGCGTCGTGTTGACAAACGTGATGTTTGTCGGAGGCTGATTAGATCCGTAGGAGTCGATGAGTAGCCCATTGTATATGCGGGAATCGGCGATGACGGTCTGATTGGCTCCCTGGTACGCGTCTATGCCATAGCTCGTTCCGTCCGCAGTCACATTCTGGATATAATCATGATTCTTCGGATAGAGCCCATGCCCGCTCGTTGCGTTGATATAGGAATCCGTGAGCGTATTGTAATCTCCGAGCTGGATGACATCATTCTTGCCGTAGAGCGTCAAGTTGGTGAGGTTGGCACCAGTCTTGAACCCATTGGCGAATCCCCAGGCGCTTCCCGTCGTCACGTTCATGAAGGTGTTCTCCATGGACGCTATCTGCACGGCTCCCCAAACATGCCCGACCGGCCCGATCCATCTGCTGTGGTTGATGTATATCGTTCCGGCCGTTCCGTAGCCGCTCCACATATTCCCCCCGGACGCATAGGTCACGTTGAGATTGTTGAAGTAGCTCCCACCGCCCATGGCGCCGTTGATATACAGAGCGCTGGCGTCGTTGGCGCTGTCATTCACCCAGATGCTCACGTCGGTCAGATTGACGACAGGGGTGTTATCGAACGAGATAACGCGCAGGCCGCTCGCGCTCCCATCGATGCTCAAGTTGAGCCTTCGAAGGGTGATGTAGGACCCGCCGTAAGCTCCAAGATGGGCCAGGGTGGCGTCATGCGAGCTTATGGTCGGGACACCGGTACCATTGCTCGTGAGCGTGAGGTCCTTGGCGATCGTGAAGCTCTCGGTATACGTGCCGTTGTCCGTGATGACGACGGTCTGACCGGCAGTAGCATTATTGATAGCGTTCTGTATGGTGCCGAAGCAGTATCCGGTCTCGTTCACGCAGACATGGCCCTTGAACGTGAAGTTGAGTTGCGTGTTGTTCGTCATGTTCACTGTCGCAGATCCATTGTCGAATCCTGACTTGGTCGCGTAGATCGTGTAGTTCCCCTTGTATGCGATGTTGCTGTTGTTCCACGTGTATTGCGTGAGCGGAATCCACGCCTGGCCGTTCGTTCCGGTCGTGGCCGTGCCGACCGTCCCGCCGGTGCTGTTCTTTGCGGTGACAGTGAAACCGGAGATGGGATATCCGTGCGTGTCATTCACCTGTGCGATGAGATACCACCCGACGTTGGTGATCCCTGGTTTATTGTACGATCCGAACTGGCTCTGATTGAGCGAGACGTTCGTCAAGTTGATCTCTCCGTAGCCGCCGTAGCTCGGCACAACTGTCTTCATATTCTGAGCGATAGTGCTGTTGGTCAGTGTGAAGTTCGAATACAGAGCGATGATTGCGTTGGTGCCGCCCGAGATACGGAATTGGTTGAATCGGTCATTGTCCACTTCGCCAGCGGCTATCTCAGAGACGTTTAAGCCGTCGAATCGCATATGCGAAGCGCTCACGGACAAATAGCCAACCCCGCCATCGCTGTCGGTGAAGTTCCCACCGGTACCAGTGACACTGAAGACAGGACTGTCGAAAGAATACGGATCGGTAACGGTAATCCGGCTGATATTCACGTTCTGTTCGTTGAGGATCCACAGACCTCTATAGGTCGGAGAGGAGTTGAGGGTGATATTCCGGATGAGGACATTAGAGCAGCCATACATGTACACGAATCCGGCGTTCATGTTCATAAAGGCGGGGGGGCAGACATTGGCTGGATTGAAGTTGCCGTCCGTGAAATAGTACAGGTACCCGCCGTTCACTGTGCTCTTGTTGTCGAAGCTGTTGTTCTGTTCGTTGATATTGAAATATCCTGAACTGCCGGTGAACGTGTCGTTCTCGAAGCTGTTCCATTTCGACCCTGAATTGATCCACGCCCATTTCATGCCGTCCGTAGCGGACATCGAATCGTTCGCGAACGTGTTGTTCGTGGAGTTGCCCGCGAGATATACGCGTGCGGACGGTTGGCTCGCTCCGCCTGCGAGCGAGCTGTTGCGTATCGTATTTTCGTGAGAGGCATTGAAGAACACACCATAGTAGGAATAGCTGTTCGTGGTGACGTTCTGGACGGTGCTCTGGTTCGAATTATTGAGGTACACGCTGTTGTAGAATCCGGTGACGTTGCAGTTCTTGATGGTGACGTCGTTCACTCCTTGCACGAGGACTCCGGACGTCCCGCCGGTGTCGTTGCCGGTGATGTTGTATCCGTTGCAGTCCAGCGTGACCCCCGGCTGGGTGATGGTCAGGCAAGTGGCGCCATCTATCGAAAGGCTGTTATTGAGCGTGAGGTCCGTCGTCATCTGCCCGCAGCTCTGCTGCGAGAGCGTGAGCACGACGTTCCGATTCGCGCTCATATTTACGCTCGTGCTGTTCGAGAAGTAGCCCGGCTTGGACGCGGTGATTGTGTGGTTGGTAAGCGTCGTGTTCGTGCGCGAGCTATTGTACACGACGAGCAGGTACGGAACGTCCTGCGTGGAGATCGTACCAGAGACGCTTGTGCTCTTCGAGAAGACGTGCGATCCGAGCAGGTTCGTCGCGCTCACGGTCGCGCCGCCTATCGGGCTGCTCGAGCCGTTGTCTACTGTCGCGTCGAGCGGGTTTTGCAGCGATGCGTGGACGTACGGCACTGAACTGCCCAACCCCGCTATCGCTATATCCTCCGTCTGGAGGCCCGAACCGTTCTGCGTCGAGTTGGTTATCGTCGCGTATTGCGAGATGTTACCGTGTCCGTCCTCCCAGAACTGGATCGCAGGATTCGCGAAGAATTGCGTGTTGTTCACAGCGAGGTATTGGACGTACGTCGCTCCGTTCCAATAGGCGCCGAGTAGAATGCCCACGCTGGAGGAGTTGATGATAGAGTTCAGCACTGTGATATTATCATTCGATTGTGGTGCCTGAATCGCAGTCCCTGTTGTCGTCGTGACCCGGGTGTTGTTCACCACACCAAAATCCAGATAGATGCCGTGGCCACTCGTAACGGTGATATTGCTGTTATTTATGCGAGAAGAAGCCTTAAAGAGACCGTTGCCGCTTCCTGTGATATTGACACTGACCCGATTGAGCGTGAGGTTATTGTTGTATGCAGAATAAATGCCATATGTGAAATCTCCATCGACGCGGACATCAGAGATGTTCCCCCGGTGAGAGCCTCCACCAGTGTTCTCGGTGTCGAATCCAGCCGCCGCAGCGCCAGAGATATTCACCTTTGATATGATAGATGTTGAGAACGATCCTGTATTGCTTGATTCGACGATACCCCCAGTGGCTCCCGAACCAGTCAGATTCACATATATGTTCAGATCGGTTAGATGCACCCGCCCGAAGCGTTGCGACCTGATTGCCGAGATGGCGGACGCACTGCCGGAATCATTGACGTTGAGTTTGCTGATGTTGACGTAACTCCCTGTTCCGAGCTGTATAGCCGTCGCTCCAGTCACGTCGATCGTCGGCCATCCGGTGCCGTTGCTCGTCAAGGTGAGCGAGGCGGGAATGGTAATGTTTTCATTGTAGGTACCATTGTCCGTGATGACGACGGTCTGACCGGCAGTAGCATTATTGATTGCTGCTTGTATGCTCCCGAAGCACACTCCGGTTTCGTTAACACAGACATGGCCCTGGAAGGTGAAGTTGAGCTGCTTGTTGCTGGTCATGTTCACGGACTGCGTCTGTGTGGAGAATGCCGACTTGCTCACGGATACCGAATAGTTCCCTTGATAACTGATAACGGAGTTGTTCCAGGAGTACTGCGTGAGGGGAATCCACGCCTGACCAGCCGCGTTAGTCTTCCCTACGCCGACGGTCCCTCCCGTGCTGTTCTTTGCAGTCACGGTGAATCCAGGTATGGGATAGCCGTGCGTATCGTTTACTTGAGCGATCATATACCATCCGACGTATGTGATTCCTGTGCGTGTATACGTCCCGAACTGGCTCTTGTTGAGCGAGACGTTCGTGAAGGTGTAGTTCCCATAGTTGGAATTCACGTAGAGTGGCTGTGCAGCGGGGTTGAATGTGCTATTCGCGACGATATTTTCGGTTGGAGTTGAAGTGGCGTACACGATCCAGTTGGTGGAGCTGAACGTCCCGTTTGTCACGATGTTTCCTTGCGCAGCGGTGTACCCAAGCACGCTCGAGGTCAGGCCTTGCACGAGATTGTTGTCCGAATAATCGAAGGAGAATGCCCCTTTATTCATCGTGATATTCTTGAACGTGCTGTTGGTCACACCGGACGACAGGTAGAACCCACTTGCGGTGAGATAAGCCATACCCGTCTCGTTGATGTTCGTGAAAGTGCCGTTGTTGAGGTTCCGCAGCTCCACACCAACGTACTCTGCAGTGCCGTTGATGGTGATGTTGTTCACTTGGACATTGTCACACCCATCCATGAAGAGCAATCCAGCATAGGTATCATGGAGTGTGGCGGGGCATTGGTTCGCGGGTTCGAAGTTACCCTTTGAATAATAGAGGATTGGCGCTCCGTCATGTGTGCTGGCGTTGTCGAAGCTGTTGTTGGTATTGCCAATATTATATTCATCGTTACCTTCGAGTGAGACGTTCTCGAAACGGTTCTGCTCGCTATTGGATCCTATGTTCACGGTGCGCCGCCCACTGGTCGTGTAGAGCGTGGTGTTCGCTACCGTGTTGTTCGTCGAGTTTCCAGTGAGGATGATCCTCGAATAGTAGCTTTGAGAACCCGAGTAGGTGAAATTCCCTCCTGAGAGAACGTTCCCGTGCGAGGCGTAGAAGTACACGCCGTTCTCGTAGTATGTCGGGAAACTCCCGATATTCTCTCCCACGCTGTCGTTGGTGAAATAGCTGTCGTTGGTGTAGTTCGCGTAGATTGCCTCTCCCCAGTTATGGAATTGACAGTTCTTGACGGTCACTCCAGAAACATTCTGGGCGAGCACACCGTACGTGTTCGCAGTCTCGTTACCGATGATGCTGTATCCGTTGCAGTCCAACGTTACTCCCGGCTGCGTGATGGTCAGGCACGTGCTCCCGTTCGCGCTCAGGTTCGCGTCGAGCGTCAGGCTCGTCGTCATGGGCCCGCACGCCTGCGGGCGAAGCGTGAGGTTCACGTACTGGTTGCTCGACATGTTCACCCTCGTGCTGTTCGAGAAGTAACCGGCCTTCGACGCGGTGATGGTGTGGTTGTCGTAGTAGTCTCTCACTGTCGTCCCGAGCACCTGCCCCCCGTAGTAGTACGTGACGTTCTGTCGCTGGATATCCCCGTTCGAGTCTGTCGTGTTGGTCTGCGTGACCGTTCCGGCGTTGTCAGTGACCGTGACTGCCGCACCGGATATGCTTGATGCCGCTGGCGCCTGTCGCAAGGCGTCAGCGACCATGATCCACCGCGTGCCTGACGCGGACGTGTTCCCGAAAGACACCGAGATGTTCGATTGCGTGGTGTTCACCGTCTTGTTCTCTGCCGAAGCGGCAACACTGTTGTAGCCGTTATAGTTCGTGGAATCATTGATCAGCGTGAACCCGCTCCCGGCATACTGGTGCGACACTGCCGACCCGCTCGCGCCTCCGCTAAAGTGGAATCCGAGGAGCATGTCGTTTGCGTTGCTTGTCGACACGCCGGACACATTCGGTATGCTGACGGTCGTTGAGGTGTTGATAGCAGGGAGCGAGGTGTCAGAATCCCATGGCGAGGTTGTGCTCGCGTTCGCGACGGCGATTACCAGGAGCGATGCATCGTCGACGGTTCCAGAGATGTTGAACGTGACATTGATACTATCATTGTTGAGCACGTTCGGGGCAATCGCGTACCACACCTCTCCGTCAACATTGCTGACGGTCACGTTCGAGCGTCTCAACCAGGTCAGGTTCGCGGTGTCCGATATGGACGAGACGTTCGGCGTGGTGCTTCCCAACGCCGAGGCGTTCTCCGCTGCCGCCAGGACCACGATGACGTCGTTGGCGTCCCGCGTGCTGATGGAGACCGTGCTCGAGTTCTTCAGGGAGAATATCGTCGAGCTCTGGTTGTCTATCCCGATGTGCTTGGTGACCGGTTCGCTCGTGTTCACGTGCACGTGGAGATAATTCTGCAGGTACCCGGCGCAGATCTCGTTGGCGTCGCAGAAGTCCGCTACCACGAGTGATGGCGTGATGCTCGTGTTGACAAGCGTGATGTTCTGTGGCGTGTGGTTCGTCTGGTAGGAGTTGATGTACAGATCGCCGCTGACCACGTTCGTGTCGGCGACGACGGGCATGTAGCCCGTGACCGAGTAAATCGCGTGATGGCCTGGAGCGACGAGCGTAAGATTCCGGGCATACGTCCAATTGCCAAGGGCTAGCGCTGACCCGGACGATGCGCTGAGATATGCATCGATGACCGTATCATAGTCCCCCAAGGCGAGAGACCCGCTGAGAGAGTAGATGGTCACGTTCGTGATGTTCGCATGGGGGGCGAGATGCGTGCCGAAGCCGTAACTCGTGACATTCGCGTAGGTGTTATACATCCCACCAATCACATAAGCTGATACGGCAATCCCCGAGTGTCCTACGAACCGGCTGTTGTTGATGAAGATGCCGCCGGTCCCTGAGTCCCATCCACCGAACATCCATGTCGCGTTGACGGCAGTGATATTGAGATGGTCGAAATAGCTGTTGGCCGGCGTTCCGCCGTGGCGGATAGCGTAGGCCCCGCTTCGGGTGACGTTGAGCCAGATATCGACATCGGTGAGGTTGAGCGCCTGATTGGTGTTGACGTCGATCGCATGGATATTGGCCGCACTCCCTTCGAGGCTGATGTTCAGCCTGCGCACGAGGATAGCGGTCGCAGGCCCCTCGAAATTGACAGCGGAAACGTCATCCCCGAGGATTGTGGGGAGCCCCGTCCCGTTGCTCGCGAGCGTGAGGTTCTTGCTGATATTGACGGTCTCCGCGTATGTCCCGTTATCCGTGATGACGACGGTCTGCCCGGCCGTCGCATTGTCGATGGCGGGCTGTACCGTGCCGAAGCATACCCCGGTCTCGTTCACGCAGACATGTCCGGTGTAGGTGAAGTTGAGCTGCGTGTTGTTCGTCATGTTCACGCTCTGCGTCTCGGTGGTGAAATTTGTCTTGCTGACGGATATCGAGTAGTTCCCTGCGTACGTGATGTTCGAGTCGTTCCACGTGTACTGCGTGAGAGGGATCATCGCCCGTCCGTTGCTGCCGGTAACGCCCGTTCCGACCACGCCCCCGCTGCTGTTCTTCGCTGTCACGGTGAAGCCTGGGATCGGGAAGCCGTGCGTGTCCTCCACGAAGGTAGTGAGGTACCATCCCGCGTACGTGATGCCGGTGTTGGAGTAGCTGCCGAACTTGCTCTTGTTGAGCGATACGTTCGTGAGTGTGATATTATCGTATGAACGCCCCAGCTGTAACGGTGCGTATTGCTGCGAGAAAGTGCTGTTCGCGAAGACTGCGGAGGCGCTATAACCGCTGCTTATGTAGACGTTCTGATTCGCGCCGTTCCCGGAAAGCGTGATGTTATTGAAGACGTTGTTCGATGAGGTCAGTGAGATGCTGTTCAAGGAAAGGTTCTTGAAATACGAGGACGATGTTCCAGAGCCGATGTAGAGGCTACCGCCCGAATCCGCGACATTGGCCATCGTCGTGTTCTGGGCGGAATTCAATTGTATGTTCCTCGCCAGGCCGAAGCAAGAATCAGAAACATTGATATTCGTGATAGTCGCGTTGGCCATCGAGTCGATCCAGAGCCCATAGATATCGCAGGACGCATTGAATGTCACGTTCTGTATCTGCGCCCCATTGCAACCGGACATATAGAGGATGCCCGCGGTCTTGTTGCCGAACGATGCGGGGCAACGGTTGGCGGTCTTGAAGTTCCCTTTCGAATACCAGTAGATGGGCCCGCTCTTGTACGTGCTGGCGTTGTCGAAACTGATGTTCGGTTCGTTGAATTGGAGCCCCGCGTACCCGCTGTTCAGCGTCGCGTTCTCGAAAGCGTTTGCGCTCGAGCCGCTGTCCACGCGGAGGAGGTTGCCGTTTGTGTGCGCGTATGGCGTGACGTTGGCGATGACATTGTTCCGGGAGTTTCCTGTCAGGTATATGCGGTTCGAGCCGGTCGCGGCGCTATTCTCGACGAAATGCCCTCCGATTACGGTGTTGTTGTTCGCATCGTTGAGTTCGAGTCCGTCGTGATTGCTGTTGTATTCCGAGACGTTCTGGATCAGGCTGGAATTGGTGTTGTTCAGATAGATGCCGTAGTCGAAATACGAGACGTTGCAGTCCTTGAGTGTGACTCCTGTGACCCCTTGAACGAGGATTCCATACGTGCCGCTCGCCTGATTCCCGATGATGCCGTAGCCATTGCAGTCGAGCGTGATTCCTGGCTGCGTGATGGTCAGGCACGTGCTTCCGTTCACGCTGAGGTTCCTGCCGAGCGTGAGGCTGGATGTCAGCGTTCCGCACGACTGCGGGTAGAGCGTCAGGTTCACATCCTGGTTGGACGACATGTTCACGCTCGTGCTGTTCGAGAAATAGCCCGGCTTGGATGCGGTGATGGTATGGTTATCGTAGGTGACATTGTTGATTGCAGTCCCGTTCGAGGTGTATGTTTTGTATGTGATGTTCTGTTCTGCGATCCAGCCAGTCGGTCCCGTGGAGTATGTTCCACGCGTGTTTCCATATATATCTGCCACACTAATCGATGCTCCGGACAGGCTGATTCCTGCGGTGTCGTTGATATGCACCTGCAAATACTTCTGCATAGTCACAGCGCTACCCACAGTCCAGTTGTGGTTCATGATACCGATGGATGCCGTGCTGCTATTGACTATCGTGAAGTTGAAGATCGTCCCGTCCGAACCTGGTTCAATGATGACCCCTGAATAGAGGGTGCTATTAACGACGCGTATCCCCTGCCCAGCATTCTTCCCATACGTCTTGATGCTTAGTCCACCATCCAGGATGGAGTTATAGATGTTCGTGCTGTTGGAGACCCAAGCGGCATCGTTTCCTCCGGATGCGTTCAGCAGGCTATTCCAAACGGTAAGCGGTCCGCTATTCGATCCCGCCGAAATAGCATTTCCATTCGTGAGTATTGTCATGTTCCTCATGAGGGTATTTCCGTTGGTGGACCGCCGCACGCCTCTACCGGTTCCGTTAATGAAAGTATTTCGTAGGTCTACGTCGTCTTGGAAATACAATCCCAAGAAGTACACTGTGCTTCCTGTTATCCTTGTATGGTCGATACGTAATGATCCGTTCTTCCCATAGCTCCCGACGACGACTCCGTTGACCGTTCCAGCGAGAGTGATGTTGGTATGATTGATATCGATAAGACCGGATGGGCCTGATATCGCTGCCACCCCGGAACCGCTGGTATTGACGTAAAGGACAGTGTTCCTCACTGTGTTGTTGCTTCCTTGAATACCATAGATGTTCGCAGCACTGCCGGTGACGTTTATGCGCACGCGGTCGATGGTGAGATTGTTCCCTTGTATCGCTGTCGCGTCCTGATCCGATATCATCGGCATCTCTGTGCCATTGCTCGTTATGGTGAGCGGAACACTGGTGCTCAGGTTCTCGTTGTACGTCCGGTTGTCCGTGATGACGACCGTCTGCCCGGACGTGGCGTTGTCGATCGCTCCTTGTATCGTCGTCCAGCACACCCCTGTCTCGTTGACGCAGACCGTCTCCGGCTGCGTGATGGTCAGGTTGGCGGTGGTCGTGCCGGTGACGTTCACCGATGTGCTCCCGGAATAGCCACTCTTACTGGCGCTGACCGTGTGATTGTTCTGCGTGGATTCGACGCCGTTATGCAGCGTGTAGGCGATCACAGCTTCGTAGGGGGAAAGCCCGCTCATGTCTGTCGTCGTGCTCGAGACCAGGCTTCCTGTCACGTTCGTGATATTCACCGACGCGCCGTAAACGTCCGCCCCCTGGTTGTCCGTGACGTTGGCCCGCGCGAACCACTCCACCGTCGCGGTGCAATTGGTCGCTGCGCTGCAGCCGCTCTGGTCGAGCGAGAGGAATGTGGTGTTCACGAGGGTGTACGAGGAGTGGTTCGTCGATTGCTCCACGAAGTTGATCCCCGTCGCTCCGGTGCTGTTCGATGTAATGCTTCCGTTCTCTATGGTCACGTTCTCCGTGTCTGTGACATTCAGGCCGACCATGTTCGCGGCGTGCATCTCGAGCTTCAGATCGTCCAAGCGCGTGTCGGTCACGCCCGTCCCTGTGATGAGCGCGTGTCCAGACGCGTTGCCGATGACCGTCCAGTTCTTCAGCGTGCAGCCCGTGCATCCTCCGAAGTTCACGGGATCGTTCGTTCCGGTCATGTTCACGACGAAGTTCGTCCAGTTCGCTCCGGTCATCGTCCCCGGCCCGACGCCGTTCCCTTCACCGACGATAGTGAAGTTCTCCAGGTCGTCCGTCTGGAATCCCGTCCGTACGCCGGTGTTGCCTGCGATCACGTCGATGCGCACGTTCGTCATCGTCCGTCCGCTGCCGGAGTATGAGCGCATGCCGCCGTTCCCTGTCACTGTCAGGTTGTTGTGGTCGAACTTGATGTTCGGGTTCGAGCCGGTGTTCCATCCGACGAGCCCGTAGAATCGGGAGTTCGTGATGTTCGTGTTGGAGGTCAATAGGCTGAGGACTGTGATAGCACCTTGCACGTTGCTGTTGTTGATGACGCTCCCGTCGCTCCCTGATTCGAGCTTCATCGCGGTGTTCAGCGTGGTGTTGAGCGTCGAGTCGAGGAAATTGAGCTTCCCGTTCGCATCCATACTCCCAGAGATGTTCGCGCGCTCGAAGGAGTACGTTCCGTTGCCCGTGATTCCTGCGATGGAATTGGTTCCGAGGTGTTCCAGGACGCTGTCCGTCGCTGTGAGCGTGCCGTTCACCACGATGTACGAGCTCGCGCTACCGCCGCCGTTGGTGATGTTGCTGTTGTTCGCGAGGATGAGGTGCCCGCTCGTGTTCACGGTGATGCCGAATGCTCCGCTCGTGCTCACGTTGAGGTGGAGCGTGCTGTTGTCGAGCGTGTAGTTCCCGTTGATGGTGAGGTTGCTGTTCTGCCAGACGCTGTTCTTGCTGTTGTGTACCGTCAGGCTTCCGTCGATCGTGCTCTGTCCGGTGATGAGCGTCGCGTTTCGCAGTATGAGGCGCCCTCCGGACGTGATATCCAGGGATGTCGCTGAGATCGTCGTGTTCTCGCAGGTGAGCACCCCAGTGACTCTCAGGGACTGGAACCACTCTGGAGCGCAGGTCTGGGTCGCTATGGATGTGAAGGACTGCGCCTTGAAGGCTCCTGCGATCGCCGCGTAGCTGCTGTTCGGCGTCGTCCAGTACGACTGGATGGGTGATGACGTGTTGTGGATGGAATCGATAACATCCAGTTCATCCGTGCTGTCGTGCCGGCGAAGGGTAAATCCTTCACGATGCGTGAACGTGTTATTCCCTGCAACCCCCATCGCTACCACGACATCCCCTTCCTGCGTCGGGTTCAGGGTCCCAGGGTTCACCACGCCCGTGGTCTTCGCGGTGCTAACGGAGTCGTCCTCCGCGTTCGTGGTTGAGACATTGGCGTATTCGAGGATGGTGAGAGAGCGGAAATACCGCTGCGCCCCGAAGGTCGCCGTGACATTTGTCGGGCCACCCGTCGCGTTCAGCGCGTAGAACAGCGTCGCGGTCTGGCTGAACGCCGATTGATTGACTTGCGGTGAAGCGCTCGCCTGTTGGAAAGTGTCGCCCTGATCGTCAGTGATATTCAGGCTCTGCGAGCCGCCGCCGCTCGGGTCCCAGCTCACAATCGCGATGATCGTGTCTCCTGGCGTCACGTCGCTCGTGAACGTCTGCGAGCTGAGATTGCTAGAGGCATATAGGGTATTCCCCGCTTCCTGCACGAAAGCGATGGTCTTGAGGGGGTCTACCGCGATGGTCCTGTTCGTTCCCCACTCGCAGATGCCGTTCTGGTCGCACATCTTCACGTTCCAGGTGTACGTACCGCCTTTGGTGAACGTGTAGTTGAATGACGTGTTCTCTGTATTCCCGGAGAGGAGATTGTAGTGGTAGAGCGGCGCGAGCGGCGCGCCGTCGAAGGTGACGGTCTCCGGGTGGAGGGTGGTCGGAAAGTCCGTGTACGAGCCGTTCGGCAGGATGCGCGTCACCGTGCTCGAGCCGTCGTCCGCCACCCACATATTCGCGCCGTCGAAAGCGATCCCCTGCGCCCTGCGCGTTCCTAGGGAGTAGTTCGTCATCGAGCCGTTGGGAGCGATCCGCGTCACAGAGTGCCCGAGCCCGTTCGCAGTCCACATATTCGTGCCATCGAACGCCATCGCTCCAGGAAGATCTCCGTTGGTGTTTTTGTATCCCGATCCGCTGTAGTTCGTCATGGTGCCGTTCGGAGCGACCTTCGTGATGATCTGGTCGCCGTAGCAAGCGACCCACATGTTCGTGCCATCGAACGCGATTGCGAACGGTTCGGAGCCGGTTCCGTTGTACATCGTGACGGTCCCGCTCGGCGTGATCTTCGCTACAGAGTCGTTCGCGGGGAACGTCACCCACATGTCCGTCCCATCCGATGCGATATCGCCTGGTTGTCCGGGGACGGTGTAGTTGACCGTGCTCCCGTTGGGATATATCTTCGTCACGGCGTCGTGGGTCGGGTTCGTCGCCCAGACCGTCCCGCTGCCGACCGCGAGCATATGATGGTCGGCGTACAGTATGGTCGGGTACATCGTGGTGCTACCGTTGAGCGCCGTGCGCGAGACGTCTCCGTTCTCCTCCTGTGTGGACCAGATGTACGTGCCGTCGAACGCGACGCCGTCACCGTCCGCCGCCGCGACAGCGGTATAGTTGACCTCCGTCCCGTCGGGATAGGTCTTCCCAAGCCCCCCTGCGGAGTCGCTGCCCGCCCAGATGTTCCCGTTCACGGCCGTTCCGCCCGTGCTGTTCCATACATAGAGCTGCGCGTAGCGCAGCGTGCTATTGCTCTGCGCGTTCGCGGTGAAGGTCAGCGTCCGGTCGAGCGTGAAGTTCCTCCCGGCCGGGCTGAGCAGCGTGACCCCTGGGGTGTATGTCGGCGGCGCCCGTATCTTGAGCGTCCTGTTGGCGGCCCACGCGATGTTCGTGTCGTTATCCTCGGCCCTCACGTTCCAGGAATAATTTCCGGGGGTCAGGGATACGTTCTGGAAGGCCGGCGATAGCGACGTCTTGGTGTAGTTGTACAGCGCGGCGATCTGTGAACTGTTGAGCCTCCTGTTCCAGATCGAGAACTCGTCGAGACTGCCTTCATACACCTCAGGGCTATAGCAAGTCGGCGTGGTGGTGGCTCCGCACCCCAGTGAGTAGTAGGTCGTCGCGGATTGCGAGAAATTGCTGTAGAAGCACGTGAGAGACGCGTTCGAGTACACCAAGGATCCATCGAGATAGATCTTCGTCCCGGAGCCGTTCACCGCAAAGGTGTACATGTGCCACTTGTTCGGGTTGCTGATGGACCAGGACTGCGAGATGGGCGTTCCCGTGCATCCTCCGGTGCCGCCGTTCTCCCAGATGGTCTGGCCGGACCCGGGCATATAGGCGAGCTCGATCGCTCCTCCGCTGGAACCGTGCGTGCCGAAGATGTCTTGGTAGGAATGGCTCGTGCCACCCGGATGGAACCAGAAGCTGACAGTCCCTTTGCTGAGCGAGTCGAGCATCCCATCCGGCATCGCGATGTGGTCCGCTCCGCCGCCGTAGAAGGTGTAGGCATTGCCGAACTCCCCTGATGCGTTGAGTGCTGTGTTGCCGTCCACCGTGCCGTTGTTGCCGTTCCCCGACCAGTCATAGACGTGCGTGCTGTTCTCGCCGACGAAGCTCTCGTTGTTGAGGTGCAAGAGCACGAGCAGGCCTGAGTCGTTGTAGGGGATCTCCCCGTTCCATCGCGTCTCGTGGGGGGACCAGGTCCCGGTCTTGTTCGTGTAGAGCGTCGCGTTCTCCACGTAGTAGTCGTCGGTCACGTTCGATTCGAACGTCGTGTTCCCGTCGGTCGTGTTCAGGCCGTCCGTCGGGCTGATGAGCGTGACCACCGGGGATGCGCTCTGCGCTCCAACATAGCTCGGACCTTGCTTCGAGAGGCCCGCGTAGGCGCTGAATCCATCCACGTGGAACGAGATGACATCCCCTTTCTGCGTGAACGGGATCGTCGTTGCCTTCCAGACGCCGTCGCACTTTTCTAGCTCTTCGTCGAAGTTCTCGCATTGACCGATGCTCTGTATCGGTCCGTTCGCTCGCAGGGATATCGTCGCTGCTTGCCGATGCGCCCGGACACCATTAATGACCTCTGATCGCACTGCAGGATCGTTGTGGGAGAAATGCACGTACGGTTCTGCGCCCGCAGGGATATCCTCGAGGGTGACGGTGTTGCCGCCGTCGGTCAAGGTGGCGGTGCTCGCGTTCGTGAGCGGGTCTATCGTGTACGACGAAACGGGAAGATGGAGGCGATGGGAGAGAGCGCTCCGCTCTTGGGGGGTCGCTTGCTGCATGCCGGAGAACGTGCAGGTATGGGTCCCGGCAGTGCAGTGGAAGCCACTGAGCAGTACGAGAATCACGACTGCGAACAAGAGCCCTACGGCCCCCCCGAGAAGTAGCCTTCTCTCTCCCATACCCGACCTCATACCCCGAGCAATCCCTTTTAAAGACTACGGTTTTCTTCCATACATCGGAAACGATGCTCCACGCAGGGATTTCCTGTGCAACGCTGCAGTCAGCAGCAAAACGATTCTCCCCTCCCACAACTCGATCATCATACGTGAGAAATCCAGTGTCTCCATGGGAGCGAGCCTCGATGAAAAGGGCCACGGAATATTCAGTTCGAGCCGGCGATGAAGATGTCCCCCCAGCGCATCCAGTCGTTCTGCGTCTTGTGGAAGCCTCCTGAACCACCCCAGTACGTCCCGAGCTGCGCGCCATCCAGCAATTGTCCTCCGGTGAAATTGTACACGGGTTGTGTGAGGTTCACAAGGGAGCCAATCGCCAGGTCCTTCCAGACATCTATCTTCTTGCCGTCCAGCCAGAGCGTCATCGAGCCGTCGCTGGCCCCGCTGTGCGACTCGACCTGATAGATCTCGAGGGTGTGGTAGCTTCCCGGTGGAAAGTACGCCGGAACGTCCGGGTCCGCGGTCAGCGCGTTCGCACCGGAGTACTGGTCCCTCCATCGCATGTTCCAGCTCGACCCGTGCATCTGCGGGTAGAACGCGTTCAGATGGCCGGGGATGCCGTAGTAGAAGAGCTTGGTCGTTCCCGAGGGGTGCTGTTGCCAGTCGGGATTGTACTCGAACGTGGCGCGAAGATACATCTTGCGGTACGGCTGTCCGAAGGAGAGTACGGCCAGTCCCGAGAAACCTTCACCGGTTCCGTTGGGGAATAACACCTGTACCGCTTTGCCGTACGGCGCTGCCGGGTCGTCCACGACGCTCACCCTGCCCGTGAACGGGCCCGTGCTCCCCTCCGCGGGATTCCCCCAGTTCTTGCCGTAGAAAATGATGGAGGAGCCGTTGTACGCCGTGCTGTCCCAGTCCTTCGTGTTCCCCGTCATGTTGAATATCGTCGTCATGCCGGCCGGCTCGTGGAACGTTGATGGACCGGTCGTAGCCGCGACCGAGAACATGATCGGGTAATCGCTCGTGTCTGCACTCCCAGAAGCGTCCACGCACCGCACGTAATACGTGTAGGACTGCCCGCCGACGAGTCCGGAGACGGTGGCTGAGTGAGTCGTCCCGCCGGTCGTGGAGAATGTGTTTGCCATGCTGCTATATGAGGTGTTCGCTGTGGTGCTGTATCTGCATGTCGCGTTCTTGTCCGTCGTCACGGAGAGCGTCGTGGTCGTCGTTCCTGCACTGAGAGTCCCAGCGGGTGAACTGATCGTGATATTCGGTGGCGCGAACCACCCGGGATCGCTCGCGTAGACCTTGAAATCGTCGATGTAGAACGAGGTCGTATTCGAGAACCCAGCGTTCGCCCATCCCATGATGTAGCCGTTGCGGAAATAGTTGTTCGTGGTGTCGTAGAAGGGCGAGTCATTGCCGCGCAGGTGGCCTATACGGTTACCGTCGAACCACATATCCGCGACGCCATTGTCCGTAGCGCCGCCATCACCGAGGCGCAGATGGAGCCGGATCTGGTGCCATTCGCCGGCCACATCGGAATCCACCGACCATATCTGGCGCCGGTCGAAGAAAGAGCCGCCCCTGTTGGTGCTCGACCCTTGATATACAGTGTAGTAGTTCACGAGGGGATTGACGCTGCTGGACGTGCCCTGGTATTCCAGGTCCACGAACGGCGAGTGTGAATACGTCTCCGCCCAGATGGCCCAGAGCTTGTTGTTATTGGGACTCTCAGTATACCGGAATACATAGTTGGACGGGAAGTGGACGTACCACTCGATCCAGACCTCCTTCGGCGCTGTCGAAGCGTTCGGCGCCAACTCGAAGTACTGCTCTGCGAAGCTGTCGCTTCCGGCCGCCGCTACCGGGTATTGGATCAACAACGACTTATTGCCTGAATGAGCCATGGCCGTGCTCACGACGCAATGGCCATCATAAGAACCCCATCTGAAACCGTCCGCACCCCGTCCATTAATGTGGCTGCCTACCGTTGCGTTCTCGAAACCATCGGAAAAATACGGAATAACCGCAAAACCTTTTCCAGTGGAATATGTTTTACCGAAATCACGGGCGACATCCACGAGGTCGAAGATGTTGACGACACCATCACCGTTCACGTCAGCCGCGGCATTGAACGAGCTCCCTGCGTGGATGTTCTGCACCACGAGCAGGAGGTCCTGCACGTTCACCACGCCGTCACCGTTCACATCGCCCGCGCCCGCGAGGACCACGGAGCAGACGAGCAGCACGCTCAGGAAGACACCGACGACCAGACCAGACCGGATACGCATCGAGACGCATCTACGGAAAACACAATAAAAACGTATCTACCAGCCTGGATTCGACGTATAGAGCTTGAAGTCGTCGATGAAGACGCTCGTGTTCACGTTGAAACCGCTGTTCGCCCATCCCATCAGATACCCGTGGGCGAAGTAGTTGGCGGTGTTCGTCGGGTCGTAGAGCGGAAGGTTCAACGTCTGGAGCACCTGTTTGCCGTTCACCCACACTTCCTCCTCACCGTTCTTCTGCCCGTAGTCCGCGACCTTGAGGTGGAAACGCATCTGTGTCCACTGCCCGCGCTTGACGCCGTCGCCGACGTACATGTAATGGTTGCCGTACGTTCCCGTGATGGTGGTACCGGACGTGTCCGGATACAGCACCAGAGCAGGATGGGTCGGGTCCGCTTCCGTGCCCCCATAGTTCAGGAAGTTGTTTCCCGTCGTGCCGTTCGACCAGGTCTGGTACACGACGAGCGGGTCGGCGCTGTAGCTATCCGCCCACAGCGTGAAGAGCTTGTTGTTGATGCCGTCCGGAGAGTCGCGCTGGACGTACCGGTTTAGTCCGAGCCCTTCGTTCCCGCTCGGGAAGTAGATGTAGTACTCGAACCACACCTCCTTGCTCGGTGTGAAGTTGAACCGCTGCTCGTTCGAGGAGTACGTGCTCGGGTCGGTGCTGAAGTGATTGTACTCCAGCCGGAGGCTGTTGCTGCCGGAATGGGCGAGCAGGTTCGATACGTGGATGGACACGTCGCCTCCGAGCCACATGAAGTTCTGGTTCCCGGTCCCCGTCACGGTGGAACCGACAGCGTCGGATTCGAAACCGTCGGAATACAATGACGTCGAAGCGGAGGCGGAAGCGACGGAGAAGGACACCCCATAGTCGCTCGTATCTGCATTGCCTGAGGTGTCCTCGCAACGGACGTAGTACGTGTAGCTGTTCCCGTCCGTCAATCCGGAGACCGACGTGGAATGCACGGTCCCTCCGGTCGTGGAGAACGTGCTTGCCATGCTGCTGTACGCGGTTCCTGCTGTCGTGCTGTACTTGCACGTCGCGTTCTCGTTGGTCGTGACGGACAGCGTCGTGTTCGTCGTTCCTGCATTGAGCGTTCCGGACGGAGAGCTGCTCGTGATGTTCGGTGGCGCGAACCACCCGGGATCGCTCGTGTAGACCTTTAGGTCATCAATATAGAAGGCAGTGTCGTTCGTGAAGCCGGTGTTCGCCCATCCCATGAGATAGCCGTTTCGGAAATAGTTATGCGCGGTATCATAGAAAGGTAATTCGTTCGTGCGTAAATGCACGACCAACTTGCCATCGAACCAGACGTCGATGGCGCCGAGGTCGGTATTGCCATTTCCCAGCCGCATGTATAGCCGAATCTGGTGCCACGCGCCCGCCACAGAGGCATCATTCGTCCAGATCTGATACGTATCGAAATGGAAGTTGGCAGAGTTCGGTCCTCCACTAGTGTAGATGTTAACATGTGGACTTATGCTGCTGGTGGATCCCTGATACTCCATATCAAAGTTGGGCGAGGCAGAGTAGGTCTCGGCCCAAATGTTGAAAAGCTTGTTGTTCAACGCGACGCCATCAGTCCTATACACGAAATTCTTCGGGAAGTACACGTACCACTCCATCCAGACCTCGCTCGGCGCGGTCGACGCGTTGGGCGCGAACGTGAAACGCTGCTCCGCCGTGGCGTCCCCGCCAGGAGGCTTGCCATGGTAGAGGAACTCGAGGCTCTTGTTCCCGGTGCGAGCGATCTGGTCGGACACGACCACGTTCGGGGAACCGCCGTTCCAGGAGAAGCCGGTGGCGGAAGTAGCGTCAAGCGTGGTGTTGAGCGCGTAGCTCTCGAAACCGTCGGAATACGACGGAGCGCCTCCCGAGGAGGGGGTGGAGTACGTCTTGCCGAAGTCGCGCGCGACGTCTACGAGGTCGAAGATGTTCACCACACCGTCGCCGTTCACGTCGGCGTTCCCGATGGTTCCTGCGTGGATGTTCTGCACCACGAGCAGGAGGTCCTGCACGTTCACCACGCCGTCACCGTTCACATCGCCCGCGCCCGCGAGGACGATCGACACGCAAAGCAATAGTGCACAGAACGTTCCGAAAGCGATTGCAGCACGCACGAATCCACCCTAGAAACAAACCATATAAACGTTTCTAAGGACTATTTACCAGCGATATACAGCTCCCCAATCCGATAGATGGAGTCGACAGGAACGCTGTTCGCGTGCGCGTACCATTCCATCCCTGCGAATCCGCTTCCGCCGCCGGTCCCCCAATCAGCGTTGTCGAGATAGCCCGCGAGTTTGCCATCAACCCACATATAGACTGAACCGTCGTTCGCGCTCGAATTCGTCTCGTCCGTGGCGAGCAGCTCGACGTGTATCCACTGGTTCATCACCAGCGGTTTGGTATTCGTGCCCTGCGGGGGCGAATACGCGGTATCGATCATCGGGTTCACTGCTCCACCGTTCTGATTGACGACGCGGATGGGCTCCGGAATCGAGCTTGCAGGACGATCCAAGTAGAAATCCGTGTAGGTGGGCCTTCCTCCGTTGAGCAGCCCGAAGTAGAAGAACTTCTGCCCGTTCTGCCATTCCGTCCCGGTGTATACATAGTACACCCAGAACGAGACGTACAATTGGTGGTAGGGCGTGAACGATGCGAACGATTTCGCCGCGCCGCTCATCGAGGATAACCAATGGAACTCGACGGACTTTCCGCTCCCCACAGGATTCGTCGGATCAGTGTAATTGACGACATTGCTCGGATCGGTCCAGCCGCCGAAAGCGGTGATGCCAAAAGCGTGTCCGTTCGCTTGCGCCACGCTCCCGTTGTCATCGCCGATGACGGTCATGCCGGCCGGCTCGTGAGGATGCAACGCGCTCGCCGGATTCGCTACCAAGAAGTTCACCGCGTAGTCGCTAGAGTCAGCGTTCCCAGAAACATCCATGCAACGGACGTAATACATATAGTTCTGCCCGTCGGACAGACCGGAGACCGTCGTGAAATGCGACGTGCCGCCGGTCGTGCTGAACGTGTTCGTCATGCTGCCGTACGCGGTATTGGCTGTCGTGCTGTATCTGCATGTTGCGTTCTCGTTCGTCGTGACAGCGAGCGTCGCGCTCGTCATCCCCGCTGACAGCTTTCCGGTCGTATAACCGCCAGAAACGACGGGGGGAGTGGTGTCGCTGGCGAACCAGCCAGGATTCGTATCATAGATCTTGAAATCATCCACGAAGACATGCGTGTCATTCGAGAAACCGCTGTTCGCCCACCCCCAAAGATACGCATTCGCAAGATAATCATACCCCGCACGACCCGACATGGCAAGGCCCGTCCGGTTGCTGAACACCGTTCCATCGATGATTAAGTACATCGAGCCGTCAGAAGCGGTCACATTATGCGCGAGCTTGACATGCGCTTGCACATGCAACCAACGCCCGAGATAACCGTTCGGCCACGAACCACGCGGAGTCCAACCAGCACCCGTACCACAACTCGGGTAGATATCCACGATCTGGGTCCCGGTGCACACGATATTGTCAGATCCCCAACTGCTCTCGATCCAACCACCGGTCGAGCCCATGTTCGTACTGAAGCCCATGAGGATCCCCCCGCCGTTCAGCACGCTGTACTGGCTGCCCCAAATATCGATGAACTTGTCATTGTTCGGACCGTTCGGATCGTACCGGTGCACGAAACGATTCCACAGTCCATGCGTGCCATCAGGCAAGTAGATGTAATAGCTCAACCAGACCTCAGAGAGGTTGCGCCCAAAAGACAAACGCTGCTCGGCGGAGGAGTCAGACCCGTTCGCCCCGCCTGGAAAAAAGAAATCAAGACTATGATTACCCGAATGCGCGATCGCATCAGTCACCGTAACAGACGCTACACCACCAGGATTATTGTTGCCCGGATCCCAAGAAAAACCGCTCCCAGCCGGATCATACGTTGTGGTGAGGCTGGACAAGCCACCAGTCCCCGGAGCGTAATGCTCGAAACCATCACTGAAGAACGGCACGGAACCATACGTCTTCCCGAAATCGCGCGCGACGTCTACGAGGTCGAAGATGTTCACCACACCGTCGCCGTTCACGTCAGCGGCCGTGTTAAAGGAGGAACCGGCATGGATGTTCTGCACGACAAACAACAGGTCCTGCACGTTCACCACACCGTCATTGTTCACGTCCCCCGCACCCGCGAGGACGAGCGATGCGAGCAAGATGATGACGACCCCCCACATGACGGCGCGCATGACGCCCTTCAAGAATAGGAGTATAAATAGCTATTCTCAGCTGCCGTAGACCTTCACATCGTCGATGTAAAATACCTGCGTGCTCGTGATTCCACTCGTGGACAGCTCGATCGTGAAGGCGGTGTTCAGCAGGTCGGGTATCGTCCGGAAGACCGCCCCCTTCCATTCTCCTTGGAGGACGCCGTCAAGCCAGAAGCGTTGTATGCTGTTGTTCTGGCCGGGCGTGTTGAGTTTCTCGTAGAACTCTATGTGGTGCCAGGACCCGCGGTAGATCTCCCGCGGCGAGTAGTATTGCGCGACCCCTGTCCCGTACCTTCCCCAGCAGGTCACGTTGTCCGGCTCTTTCGGCTCGCCAACGTAGTAGGTGTAGAATGTCATGCCTCCTCCCGGGATGTCTCCGCTCACGATGTTCGAGAGGGCGAAATCGGTCCCGTTCGGGCAGTCCCCCGCCCGTCCGAACGCGCTCCACGGGCTCGACGTGTTAGAGATATGGAAGAGCATGAGCTTCGATCCGCCCGTGAAGTTATTGGGATAGTACACCCACATGCTCGCTTCCACCTGCGTGTATCCTGGCAGGATGAACTTGCTCATCGAACCGCCCGCTGTTCCTGCGGGGAACACGACCTTGAGGGCGTGCGTGCCGTTGTGCGCTATCGCTGTTGTCACCGAGAACAGTGCTTGGTTGTAGATGTCGTCCCACGCGCTGAGGTTCCCGCTCTCGAATCCGTCCGAGAACAGGAGCGGCATCGAGGTGTTCCCTCCAGAACTAGTGGGCGGCGCGGGTACGCTCACCGGGCTGCAGCTCGTGCCGCTCGTTCCGGCGCTGTCGGTCGCTGCCACGCACGCGTATCCGTTGGCTGACTGGTTGTCGGCGTGGTAGGGGAAGAACAGCGTCGTGGATGTGCTGGAGACGTCGGTACTCGTGCTCCACGAGCCGTCGTTGTAGCCTGCGGTCACGTGGTATCCGGTGGCGCCCGCCGCGGAGCCCCACGAGAAGGCGTATGTGGCTCCGGAGGCGTTCGTTCCCGAGAGCGTCGCTATCGCGTTGGACGGCGCTTGCGGCGGTGTCGTTCCGGGCGTGTAGCCTCCCGAGGCGAGGGAGCGCGCCGCGCTCACGAGGTCGAAGATATCCACCCTCCCGTCCCTGTTCAGGTCGGCGCGCGACGTCCCGGATCCGAGCGCATGCACGAGCACGATAAGATCACGCACATCGACTGCGTGGTCGAGGTTCACGTCCGCGGGTAGCGGCGTGAAGCCGAGGTCGCTGTCGTTCCCGCAATAGCAGTCCGAGGCGCCGCACAATGGCAATGGGCTTGTCCCGCCGCACGAGATGTTCAGCGTGCAGTCGGCGTTCGCCGAGCAGGATGTCGACGCGCCGGATCCGTGCTGCGATGGGCCGTACCACGCGGAGAAGTTGTCGAACCATTCATATTGGTCCTGGGAGGAGCCGCCGTTGAAGGTCCCGAATATCTGTACGATGGCGGTGGGACCCGCCCCGTCTCCCAGGTCGCTGTAGTTGGCCACGAGGTTCCCGTCGATCCAGACGAGGTAGCTCCCGTTCATGGCCGCGTCCACAGTCTCTGGGACTCGCTCGTACGTGAATCGGTGCCAGTTCCCATCCGAGAGCACTTGGCGTTCGAATCCGTCGCGATCACCCACCTGCAATCCCCAAGCCGAGAAGTTCAGGTCTCCAGGTTGGGGCGCGAGGCTCAAGTGGTAGGTGTTCGGGTCGATCTTCACGCCGTTGGTCTGCATGAGCGACCATCCCGAACCGTAGTTGGTGATGCGGGCGCCCAGGCTCCCGGGCCGTATGAGGAGGAAGTGTTTCTTGCCCACTCGCGGGCTCACGGTGTGGTACACGAATCCCGGCGATGTCCTGTACATGAAGCTGAAGTATTCGGGAGCCTGGCTCGGTGCGGCGGGAAAGGCGAAGTTGTCTTTTTCCATGATCTCGTCCTGCTCTATCGTGGATGTCGGCCAGAACCACTCGGCCGCTTTTCCTGTGCGGCTCGTCGTGCTTCCGCCGTATCCGCATGCGGTGCAGACGCTGATGTGGTCGTAGCCCGCGGTGTTGAAGACATAGTTCCCGCCGTTTGCGACCTTCATGTCCGCGACGGTGTTGTATTCCTCGAAGTTATCGTGGAAGACCATAGTGCTCGACGGTCCTGGATGCGGTTCGGACGGCCCGAAGGGTATCGGCGCCGCAAGAGCGCTCCCGGCGAGCGCGACCGCCAATACGCGCATGAGAGGCACGATGCGCATGCATCGCATTCCTGATACAGTCTAATATGCTTTGTGCATTCGAGAATACCCTGAATCAGCTTGTTTGGACGGCGATCCTCGCCGCGGGAGCGCCTTGCACGTCGATCGTCGCCGGTCCGGTGTAGGTATTCCCGCATCCGGTGCAGGTCACGCCGTTCGCGTCCGCTTCGGCCACTGTATGTGTGCCGCTCACGTCCTGGAGCTCGATCGCGTAGGTCCCGGGGCTCCCGCTGATCTTCGAGAGCACGAACGTCCCCTCACCGTGCACGGTCACCGGATAGCTCTGCACGAGCGTATAGTGGTGCACGCCGTCGAGCGTGGCGAATCCGACGGTCGTCCCGAACACTCCGGCGAGCGCCGCAAGGCCCACGACGACGAGCACCACGGCCGCCGCGAACGGCGCGTGATGGTTGAACGCTTCTCGTTTCCCTGTGTGGATGACCTCGTTGAGGCTGACGAGCGTCTCGCGCCAGTCCTTACCGAAATCCTTGATAAGTGCATCCTCGCGTGCATCGTCGGACAGCTTTCCCTCATCCACTTGTTCGTCGAGCGCATCCATGCGCTCCACCAGGCGTTCGCGCATGTGCTCGAACTCGCGCCGTTCCGCCGCTCCGATACGGGCCACGGGGTGCTTCCCGCGACCCACTAGTTATAAACCTCTCGTCCGAGCCCTACTTACCGCTCAGGTATATCCCGTCCATGTACTGCTCCATGGTGTTGGTGACGTTCGTGTTGCTGATACCGCCCCAGATCGGCTCCCATCGCAGGCTGTTGAGCGTCCCGTCGGAGCTGGAGGGGAAGGTCTCGAAGTTCGTGTATTTGAGTATCTCCTTTCCGTCCAGCCACGCTTGCACCGCGCCGTTCGCGACACCTGGGGTGCTGCCGTTGACGAGGACCTCGATATGGTACCATTTGCCCCGCACGACCTGCGCGTCGCTCGCGTTGACCGTCACTTCGTTCGGCGCTCCAGTGGGAATGGCGCCGTTCCATTCCAGCAGTGTTTGGGAGGGGGTGAACGATCCTTGGCGCGTGATGCCGAAGTATAACGGGTTCGAGCCGGTTCCGTGCACCTCGAAGTAGAATGGGTTGCCGCCGCCCGTCGTGCTGCTGTCAGTGAGGTAGAATATCTTGTTGACTCCGGACGTGTGTCCTTGCCAGTTCTTGCTCACCTTGAACCAGAACTCCACATAGGCATCTGACCGGGCCCATCCCGAATAGCCCACGACACACCCGGTGATACCCTCTCCGGAGTATCCCGATTCGAACGTGACGACCCCGATGCTCGGTGGGGATTGAGGAGCGCTCGCGTCAGTGCCCAAGGAGAAACGTTTCTTGCAGTAGAAGTCCCAGCCGGTCGCGTTCACCTGGTTGAAGTCGCGCTGGACGATGAGCGTGAAGCCCGTCGGCTCGTGGCCGTGCAGCGCGCCGTAGGACCCACCAGTCCAGTGGTGGACGAGCATGACCAGGTCGAAGATGTTCACCGTGCCATCGCCGTTCAGGTCGGCTCCGGCGGTGTATCCGCTCGTCTTGTGGATATTCTCGACCTCGAGGATGAGGTCCTGGAGGTCGACCAGGCCGTCGCCGTTCAGGTCTCCCGGGGTGCTCGTTGATGGCGGGGGCGGTGTCACCGTCGAGCCGCCGTTCGGGTACGCACCGATATCCACGCTGCTCGCGCTCCAATAGGACGCGTCGCCCGTTCCTTTCGCCGGGCTGCCGCTCTGGAGGTGGAAGTCCCCTGCTGCGGGGTCGACGAACAACGGGTCGCTCCCGATGCTCCCTTGCTCGGTGGAGAACAAGGATTGGTACTGGCTCACGGTGTAGTTCGAGTCCCCAGCCCACCAGCAACCGCTTCCTTGGCTGGTGGGATGTATGTGGAAATCCTCGGGAACGTCGATGTGGCCCCAGCTGTTGTCGGCTGCAGAGCACACGTTGTTGTAGAACACGTTGTTGTGCGACGTGTATTGCGTGAGGAAATCATTGGGGGTGACGCCAGAGCCTCCACCTTGCAGGTACAGGGCTGTCGTGTGGTCCATGAAGATATTGTTCGCAAAAACATCCCCGTGGGAGCCTTTCGCGCTCGTGTTCTGGTCCCAATAACCGCTCGCGTGCCCGAAGTAGATAGCAGTACTCCCTCCGTAGAAGACGTTGTTGTAGATGGTATTGTTATCGTCGGCGACCACGTATCCTGTGAGGCTCACGCCTGTGGTCGCGTTCTCCACGATGTTCCCGTAGATCTGCCAGTTCCCTCCCGGTCGCCATTTCGACATGCCCGGCGTGCATTGCGGATAGTAGGTGTTGTCCGTGCAGCGGTCCCCGCCCGGCTCGAACGCCGTGTCCACGTTGTAGATGTGGTTGTAGCGCACGATGATGTGAGAGCTGCCGTCTTTGGTCCCGACGGCCGCTCGTCCGGGGATGTCGTAGATGGTATTGTTCTGGACGATGATCGGGTTGTTCGGGTCGGTGATCATGAAGGTGATGCCCTTGCTGTTCGCGTTCTCGCCGTCTCCGAGTCCCCAGTACACGGAGTCGAAGACGGTGTTGTTCTGGATGACGTCGCCTCCGCTGTCCCAGATACGCATCCCGTAGGAGTTGTCGTTCCCGTAGCTGGTGTGCCCGAAGATGTTGTTCTCGATGAGCGCGTCGTTCGCTCCCGTGAAGAAGATAGGGGTCGCTTGCGTGTAGTATATCTCGAGGTTCCGCACGGTGATGTGGTTGGACGTGATGATGCCCAAGCCTCGTTGGCTGAGCTCGTACACGTGGTTGTTCGGGTTCTCCCCGTTCGGCGGGTAGAGGTAGATGTAGCAACCGGTGTTGCTGCTCCCGCAGCCGACGCCGTTCGCGTCGGCTTTGGTCCACTCGTCGGGCGCAGTCAACTGCGAGGCGTTGCCGTGGCTGCGCGAACCCGACACCCATCGCATCGCGTGGGCGATACGGTTCGTGGTGTATTCAAGGACTGTGTTCACGAGGAGCGCGGAGTGGTTCGTGTCGAACATCCCTTTCGGGTCGTTCGGGAGGAAGCTCGCGTCCGTGCGCCAGACGTTCGTGGTGTACTGTTGCCACGTTCGTCCGGAGGTGTTGATGGAGCCGAGGATGACCACGCGCTCGCCGGGATACGCTTGTATGGTGACATTGCTGGTCGCCGTGCCGTCGCCCATGCTTCCCCAGCTGAACGTATTGGGTACCTGCAGTCGATACGTCCCGCCGCGGATGTCGAGCGTGTCTCCTGGATGGATGACCGAGACCCCTTTGCCGATGTGGAGGAAGGGCTGCGACAACGTTCCGGGATTATTGTCGTTGCCCGTAGTAGAGACATAATACGTCGTGGCCGTCGCCGAGGCAGCGAGCAGCGCAAGCCCCAGCACCATGCAGACCATCGTCCGGGAGAGCATAGGCCTTTCTCCTCAGCACTCTTTATAAATCTCTCCTCTCGGCTCTAGAATCAGGTGTTCGAGCGTATCAGCAAATCTCAGGGGACGGTGCTCGGGAATACCGCGACCTCGCTGTCGTTCGCATCGAACACGTGGAAGTACACAGTGCTTCCCGATGCGAAATCGCCCCAGCTTGGTTTGGCGATGGTGACTTCCGTGTTGTTCCACGCTGTCGGGTCCTCGGGCTCCCAATCAGTGGACTGGCTGTAGTTCTCCGCGTTCGTGAGGATGACCCTCGCGAACGTCGGGCTGATGACAAGGTCGTCGGTCCATAGTTTGTAGCTGATGTTATCGGCTCCGCGTTTGTCCAGTCCGTCGAACGGCGTTACGGCCCAATCGATCGTTCCAGTATTCCCCGCTTCTCTTGTTGTCGCTGGCTTGTCATCGACGTTCAGCTTCCCGTTCACTAACCACTGGAACAGCCCGTTATCAACGCCTGGCGTGGACAATCGCCACTTGTATTCCATCCAGTACCAGTGTCCGGCGCTGGGTCCGGTGTACGGGCGCGTCGTGGAGAATATCGAGCTTCCATCGACATAGCCAGTGTCTCCGCCGGTGACGGTGCCTCCGCGCGGGCGGACGGTGTTGTGAAAAGAGGGATTCCCGAAGTAGAGCGCTCCGCTGTTCGCACGGCACAGCTTGAACACTGGTATGTTCGGCGTTCCGCCCGCGTACGACCAATAGAACCACATGCCCATGTACAGGTCTGTGGAGTTGTTGATGGACTTGGCGATCTTGGGATACGAGCTCGTGCCGTTGTAATCTTTATACAGCGAGTTGCTGCCGGAGTGGGCCTTCGAATCAGCAACGAGGGGAGCGGGATAGCTAACGTCCTTTCCGTCAAGCCCGGTTGCTCCCGCGGTCGTTCCCAATGATTGCGAATCGTATGTCTGGAAATACGCTGGCGTGGCGTCCACGTTCCCGAAACCGCGTCCTGTCAAGACGATGCTTCCGCCCGGTCCGGTCGTAGCTTTCGGTGTCGTGGTGTTCTTAGGCACCCACGCGGTCCAGTTGTCGAAAGTGATGTTCCCGTCCTGCGCCGGTGATCCGAGCCAGCCGTTGCCGAAGACAGCCCAGTACTCTATCGGTTCTGCGAAGTTGTCCAGGGAGCCTGGTTTCGTGAGGACGCCCCCTTGGCCAGGGTTCGGCTCGAGCACGAATCCTGTGTTGTCGAAGATGAACGTGCCGTCCACCCAGATACGCATTCCGCCGGTGGTCGTCGTGTATCCGTCCGGCCCTCCTGCAGTCCGTATCTCGAAAGTGATGTGGTGCCAGTTGCCGTCATTGAAATAGGACCAGTACGGCACTTGACCGGCATACGCAGCCAGAGGGCCGGGGACTGTCTTGTATATATCATCCCCGGTGCAGTTGTTCTCGTTGCTGCTCCCGATCGTCGCGAAGCCATACTTGTTGGATTGGCATTTGAATCTCGATGGACCGACCTCTATCCTCCCTCCGTCCGTGTCATCCGCTCCGCCTTGGTTCGCGTGATAGAACATGAACCCCTTGAGCCCTCCATTGCTCGTCGTTCCCACGGTCGGGTCCCAACCAGGAGTGGTACGGAACCACGCGCTGAAGAAGAAGTGGTCGTAGGGCGGAGCGACCTCGGGAAGCGTTCCGTTCCACGTCCCCACGCCGCGCAACGCCCATTCGGGACCGATCTTCATCGCAGTAGTCGTGCTCGGGCCGTACGCGAGCTGCATGGCGCCTCCGGCCCCGCCCATCCCCGGGACGAGTGTGGTGTACGCATCAGCGCTGGATGTATGGACCGGATACGCGTTGAGAATGTCCGCCGTACTCGCATAATTGAAGTCATCATGCAGCACCAGGGAATCCGCCCCTGGATTGTACGTCGGCGCCGGCGATACCGATGCCTCCGGTGAAGTACAGGATAGGCTTCTCTCCGGGATAGGGCTCCATGATGATGGGTGCTTGCTTGGTCCCTGTCGCTGGTGGGTTCCAGTTCTCGTCCTTTCCAGTGGATGTGGCCCAGCCCGGGAGGCTCACGCGGCCGAAGTGCGCGAAGGATTGCCTGACCCCCTTGGAGGAATCGCTCCAGCTCACCGCGGACCAAGCGTAGGAGTTGGCCTGCGTGTAGGTCCCGCCCCGCAAATAGATGATATCGCCGGGCGAGATGTTCTTGATGGCGTATTGCGACGAGGCGTAGGGGTTCGTGAAGCTGCCGGTGCCGGTCGTGTCGCTGCCGTTGGGCGCGATGTACCAGCACCGAGCTCCGGCGGGCGCTTGGCAGATCGGCGCGGCAGCGACTAGCGACGCGAGGAGCAGAAGGCCGCAAACGACCGGGAGGAACCGCGCTATCCGCATATGGGGAGACGGCAGCGAAGGTATTTATGCCTTCTCCTCCGCTCGACAGCGGAAAGCGCGCTGTATATCGCCGCGAAATTTCATTTCGCTATCGCGACATAGATCTCCCTGACGCGCCAGTATTGGTTGTCGTCGGGAACGCCGGGCTGGTTCATGTTGCCGAAAGGCAGTTTCAGGTCCACGAAGGACGGGGCATCCGCGTGGTAGGTCCCCATCCTCCAGGTGGCGTTCGTGATATCCATGACCTGTTTTCCGTTGATCCACGCCTTTATGATGCCGTTCGTGCCTGCGCCGGACGGCGTGCCGTTCACCGTGGCCCCTTGCCAATAGCTCTCGAACAGTATCTCGTTGGGAGCGTAGATATCCCAGAACGGTCCGGGCTTGCTGAAGCCTTCCATCTCGAGCTGGTCCATCGTGCGCACCGCGACCGGGCCGACATTGCTCCCGTGCTCGACGACGTAATAGAACTTCGCGCCCGACGTGAACACGGGCTCGACGCCGATCTTCCATCCGGGCTCCTGCACGAAACGAAGCGCGATGTAGACCTTCTGCGCGTCGAACGGGAAGTGAATGTCCGTGTCCGCCACGCCGCCCGTGCCGTTCATCCAATGCATCAGCACAGCCTTTCCCGAGCCGGTCGGATTGCCAGAGTCGTTCACGACCTGCATCATGTCGGCGAGCGTGGGCGCTTTCAGCGCATACCAGTGATACGCGTTCGTCAGGTTGAAGGAGGCGGCGGGATCGCCGCCGTTCGCGCTCTGGTCGCCCACGTACGCAGAGCCGTTCGCATCCGCGATAACGGTCATCCCCGCAGGTTCGTGCGGGTGCAACGCGCCTAATGAAGAGCCGTTCCAATGATGCACGAGCAACACGAGGTCGAAGATGTTCACCTTGCCGTCGCCGTTCAGGTCCGCTCCCGCCGTCCAGCCGCTCGTCTTATGGATGTTCTGCACCTCGATGATGAGGTCCTGAAGATCGACTGTGCCATCGCCGTTCAGGTCTCCGGTAGCGCTCGTGGGAGGCAGCATCTGGCTCGAGTTCTGGAACG
>JBJKRI010000007.1:0-88290 GCA_046704725.1 Candidatus Woesearchaeota archaeon | reverse complement strand
AGAAGCAGACTACACAATCATGATGGCAAACGTGACCGTCATCGCGAAATGCGACAACGCAGGAGCAGTAGGAACGAACTGCAATTTCGAGAGCGGAACAGGAAACGGATACTACTGCAGCCAGGGCATAAATAACACGCTACCGGCTCCAGGATACTGCTGTCCTGCGGGAGACTACTGGGACTCCGTGAATGCTCTTTGCCGCTCGACGAACGAGTGCGATACCACTGTTAATGCTGTGAACTACTGTGGTTCTTCAGCAGATAATCTGCCTGCTTCGATTGCGACGTTCGTTTCCCGTAACCCGCAATGCATAGGTTCAGGATCTACAACTCAGAAACCCGCAGGGTTGAGTGCATGCTGCAATGTCGGGACCAAGTATGGTCAGGCGAATTATTATGATTGGACTGATGTGAATGGGAACCCGTCTGGCGTCACTGTTTATTGAGGGCCTTTGATGAGGCCGTATCCTTTTTGGCCTGCCTTCCAGGCTACTCCCATTACTTCCCAAACATCATCGCCATAGGTAGTTCTGTAGACTGTTAATGGCGTGCGTGCGTCTCGTGTTATTGGCGTGGTCGCTTCTTGTCCATCGAAAACCATATCAACATATCCCATGCCTTCAGACATCCAACTGGCTTTATCTCCACCGGATTGAAATACGTACCCGTCCAGAAAGCCATTCGAGTCATAGTATGTGCCGTTTGACTGAGCTTCAGGTACTTGTCTGCATGCGACTACGTATGTTGTATCTCTGCTGCTCTGGTTCGGCACCCACGCGGTTCCTTTTTGAACGAGCGCGCCATCTTTCTCTGGGTCTCCGATTCTGGTGATGAATTTCCTTCGTGGCCCAAATGTCCCTGCGCTGTCTTCTTTCGCGGCTTCTTGTACCCATGCTTTGAATCCGTCGATGTCTGTTTGTGTGGCGTCTTGACAATTTTGTGCATAGACTCCTTGTGGGTGCTGGTAGAGTTCGGCCACTACGATCTTCTTTTGTGTGGGGTGTAGGTATCCTTTTTGGTCTTCCCAGACGTTTTTTAGTTGTGTGAGTGAGTCTCCTTGCATGTCGTTTTTGCTGAGGAGTTTGATGTCTATTGTCGCGTTGTTTCCGAGCGTTGCTGTTTGTGCTGGTATGTTCGTCGCGATCGGCGTCCATTTGTTGTTGACGGTCATGCTTCCGAATTTCCAGTCGCTGCTTGATGGTGTGATGCTGAATTCGTGTGTTCCTTGCGCTACTCGGACTGTTGTGTCCGCCGGGACGTTGTATCCTTTCCCGTCGATTTCGACTGTCGCTCTTCCGGCTGGTGATTTCCAGAGCGTTTCTGTCGTGATGTGCACTTCGGACGCTTGCACTCCGGTGTATGTCGCGTTCGTCGTCTTTTGGAGCACGGTGCCGTCCGGTCTGGTCCCGTACACAGTGATCGGTATTGATTGGTTCCCGTCTTTCGCGATAAAGCGTCCTTTGAATGTTCCGCCGTTCTCGGTCTTTCCCAGGGCTCTGATGCTGTCTGGTCCTGTCGCGCCGTTGCTCGCGGTCGCGCTCACGTAGAGCGCGGCAGAGTCTCCGACAAAAGGTATCTGTGGCGTGACGTTCGCGGAATTGATCGTGAGGACTGGTGTGACGTTGCCTCCACCGTTTCCCCCGCCTCCGGTCGGGCTTTTTCCGCCGCTGCATGCCGCGACAAGTCCGATCAGTGCTGCTGCCGTCGCGATATCTATTGTGTGGCGTGCGGGTGCTTTGATGTGGGAGAACGCTTTGTTGACGGTGTCGCCGAGGCTCATATGCGTTTTATAGTGTCTTTCGCCTATATAAACCTACCGTAATTTACCACTATAAAGTAACGCATACATTTCCCTATTCCGTCCCTACTCCGCAAAGAAGCATTATCTTTAAAAGCAAGCATCAAGGGTGGAAAACCCATGCGTTGGGTATTGGTGGGAATACTGGTGTTGAGCTTCCTCTGGTTCGTGAGCAGCAGCGCGCCAGCAGGCGCGTACACCATCAACGGCGTGAGCATCTGCGGCATCAACTACAACTGCAATCCCACGCCGGACTCTGTCTGCCCATCGAACTACGCCACAGGAAGCACCTGCAGGATCTGCGATGGGGACTGCGCGACGACCTGCTGCTCCACCAACGCCGACTGTAGTTCGACGCAAGTCTGTGACCTGACCACGCACTACTGCATCAACTCCGTGAGCACCTGCACAGGCACGGCTCCAACAGGGACTGGCGTCGTCCGCGGAAACGCGACCTACACGGGAACGAACACGCCGTCATCGTGGACGTTCACCAACAGCCCCTCACCGGGAACCTGCTACTGGACCTGCGGCAGCGGCTACTCGCAGAACGGCACGACGTGCGAAGTCACGCCGTCAGGGACGTGCGGCGACGGCATCATACAGAACCCCGACACGCAAGGCATCAACGAGCAGTGCGACGGTGGATCGTGCTGCATCCCGCCCGGACAGCCCGGACAGTGCACCTACCGGACATCAACCTCGACGTGCTCTTCAACCACCGCCTGCACCGGACCCGGCAACCCCGGCACCACGCAGACCACGACGACGACGCAATACTGCACAGGCAGCAGCGCCAACTGCACGGGAAGCGTGCAAGTCGTCGTGCAGAACGTCACAGCAGGGAACGTCTGCTACAACAACGCCACGACGCCAGTGACGAGCACGGTGAACTGCGGCGTGAGCCCAGCGACCGCATGCAGCGGACAACAGCCGATCGGCTACGCCCTCGGCGCGGACGGCAGCGGCGCGTGCACCGTCAACAGCGGCATCGCCGTGCCCGTGGGCCTGCGCTGCCCCGGAGCGGAGAACGACACGTGCTGGGACGGCACGTGCCAGAACGCCTGCTGGGTCCAGCTCAACACCTCCGACCCGAACATCGGGCAGGACAACAACCACAACGGGCTCAACGACAGCAATGAGACCGGAGTGTGCATCGCGCAATGCTCCTTGGCGGGCTGCCAAGCGACCGCACCATCGTCCGTGCTATTCCAGTGCGGCGTGACCGGCGGCAGCTCGCGCTTCGACTGGACGACGAACGGCGACTTCTGCGCAGGCGCAGGAGAGGCCTGCTACTGCGGCGCGTGCCCGCCGAACACCTACTACAACACGAGCGACCACGCCTGCCACACACTTCTGTGCCCGGACACGACGGACGCGGACCGGGACGGACTGTACAACTGGAGCGATCCGGACTGCAACCTTGCGAACCAGCCGCCACAGGTCACGCTCACGCCCAACGTAACGACAGCGCTCATCGGCGAGCCCGTAGGCTGGCACATCCAGATCACGGACGAACAAGGCGTGAACTACACCTTCAAGCCCGGCGACGGCACGACGCGCGGGCCCTTCCAGTCCGGACAGATCACGGACTACGTGGAGACCGCGACGTACACCTCGATAGGAACGAAGACCGGCGTCCTGTGGGCGAACGACAGCCTGGGACAGACTAACCAGACGAGCGCGCAGGTCACCATCGCCTGCAGCAAAGGAAGCATCCAAGGCATCCCCGCGACGGACGCGAGCTCGTGCTGCGCCACCGCGTGCTTCTACAACGGCAGGTGCTATGGAGACATGTCGGGCGGGACGCCCAGTCCAGTCTGTATCAACAACTCCGACCTGGTCTGCGCCAATACTGGCGGGACATACCAACTCCACGACCGCGACGAGGCGCAGCTATACGCGAACCTTAACACCGCGTCCTGCAACCCGATCCCCTGGCTGAGCAACAGCCAGCCGAACTGGTGCGAGGGAGCGGTCACGGACAGCACGAACAACAGCCGCTGCAACACCTACAACAACGTGTCGACGCAGTTCGCGTGCGGCGACGACCCAGTGCAGAATGCGCCGTACGAATACCAGAAGAACAGCAGCGGCGTCCCCTACAACTATGTCTACTACAAGAACTACACCGACTGGAACACGAAGACCAATGGTGTTTCCTACAGGGCATGCCTGAACAGCGCGACGGGATGCTTCGGCATGGACAGCAACGGCAACTTCCACCATTACTCGGGTGCGCTGGACTGTAGCAAGCCCAACGACGATAACAACTGCGACGGCGTCGTGGACGGTCTTGACGCTGCATGCAGCAGTGCGTTCGGCCTCAACGTCACCGTGAAGGTTAAGCGCGCAGCAGACCAGACTTTCAGCGCTGCCTCCGGAGCGACCATCACCGTGAAGGGCGAGGGTCCGCTCCTCGGCTACTACAGCACCGCAACGGCCGACGCGACCGGCAACTACGACTTCCAGAACGTGCCGCCAGGCACCTACAAGGTCACGGGAGAATGGCAGACTGCCATCACCAATTCCACGACGGTCACCATCTCGCAGGCAGGCGCGGACGTGCCCGTCAGGCTCTACGAGCGCATCTGCAACAGCGACTGCACGAACAACCTCGGCTACTGCGACCCTGCCTGCCAAGGACTGAACGGTTGTCCCGCTCCATCGGCGCTGACGACCAACCAGGAGCGCGTGTTCAACGCGTGCGCCCCGCAAGGCAGCAGCACGTCCTTCAAGTACGGCCAGATCGTCTATCTCGACCAGAACGCCACCGCGAGAGAGACCGGACTGTGCTGCACGCAATACCTCGGATGGGAGCCAGCACCGAAAGCCTCCTTGTCGGGCAACATGAGCAACCTCATCAAATACACGAGACTGGTCACCCTGAACGGACTGCCCGTCCGGCTGGTGATCGCCACATGGGACTGAAATGAACACCGCAAGCAAATGGGTAGGGATATTCGTCGTCGCAGTAATCATCACCGGAGTCGTCATCATCCTCGCGCACAACCAGCCGACGCCGCAAACGAACTACACGACGCCAGCACCAACCTCCACGTCACCACCGGTGACAAACACGATCCAGATGCGCGTGAACGGAGCAGGGTTCACGCCGGACTTTATCACGACGCACCGCTTCGACGAGGTCGTCATCCACATCCAGAGCACAGACGGGCAGACCTACGGATTCAGCCTGCCAGCATACCACATCGAGAAGCGCATCACGCCAGGACCGGGAGTGACCATCCAGTTCAACGCGAGCACACGCGGACGGTTCGTGTTCTACAACGATATCACCAACGGAGTATCTATCAACGGGACGCTCCTGGTCATCTAGCACCGCAACCCTTTTAACACGCGCATCCGTCACCGAAACCATGGAACTGCCGCAATCCATGGACGAATGCCTGTACTTCACCAACCGCAAGCTCGAGGACGGCACGTGCATCATCGCTTTCGTCAGGAGAAAAGAATGCCCCGCCTGCCACAAGGGACAGATGGGAAAGCCCGTGAACGAGAAGACCGGACGCCCCAAGACGCGCTCCCAGGTCTATGTCTGCCCAGCGTGCGGCCACGAAGAGGAGAAGAAAGCGCACGAGGAGAGCTGCATGCTCGAGATCGAATACACCGACCCCGAAGGCAAACAGCGAAAACAGACGAGCGTGCCCTACAAGCGACGCACCTGGAAGGGGGTGCCGAGCTTCGTGTTCCACGACGAGTTCACGGACACGGACGTGGGCATCACCAAGAAGCTCAAGAAGAGCAAATCTAAATAGTGCGGTTGCATCCACTCGATAGTGGCATTAGCCTATCTGCTCGCTGAGCTCGCCAGAGACGTCTCCGCCGACAAGGGACCTGTCCAGAGGCATTATCCCTCACGCGGCATCCACAACGTCTTTCTCCGCGACGGCATCCTCACGGTCGGCGAATACGACGCGGAGGGCTGGGATCCGCGAGAGCACGTCGCCGTATTCGCGCACGGTGTGGCGTTCAATACTGAGAAAGGCATCTATACGCACCAGTACGGCGTGGGGAACGGAGACCGACGCGACATCCTCTGCGGCAGCCTGATAGTGCCGAAACACCCTTCGGGAAAGCTCATTCATCTCTACAGGAAATCGCCCGAAGAACTCCGTGATTACCAGAAGATAATCAGGAAAGATCCGTCGCTCAAAGGCGTGAAGCCTCCCGAGGACCTCAGGGAGTTCTTGGACGCCGCGCAGCGCGTGGTTGGGCGGTCCATGCAGGACACCTACGGACTCGAACCGCTCACGCCCGTGGAGTTCGTGGGCGGCATCTACGACCGCGTCCCGGGAGAGCACATGCGCAGGCTCCATCTCGTGTTCACGACACGCGTGAGCGGGAAAGAGCCCCTGAACCTCTGGGAGGACGAGAACCCCTGGCGCTCGGCAGAAGAGATACTCGCCCGTCCCGGGGCATACGCGCGCGCAGGCCGGAAACTCCTGCGAGCGTTGAAGAACCACCCTGGCTGGGCCTTCGAAGCCACACCTATATAAGATACGGACCTGTCCACGCACCATGGCTCGGATCCTCGTCACCAGCGCGCTACCGTATGTGAACAACATTCCGCACCTGGGAAACCTCATCGGCGCCGTATTGTCCGCGGACGTGTACGCACGCCACCAACGCCTCGCGGGGAACGAGGTATTGTACGTGTGCGGAGCGGACGACCACGGGACGGCGACAGAGACCAAGGCGCGGGAAGAAGGCCTCACACCAAAGCAATTGTGCGACAAGTACGGCATCATCCACGAGGAGATCTACGACTGGTTCGAGATATCCTTCGACGTGTGGGGACGCACCCACACCGAGACGCAAGACACGATCGTGCAGGAGATCTTCACGCGACTGGATGAGAACGGCTACATCAACGAGCAGGAGGTCGAGCAGCTCTACGACGAGAAGGCCAAGAGCTTCCTGGCCGACCGCTTCGTCGAAGGGACCTGCCCGTACTGCGGCAGCCCCGGAGCCAGAGGCGACCAGTGCGACAATTGCGGACGGCTCATCAACGCCGTCGAGCTCAAGGACCCGGTCAGCAAGCTCACAGGGACACGGCCCGTCATCAAGCGCACGAAACACCTGTTCTTGGACCTGCCAGCCCTCAAAGGGGATGTGGAAGAGTACCTCAAGAGCACGGAGCTCACCGAGAACGCGAAAAAGACGACAGACCAATGGCTGTCCGTGCTCAAGGAGCGAGCCATCACGCGAGACCTCAGCTGGGGCGTGCCGGTGCCAAAGAAGGGCTGGGAGGACAAGGTCTTCTACGTCTGGTTCGACGCTCCCATCGGCTATATCAGCATCACCGCGCACAGCCGCACGGACTGGCGGGACTGGTGGCACGGCGACGCAACACTCGTGCAATTCATGGGAAAAGACAACATCGTCTTCCACACCGTCATCTTCCCGGCCACGCTATTGGGCACCAAGGACAAGTGGACGATGATGCACGCCTTGTCGAGCACGGAATTTCTGAACATGGAAGGAGGCAAGTTCAGCAAGAGCCGCAAGATCGGCGTCTTCGGGGACGACGCGATCGCCATCCACAAGGAATACGGCATCACGGCCGACGCGTGGCGATACTACCTGCTCTCCATCAGACCAGAGACGGCGGACACGAACTTCATCTGGAAGGACTTCCAGGCGCGCGTGAACAACGAGCTCATCGCGAACTACGCGAACCTCGTGAACCGCGCCACGCACTTCGCGAGCACGAAGCTCGCCGAAGAGCCAGCGACGCTGAAGAAACCGCAAGCGGATTTCCTCGATACCATCAAACAGCACGCGGAACGCGCACGAGCGCATCTTGATGCGCGGGAACTGCGAGAAGCGTTGCAAGAGACCATGCTCGCGAGCAAGGAAGCCAACGCGTACTTCCAGCACAGCGCACCATGGAAGACGATCACGGAAGACAAGGAGACAGCAGCGGCGGACGTGTTCGCACTGCTGCACGCCGTAAGAGACCTGAGTATCCTGCTCTTGCCGTACATCCCCGCAGCCGCTGCAATGGCGCTCGACCAACTCGGGCTGCGACAACAGACCTACGCCGACATCGGAAAGCCATTGCATAAGAACGTGTTCGGCCACGTCAAACCCGGCATCCTCTTCCAGAAGATCGAGGACGACACAATCGGCGCGCTCGAGAAGGCCTACGGACCCAAGGAAGCCGCACTCGACCTGCGCGTCGCGAAAATACTCGCGGTGAAAGCGCATCCGAACGCGGACAAGCTCCTCGTATTGGACATCGATTTGGGAAAAGAGAGGAGACAGCTCGTCGCCGGGCTCAAGAAGCACTACAAGCCCGAAGAGCTCGTCGGGACGAGCATCATCGTGGTGGCGAACCTCGAACACGCCAATCTGCGCGGGGAAAAAAGCGAGGGCATGCTGCTCGCCGCGGAGAAGGACGGTGTGGTCGGACTGCTCCGGCCCGACGCGAAGCCGGGAACAAGATTGACCATCGGCGGACGGCCCGGAAGCCCCGAGAAGCTCTCGTTCAACGACTTTACCACGCACACACTTTCCGCCACGAAAGATGGCTTCACCGTGGACGACGAGCCCGTGGAAGGAGCGCCCATCAGCGTGGACCGGCAGGCGCACGGGCCCGTCCACTAATATTTATAAAGACCTTTCCGCGGGAAACACCGCGTGAGAGGCGCAGTACTGTTCTTTCTGGTGCTCTTGGCGATTCCGGCAGCATCAGCGCTGAACGCGAGCCAGGTGCAGTTCCTCGTGGACAACCAGCCACTGAGCTACGTGAGCATGAACAATCCAGTATCAGGCACACTGATATTCAACACCTCGAGCACGACGAGCAGCGTGCACGTGAGCAGCAAGAGCATCATCCCATCGGGCACGGTCACCACCTTCACGAACGGCTGCACCCAATGCGAGATCCCCGTCACCCTCCAACCGGGACCGACGGTCACGCTCAGCTTCCAGGAGTACATCCAGGGCAAGGTCATCACCACGAGCGTGCCGCTCATCTTCAAGATCGACAACACCGCGCCGACGATCAGCGGCATCAGCATGGACGGCTGCACGAGCGGCTGCTCGTACGGACCCAACCAGGACACCATCAACTTCAGCGTGGCGGACGCGCAGAGCGGCGTGACGCAAAGAGACATCGTCGTGCTCGCGAACGCCAAGCCCATGCCCGTCGAATGCGCGCAAGGACTGCAGCACATCTTGTGCAACGCGACCATCCAAGGGCCGGGCGACCAGCAGGTCACCATCAAGGCGCGCGACCGGGCGGGCAACATCGGCGAGGGAACCATCGACCTGACCTACGATGACGTCAAGCCACAGATCACGCAAGGACCAGGATTCAAGGACTACGCGGGGACCACGATCAGCGGCGGACAGCAAAGCATGCTGCAAGCAGTCGTGGACGAGCCGTTGTCGGCGAGCGTGAGCTTCACCAGCCCGCACGTGAACGCGACAGGGACCTGCACGAGACGCAACGATAACGGCAAGACCGACTATGTATGCACCGTCCCGATCACCCCTCCCAACCAAGCCTACACCGAACAAGGGAACTTCACGGTGACCGACGGGGCGGGCAACAAGCAGGTCAAGACGATCACGCTGCACGTATTGCAGTTCAACGGCAAGGCGCAACCAGACTTCTGGACGGTCACGGCAAAGCCGCGCCAACGGCTCGACCCGGGAACCTGGAGCGTATTGAGCAAGCAATTCCCCGTCACGCTCTCCTTCACGCCCAACACGGGAGCGGGCAACGCCCAACCGCTCAGCGTGACCGTCAAGGACTGCTCCTACGTTGACAAGAAAGGGAATCCCGTGAAGGTCAGCGTCACGGCGGGCGACGTCGTGCCGTCGCGCAACGCCTACCTCCCCCTCACGCTCGCACCCCCGAACCCTGCGAGCCAGCTCGACGACGGCAGCAGCGGAGTGTACACCGGCCACATCACCTGCACCGTGGACACGACGAGCATGGTCGGCAACACCGCCTTCAACCCCGAAGAGGACACCGTCACCATCACACCCCAGTTCGTGACCACGCCGCCGCCGGCGCAACGCATCAAGGACGAGACGACGCGCGTCGCGGACAGCATCCAGAAGAACGGGAAGCTCTGGACGAGCGCGAGCAGGGCGCTCACCGGACTGCAGGCCGTGTGCGGCACCCCCCAAGGCCTCGTATCGGTCGCGGCCATCGTGAACTCCATCGGCTCGTCAGGGATCGCCTTCGACCCGTCCCAGCAGGTTCCGCAGAACATGAACCGGTTGTCGAGCGGCCTGCTCGGCAGCGCGAGCGGCCTGCGCAAATCGCTCGGCAAGGTGTGCGACGCATTGTCGTGCCACACCGGAGCGCTGCTCCCGATCAAGAACCCCGCGAGCGGACTGGTCGGCGACCTCGCCGGCAGCGACAGCAAGACCTCGAGCGCCATCGGCAACATCCTCCAAGGGGTGGGCAAGGGATTCAACGTCAACAGCAGCGACGTGTGGGACCCGTACAAGAGCCTGTACGCGGCGGCGATCACCGCGTGCATCCCTGCTATCGTCGACCACGAGATGGCGAGCCTCACGACGCAATGCGACTACCAGAGCTGCCTGCAGACCATGGACCAGACGGGGATGACCGTGCAGGAGTGCGCGAACAACCAACGCTACGCGAACTGCGTGCAGCAGCGCGGAGACCTGTACTTCGCCATACCGTACACGAGCCTGCTCGACAATATCGGCGCGCAGATACAGCTCGTCGCTCAGGACGCCGTGCCAGCGCTCATCAGCACGGGAATCGGCCAGATCTGCAAGACATCGGTCTTCGGGACCTACGTCCAACAACTCGGCTGCAAGGAAGTGCAGCTCGCCCAACAACTGCCGAACGTGCTCGCCTACGGGCACCAGGTCGTCGCCGCGGGGACGACCTATAGCCGGCTGACAGCGTCGAGCGGCAGCGATTACTGCTCGAACGCGCAACAGACCCAGCAGAACCTGCAGCAACGCGCGTTTTTCACCGTGCAATCGCAAGGGCCTTGCCACGGGCCGTACAGCGAATACACCTTGCCCAACGGCATCGTCACGCTCGGCATCAACGGACAGGTCTACCAGGAGACGAACGGCCCGACGCAACAACCGAACACGAACGCTAAGGTCGCTAAGGATATGGCCCACGTGTCAGGGCAATACACCATCCTCGACTCCAAGGTGAAGGGCTACCAGCAGGCCGTGGACGTCGCGCAGAAGTGCGAGGCAGACTACAAGAAGGTCGTGAACGAGAACGACCAGCAGTACGCCGCGCAGACCGCGCCGCTCAAGAAAGCGGAGAAGGACCTGACCACTGCGGAGAGCAACTACCAACAAGCGTTGAAGAACGTCGAGGACCTGGGCAAGAGCACGCAGCAATACTACAACACGCTCAATACCGTCGCGAAAGACACGATGAAGGCGCACCCGGACAACTCGATCACCAACGAACAAGCGCAGGCGGTCATCGCGAACAGCGCCACGCTCTTCCAAGACGCCGGATGCGATACAGGGACCTGCGACATGAACACGCTCAAGGCAGAGATATCGACGAAGTACCACGTCACGCAAGGAACCTACCTGAACAGCGCGCTCGCAGAAGCGATCGCCAAGGACGGCAAAGCTTCGAACCTGGCCAATGTGGAAACATTCAAGAGCGATCTCACGAAGGCGAAATCCGACCTCGACGCGGCGAAGAAGAAGCGCGACGAGGAGCGCGACAAGGCGTACACGGCGGCGATGAGCAAGTACATGAACACCCTGCAGGGCAGCGTGGACATGGCCATCCAGTCGGCCGTCAACGGGGCGCGGCTCGGCTACGCCGTCCAATCCGCGCTCGGCACGCGACCGCCAGCGCCGACGGGCGTGGCGAAATCCATCGCCAACCTGCGCAGCGACCCCATCACCAAGACGTGCTCGCTCGACCAATCGCCCACACCGACGGCATACCAGAACGCAGTACCAGGCTCTCCCGCGGCACGCATCAGCGCGACCGGCGACACCGCCACAGAAAGCGGCAAGACCGTCTACCGCTACGTCATCCAAGCGTACCTGTCCGTGGACAACCCGCCCGACGAGAACGCGACGGTCGTGCTCCGCGGTGGGACCAGCACGAACGTGGCGAACGCGAGCCTGCAAGCAGGACTCAACGACGTGGGACAGAGCGCGATCACCGTGACGAGCGCCACGAGGTACGACACGGCATGCATCGTGTTCAAGCACCCCCTCAGCACGTATTTCAAGCTCACCAGCGACAACGGGCTCAAGCAGAAGGACGCGCTATGCACGCGCGTCATGGAGGCGCACCCATGAGGAAAGGACAGGTCACCTTGTTCATCATCATCGGGCTCGTGCTCGTCATCGGGACGTTCATCACCGTCGCGGTCTACCAGAACTGGCTCGTCTTCCGGCCACCCTCACAGCAGACCAGCAGCAATCCGGACACCCAGATCAAGCCCGTGCTCAGCATGATCGAGCAATGCCAAGAGCACATCCTCTCGCAAGGGGTGCGAGAACTGCTCGCGCACGGCGGCTACATCGACCCTGCGACGCACGGCATCATCGCCCTGCCGCCACCGGCGGGGAACGGCTTCGCACTGACCAGCACGGACACCGTCGCGTACTGGCGCTTCATCCAGGGCGGACAAGAAGCCACGAAAGAGCCATTGCTCTACGACATCGGGCCGGACGCCGTGGCGAACCAGCTCGCGGCGTACGTGGACGCGCACCTCGACTCGTGCGTGGACTTCAAGACATTGTCCGGCTATGACATCGTCGCGGGCAACCACACCAGCCAAGTCACCTTCACGGCGGACGCCACGACGGTCACCACGACCTGGCCGCTCACCATCAACCTGACCAGCGCGGTCGCGCACCGAGACGCCTTCCAAGCGACGATACAAGCCCCCGTGCAGTCCTTGTTCAATACGGCCGACGAGACCGTGCAGGGGCTGCGCGACATCAAGGTGCCCGAGGGACGCATGCTCGCGTGGCTGGCGATCTACGCGACGCCAGGGACCACATTGCCGCCCATGGACGGCGGCCTGCAGACGACGTGGGACTTCGCGCCCTACACGCTCAGCAAGGGCAGGCCCGCGCTCGAGGACGTCGAGCAGCGCATGGCGCAGAGCCTCCAGGTCATCGGGAGCAAGGACTGGCAGTTCGTGCAGACCACGAACAGCGAGACCGTCAACCAGCTCTACCTGAACAGCCTGCTCGCCATCCCCGACCAAGCGCCGAACACCACGGTGCGCTTTTCCGCGGACCCGGCGGTGCCGCAGTACTGGGCCGTGAACGGCAATCCCGTCGTGGCCGTGCCGAAGGTCTCGCAACCACCATCGGCCATCAGCTGGCTCGTGCCGCCCATCGTGGACGAGAGCTTCCGCTACGACCTGCAGTTCCCGCTCATCATCAGGCTGCAGAAGGACGGCTACACGCTCACCCTCGGCTATCAGGTGAACATCAAGGACAACCACGCCCTCGAGGCGGGACAGCTCGTCAGGAGCAACCAGCAGGACTACTGCACGGGAGCCGGCGGCCGGGACGTGCGCATACACGTCACGCCCGAGAGCACAGAAGCGACCGTGTCGTACACGTGCGGCAGCGAGACGTGCCCGCTCGGGACGACCGACCACGGACTATTGCTCACGACGCTGCCGTCGTGCGCCTCGGGGACGATCGAGGCGAGCGCGAACGGATTGTTCGGCGACGAGGCGGTCGTGGCGAGCGACCCCACACTGCCCGCGGCGAAGATCGAGATGCAGCTGCAGCAGCCGAGACCAGTGACGATCCAGGTCGAGACGCGCGCGGTCCAGCAATTGCCGAACGGCACGTACACCCTGGCGACGAATGCGATACCCAGCGTTGACGGACATGTCATCCTCTCGCGGCACGGAACGCCCTACACCGTGCAAGCGAACAGCGGCGACACGATATCGCTGGTGCCGGGGACGTATGATGTGTACGTGGTAGGCATCGACAACTACAGCAACGAGACGCCCTTCCAGATACCTGCGCAGCACAAGTGCGTGAAAGTGGCGGGCGTCATCACGATCAAATGCTACGACATCCCCGAAGTGAACATGACGGCGATCCCGGTCCTGTACGCGGACTACAGCGGACAGCGCGCGGTCACCATCACGAGCGTGCCGGACACGCTCGACGTCATCGCGGCGGGCATGGACCCCGCGAAGCTGCAGACGGTGGACGACCTGGGCTACATGGGTGCGCTGTTCAACCTGTCGAGCACGATATCGCCGCAGGACGCGGTCAAGAGCGTGTTCAAGACGATATCCTAAGGCGCTACTTTGTCTGGGCCTTCGAGAAGCCGTACCGGCCGAGCGCCTGTTCGTTGCCTGACTGGATGGCCTTGCCCGCGAGATAGAGATTCTGGGCGTCCATGGCGGTAAGCTCAATATTGTTGTGATGCTTCAAGCCCTTGCCCTGCGCGAGGTGGAGGACGTACGCGGCATGCTCGTGGGGATTGAACCGGTCGAGCGTGTGCCCGAACACGCGGCTTCCAAGCACCTGCTTGTGTGTGTCGATGAGGCCGAGGGTGGATTCCTGCATGATTCGATACAGGTCATTGATGGTCTCCACATCCTTGGGCGGCCGCTCGCCAGTGAGTGAATTAGGCTGCTGCTCGCCCGTGCGGTATCCCGTCCGGAACGCCCGGAGAAGGGCAGTCATGCCCAAAGGCTTGAAACCCTCCCTGTACGTTCCGCTATTCTCATCATAATTGCTCTTGTTCACCGCGTGCGCACCCGTCTGGGTGTCCACGAAGTTCGCGAGCCAGTCGACGCGCTCGGCGTCCGAGCGGCCCTCGAAGATGATGGGGTCGTACGCGTAGCCGAGCCGCTTCGCAAAGCCCTCTATCTGCTCGAAGAGCAGTCCCTCGAGGCCCTCGCGCTTGTCCTTCTTGAGGTCGCTGAGGCGGAAATCACGGTAGTTCGACGGCGCGGGCTTGCCCTTCTCCGCGAAGAGCTTCTCCGTATCGCGCACCATGCGTTCGTATGTGCCCGTATGCGCTAGCTCGAGCTGGTCGTGGAACTTGCTGAGGTTGTGCTGGATGCGATCGAACTCTGAATGCGCCTTCTTGACATCCGAGATGTTGAGGCCGCGCAGATAGGTCTCCAACTCGCCAGGACCGTGCGGGTCGGTGAGGAGGTCGCGCTTCTTCTCCGCCATAGGGGGGCTGTGCTGCCAGGGCTTATAACGGTTTCGCTCCTGCAGTGTGGGGACGGACGCTTCACAGCATGCCAACAGCAACCTTTTTTAAGCACGGGCCGGTCTGACCGGATATGGCCAAAGCGTCCCAGCCCGAAGCGAACGCGCCCGTGGAGCTGTCGGACACGCAGAAGGCACAGCTCGACAAGATCCGCAAGACCGTCGAGAAGTTCCAGGAACGCGTCTTCGAGCGTTTCAAGGACTACGTGCTGGGCGTGTCCTTGCTACCGCCCAGAGAGGAGGAGAAGGACCGCATCCCCGTCCTGCTGCTCATCGACGACGTCAACAGCACCAAGACGCCCAAGGCGGAGCTGCGCGAGAAGCTTCTCAAGGTCTTCGACGAGATCGCCGCCGCCGTGGACAAGAAGCTCCTGCCCGAACCGCTCTTGTTGACGGAGCTGTGGCAGTACTGCTACGACGCCAAGTACGAGGTGTTGGCGGACATCGCCGCGAGCGCGCCGACCTACGATGTGGGCATGCTCAGCGCCATCAAGCTCGTGGAGATCCACAAGCAGATGGTCCTCAAGAAGTTCGAGAAGTACATCGTGTGCTACGTGCTCGGCGGCTCTTTGGTGCAGGGCACGGCGACTACCAAGAGCGACGTGGACGTGTTCATCGTCATCGACGACACCGACGTCAAGAAGATGACGCGCGCCGAGCTTCGAGACAAATTGCGCGCCATCATCATCGACCTGGGGTTCCAGGCCGGCGACATGACGGGCGTGCAGAACAAGATCAATATCCAGACCTATCTTCTCACGGACTTCTGGGATTACGTGAAAGAAGCGAACCCCATCATCTTCACGTTCCTGCGCGACGGCGTGCCGTTTTTCGACAGGGGCATCTTCATGCCGTGGAAGCAATTGCTCGAGATGGGGCGAGTCAAGCCATCGCAAGAGGCGATCGACGTGTTCATGAGCTCGGGAGAGCAGTACCTCAAGCGCGTGAAGGTCAAGTTGCGCGAGATGGGTATCGAGGACTTCTTCTGGGCCACCTCGACGCCCGCGCAAGCGGCCATTATGCTCTACGGCTATCCGCCGCCCACGCCCAAAGAGCTCGCCGGCGTGCTCAAGGACGTGTTCGTCAAGAAGGAGAAGATGATCGGCAACGACGTGGTCAAGCTCTGGGAGGACGTCTTCAAGGTCCGCAAGGACATGGAGCACGGCGACAAGGTCGACATCACCGGAGCCGAGATCGACGAGCTCTACGACAAGACCGAGAAGTTCCTCAACGAGATGAACACGCTCTTCGAGAAGATCCAGACCATCAAGGACGAGGAGCGCGTCCTGCACACCTACGAGAGCGCGGTCACGCTCGTGCGCGACGTACTACGGGCGGAAGGTCACGATGTCAAGGAGGCCGACCTGTTCAAGACCTTCCAGAAGGAATTGGTCAAGGGCGGTCGCCTGCCCGAGAAGTTCGGACGCATCCTCACCGACATCCAGAAGGCCAAGGCCGACTACGACAAGGGAAAGCTCACCAAGGCGGACGTGCACGACATCACGCGCAAGGGCGACGAGTTCTTCAAGCAGGTCCTCGAGTACCTGCAGCGAAAGCGCGCGGCCGAGCTGGAGCGCGCGAAGATCCGCGTCAAGCATGGGGAGTCCCTCGGAGAGGTCGTGCTCTTGGGCAAGACAGCGTTCATCATCTACGACGTGGGAGAGCCTACGAGGAGATACGGCAAGGCCGCCATCGACAAGGACGGCAGCCTGGGCGTGGTCGAGGACACGACCGTCGAGGAGTTCGACGATGCAATCGCGACATCAAAGCCGCACGACGGCGTGCGCGTGAAGGACCATATCTTCGAGAGCCTCAAGCGCATCTTCGGTAAGGACGTGGAGATCCTGCTGCCGTAGTTATAAAGGGGCGACCGTTTTATAAGGAGCCGCATTCTTCCCCATACCGATGGAGACGGGCTTATCCGTTGGGGATGTGATGACGCAGCGCCCTGTGCGTGTGCCCAAGAACCTGGCCGTGCGCGACGCGTGCCGCATCATGCGCGACAAGAACATCGGCTCGCTCCTGGTCACCGAGGGCGAGACCGCGCTGCTCGGCATCATCACCGAATACGACATCCTCGCCATGGTGGCGGACAAGCGCAACCCCGACTCGTTGTCCGTGGGGGACGTGATGGCCACCGAGCTGCTCACGATCGGGCCCGAGAGGGACGTGTACGACGCCCTGACCATCATGCGCGACAACGACGTGCGCCACCTGCCGGTCATCCACGACGGACGGCTCATCGGCTTTCTCACCATGAAGGACGTGCTCAAGGTCGAGCCGCAGCTCTTCGAGACGATGCTCGACACCATCGACCTGCGCGAGGAGGAGCGCAAGCTCGCCCTGCGTCCGGAGATGCGTCAGGAAGGCTTCTGCGAGGTCTGCGGCAACTTCACCGAGCACCTCGCTCCCATGGCGGACCATCGGCTCGCGTGCCCGGACTGCCGCGCCCAGTAAAACATTTATAAGGAGGGCTCCCGGGGAAAGGACGTGGCAGACGCCCTGAAGACCCGGACGCTCATCCTGCGCTACGAAGGGCTCTTCGACTTCCAAGGGCTGTACGACCTCATCGTGGGCTTCTTCGTGCGGCGGAACTACGACTATGTCGAGAAGAAATGGAAGGAGAAGGACGCCTCGCCCGTGGGCAGGGAGATCACCGTGGACATGACGCCCTTCAGGAAGGTCAACGAGTACATCAAGTACGAGTACACGATACAGTGGAAGAGCATCGACAAGCACGAGGTGGAGGTCGTCAGGGAAGGCAAGCCCGTGCGGCTGACCCACGCGCGCATGTACGTCAGCGTGAATGCGCAGGCGGAGGTCGATTGGCAGGGATTCGGGAAGACCAAGCCGGGATTGTCGAACTTCGTGAACAAGCGCGTCATCGACAAGGAGCTCAAGCAATACCGCCGAAACCTGCAGAGGGAGATGCAATCGCTGCTCGACGAGATCAAGGAGTTCCTCCACATGGAAGCCACGCGCACGGAGAAGGTCCATGTCTGAATACTACACCGTCAAGCTCGGAAAGCACCTCAGCTACGAGGGATACTTCGACTTCGCCAAGCTCTGGCGGCTCGTGCGCACCTTCATGGGGGACCGAGGCTATGGATACATGGAGAAAGAGCACAACGAGATGGTCAAGGAGAAGGGGAAGGATATCTTCATCCACGTCGACGTGGAACGTGAACTGTCCACGTACGTGCGCACGCGCATCGTCACGAAATGTACCGTCTCGCACCTGACCGACGTGGAGATACAGCACGACGGCAAGCACCTCTCGCTCAACGAGGGGAATGTCTCGTTCGAGTTCGAGGCGTACGTCATCACCGACTTCGAAGGACGCTTCGCGGGCAAGGGATCGCGCTTTTTCATACGCACGGTCCTCGAGAAGTTCATATTCAATAGACAGATAAAGAAATTCGAGCGTATCGCGAACGACGATTTGGAGGCCCTCATAAAGGAAGTGAAGGCCTACCTGAACCTGTTCACATACTAGCGCCGTCGTCGCCTATACGACACGAAGCCCATGACGAGCCCGAGTGCCAACAGGATCGCGGCCGCGTAGCCTATCCATGCGGGGACGCTCGTGGAGCCCTGAGCCGCGACAAGACCCGTAGCGCTGCTCTGCTGGGCAGGAGCCTTCTGCGTCTTCTGCGGGGCACTGGGCGCCTTCTGCGTGGGCTGCTGCGCCGTGGTCTTGGTGGTCGTCGGCTTCGATGGTTGTGTGGGTTGCGTCGGCTGTTGTGCCGGTGCTGGCTGGGCGTTCGTGCTCGGCTGCGTCGGTGCCGACTGCGTGAACGCAGAGCCGCTACCGCCGCCACCGCCACCCGCAGGCGACGGGATGTTCTGCTCGTCGTACGTCACGAAGGTCGTGAAGTGCTTGGTCCACACGAACAGGTCGCCGGAGGACGAGACGTAACGGCAATCACCGCCCGCAGGCAGGTTCGCGTCCGCCCAAGACTGCGAGTCCTGTACGCAGGTCGTCGTAATCTCGTGGAACTGCCCGTTCTGGGACCAACCGACGAATGTCGCGCTCTTACCGAAGGACAACCGTGCGGCATGGCTCAGGTTGATGGGCGTGTCGCCAGCTCCGATCTCGATCTCCCGCCGTCCAACCTCCTGTTTGCCCGGAACGGATGGGAGCGTGTACTTCGTCGAGACGCTCGGCAAGTTGATCGTGCCGTCCCAGCCACGAGCACCGGTGATGACCGTATTGCTGGCGAGCTGCACGGTCACGTCAGTGTGATGGTTGCCATGGACGGTCAGAGCGCTCGGCAACGTGGCAGAGCCGTTCGTCAAGAGTGCGCGGACGTCCATGCGGGCGTGATCAACACCATCAGGTATCTTGATGTCCGTGTTGTTGATACCCGGAGCGATGACGACCTCGTCATTGGTGCTGTTCAACGCGTGGCCCGGCGGCACCTGGTGCGCGCCGAAGACCGTGAACTGCACGGCAGGCATGCTCGCCAGCTCGAAGTCCGTGCCAGCAACGACGATGCCGACCGAGAGGTCGTACGTGCCCGACGACATCGTGGCCGCGAAGGGCGTGGTGACTCCCGCGCTCGAAGTCAGGTTCGGGACAGAACTCACGTGGAAACCGGTGCTGGGGCCGAAGTACGCGACGCCGTTACCGTCGGTGATGAAGTTCGCCCACGTCGAACGGTTCGCCGGATTGTCGCCGGCATCCGGGTAATAGACGACCTGGTCGGCCACGGGCGTGCCGTTCGCGTACGTTAGCACGGCCTTGTAGCGGATGAGGTCCGGGATGCCCGAGACGTTGCCGACCGTGACGGCGAAGTTGAACTCCTTGTCCGCGTGGATCATCCCGGAGAGGCCAGACGTACCGAAGTCCGCGTGCGCGTCCAGGCTCGTCACGTTCCGCGTGTCCGGCGCGAGGAAGTGCCCCGGACCGATGATGTGCAAGGCGTCGTCTGGATGTGCCTCTGCTGCCAGCGCGTGCAAGGCAGTATCGTAGAAGCGGATCCGCTCGTAACCGTCCTGTCCTGCTGAGGCGTTCCCGTCATCCTGCGGTCCGGTCAGGATGTAGTGGAAGTCCCCCGACTCCAGCTGGACGTCTGCGCTGGAGCCGTCGGTGCTGTATGTGATGGGCTTGGGATTGCTCTTATCGTTGTAATTGCCCATCTCCAGGTAGATGCCTCCCTGGTATCCAGCGTTCTCGCCGAAACTGTTGGTCCCGGTGAACGTGATGCCGTCGGTGCCGAGGGTATGGTAACGGCCCCAGGTGCCGATGCCGATGCCGCCCCACTGGTTATTGTCGGTGGTCACGCCGTTGAAGGAGATATCGTGCGAGTCCTGCACGAAGAATCCTGCGCCGCCATTATCGTTGCTCGTGACGTTGTCGACGGTCACACCCTGCGCGCCGTTCATGTTGACGCCGCTCTTGCCGAACCGCTTCACAATGAGGTCCTGCAATTTAGCGGGGTGCGCTCCAGAGAGATATAGACCATAGTACGGTTTTGCGGGCGGCCAGGCAGTGTACTGCGGAACCTTTCCGTCGATAGTTAGGTCCTTTAGCGTGAGGCCGTCCGCATCGACTTCGAAGAAGTCTCCGCTCGAGCTGCTTGTGCATGCAGACCCGTCAATCGTTGTGGAAGCGGCGCCCGCGCCTACGATGGTGAGACCAGACTTCGACACGACCAGACATGGCTCAGAATAGGTGCCTGCCATGATGTCGATGCGATCATTCGCCGAGGCCGCGGTGAGCGCGCCGTGCAGGCTCGTATAGCCAGACGTTGCGCTTCCGTGCGTGAGCATGACCGGCCCGTATGTCGTGCAGTCGCTGTCCGTGCACCACGGGCTGTATGTGACGTCTCCGAGGAACGAGGTGCTGTCCGGTGTGCTGGTCCCCCAGTAGTTGTTCGCCGCGTCCGCGGTGCCGCTTGCGTCGTTGCTGATGCCGAGCGAGACGGTGGTGGTGTCGATGTCGTTGTGCTTGACGGTCACGGTGTCCGTGCTCGGGTTGTCCTCGAACCGGATGCCGGCCGCGTCGCTCGGGGTCTTCTGGTCTGTGAGCGCCGAAATGATATTCCCTGTGACGACCGCGTTCGGCGTGTCTCCTTCGAGACCTATCGCGTGCGCCCACAATCCATCAAGGTTGCTGATCGTGTTGTCGGTGATTTGCGCACCGATGGTTTGCCCGCCGTACAGGCCGTGGTTAATCATGATACCATAAGCTCCACGGCCGCCATTGCTGTAATCGTGCGTTCCGTCGCTGGTCACGTTAGAGATCGCGTTTCCGGTAATCACGAGGTTCGTGACGTCCTGAGTGCCGCTCGACCAGCCAATGGCAATCGCGTCGCCGCTCTTGTCTGTTCCTCCGGCGATGGTGTCTATCTTGTTGTCGGCGATTTTCACGTTGTCCACCGCTGCCGTTGACGAGACGATTCCGATGCCGAAGTTCGTTCCGGATGTGGATGTGTCTGCGGTTCCGATGTCGCTGACGATGTTGTCGGTGATTGCGATATCGCTGTGGTCTGCGGCGTATACGCCTTCTTTCCCGCTTGGGTTCGTGATGGTGAAGCCGTTGATGGCGACGCCGTCGCTGGAGACTGTGATTTGTCCGTCAATCGTCGCCTCCGCGCTCCGGGTCTGCGTGTTCGGGTCGACGTTCGCGTTCGGACCGTCGAGCGTGATCGCGTTGTTCACGTTCACGTTCTCCGTGTACGTCCCGCTCGCCACGTCGATGGTGTCGCCTGCGTGGGCGCTGTCGATCGCGTCCTGGATTGTCGCTGGAGCCGTGACCTTGAACGTGTTCCCGCTCCCTGTCGCGCTTGCAGCGTCTGAACCGCCGATGACCTGCGTGTCTGTGGTCATCTGGAAGGTGTTGTCCGAGACCGTGATCCCGCTCACGCTTCCTGCGCCGCTCGCCGGCGCGAACTTGAGGGCGCGCGCTCCCCAGTCACTGAAGGTGTTGCCGCTCACGGTGACCGTGTCGATGTTGTGGTCTGCGGTCGTGTCCACGAAGTTGGTGAGGAACGCGACCATGCTGCCGCTGGAGCCGCTGATGACGTTGTCCGTGAACGTGAGGCCCGAGATGTCGGAGAGCTCCGCCGTCCAGAGCACGTTGGTGCTGCTCGTCGGGTTGTTGAGCGTGATGGTGTTGTGGCTGACCGTCGATCCGGAGACGTCGTAGAGGTCCATGCCGTCTCCTGTGCCGCCAGTGCCGTCATTGATGGTTATCGCGTTCGAGTCGATGAGCCAGTTCGTATGGGGGGTGCTCGTCTGCTCCGCATAGATGCCTGAGGAGTACCCATCGACGATGATCGCGGTGTCTTGGACGGTGAGCCCGTCCATTCCCGTGCCGCTGTCGGGGGTGCCGGCGACCCAGATGCCGTGCGCGTTCTCGCCGGTCGTGTGGATCTTGAGGTTCTCGATGGTGATGTCCGCGCTGTCGGTGATGGCGAATCCGATTCCGCTCGCGGGGTCCACGATGGTCGTGTTTCCTGCGCCCGTGATCGTCAAGCCATTGAAGTTGTTGAGAACGATGTTCTCAGGATAGTCGCCTGCGGCGATGCTGATTGTGTCACCGATCGTGGCAGCGTTGACCGCCGCTTGTATCGTCGTGCACGACGGTGTGGCCGTCGTACAGGTGTTGCCGCCGCTGGCGTCGACGGTCCAGGTCGTCGCCGTGGCCGAGCCGACGGCGAGCGTTGCGATGAGAAGAAGACCTATAATTGCGATATACGTGTTTTTTGTGTCCATTCAGCAGACCCCCATACAATGGGGGGATTAAAATCTCGCTTATATGGATTCCGTATATATTTTCGCTAATACCGAAAGTAAGGTACAAAAAAATGTAGCTGCTGACACTGCTGCACATCTTTATTAGTGACTGCGTCGCGCGTATGGCCGCGGGGGTGCTCGAGCGGTCAAAGAGGGGGGACTTAAAATCCCCTGGCCAAGCGCCTTCGAGGGTTCGAACCCCTCCCCCCGCAGATACGTTTATATCGCTGCTTTCCCGGAGCTCTTTCGTGCTGGATGCGATCGTGGAGAAGTGGATTCGAACGAGCGGCATGTCGAGATTGGACTACGAGGACCGCCTCGCCGACGACGGTGTCCACGGGGACGCGGAGCTGCGTTTCGAGCAGGATCTCGCGTACCTGCAGCTCGACGCGGACCGGCGTGCGCTCAAGCCGTTCATGGAGTACTCCCGCGGAAGGTCCATCCTCATCCCGTTCTTCATCGCCTATGGGAAGCGGCTCACGGAGAACCACCACTCCCACAGCTTCCGGGAGGCGGATACCTGTTGGCACGGCATCGTGGGCTACCTCACCTTCGGCTTCGGGCTTCCCGTGCCGTCGCGCATCGACCTGCGCGACTACGAGGAGCACTTCCGAGCCCATGCTGACCTCCTATTGCCTTGGTATGTGCGCGAGCCATCGGAGGAATCCTCCGTCGTCACGGAAATGCGTCCGGACACCATGTAAGGAATCCGGAGAGCGGTGCAAAGCGCATGAAAAGTATGGTGAGCGCATCGGTCCCATGCAGACCGGAACGCTTCCCACGACGACCCCGACCAGACGACTCTTCACGGGCACGAACGTGCCCTCCTACGCCATCCTCGTGGGAAGCACCGGGATGCGTGGAGCACGGCTCGCAAGCCTTGTCGCCGAGCGATTGCGACGCCAGAACGTGCCCGCGGTGAGCGTTGACGCGGACGACGCATTGCCAGCGCTCGCGGACGGGAGGAGAGTGCCTATCCTGTACGGGCCGCGCGCGACGATCGCGCTGCACACGATCCTCCGCTCGTTGTACGACGGACGGGTCGTGGGGCTTTCCGCGGAACTCGCCGACGACACGCTGACAGAGCTCGCCGGTTATGCCGGAAGGCCTGTGGAGACCCGCTTGCGGAGCCTCGGACGCATCGCCGAAGCGTGCGTGGAGACGCTGGAGCGGCCCGAGCGCGCCTACCTGAACTGAGCGCACTGGACAGCTGGAGACGCAATGCATTAGGGGATTGCTACCATCACAAATTCATGAATCCAGCGCGTCCGAAGGAAGCAGCCCTCTGGCCTGCGAAGTTCTTTGAGACAATCGGCGCATACATCGGGGACGGTTTTCTTAGCACCGCCGGGCAGGGGCCCCTTCTGGGATTTTCTGGCAATCTTGATGAGGAATTACCTTACTATTGTGCTGTGATTATTCCCGCGATGTTATTGGTCTTCCCCGATGTGAATCCGACGGTGGCGAAAAGACCGGATCATACAAGTTTCGAGGTCCGCTTCCGCTCGCAGCAGATTGTTGATTCTTTCGAACGCTGGTTCGGCTTTCTGCCAGGCAGGAAGACGGAGACAGTGAGAATTCCTGAATGGATCGTCCATTCTTCGATGTTGAACTTCGTTGTCCGAGGCATATTCGACACCGACGGTTGTGCATTCTTCGATCGACGGAAGAGATACAAACGCCCATATCCTCGCATATCCAATAGCCTGAAGAACAAAGGACTTGTGGATCAACTCGCTTCGGCTCTGAGCGAATTCTCGTTATACCGTTGGTATAGGCCGGGGAAGGAGGCTTCATGCCTTGAAATATACGGTCATAGGCAACTCGAAAAATGGATGAAGACGATAGGTTTTTCAAACCCTCGACATCTCCGACGCTTAAAAGAAGCCTCTATAGCTCAGCCGGTAGAGCGCCACATTGGTAATGTGGAGGTCCCGCGTTCAAATCGCGGTAGAGGCTTTTTCTGATGTCAGGCTGTTTCTCGACCTCATCCGAGAGATTAATGCTCTTGAATCTCTCTGCTCATTCAGCCGCAGAAAGGCTTATATCAATCGTTCTCCTACGCGACCAGATGCGTAAACTGATGGTCTTCGTTCCGGCTCTGGTGTTGCTCGTTTCACTGGCGTTCTCGGTGTCTGCCGCACCGAACATCCCTTTTAGCGTTCAAGGGACGACGTACGGCTCGTTGAACTGGGGAGGCTACGCAAAGACCACGGGGACGTACGGCTCCGCCAGCGGGACATGGGTTGTTCCCAAACTGAACTCTTCGGTGTCCGGCTATTCCTCGGCATGGGTGGGCATCGGCGGATTCTCCGGGAACAGCGTCATCCAGATCGGTACGGAGCAGGACTGCCTTTCCGGCGGCACCACCGCGGGCGAGATGCGGTTCCACGGACTTGATATGAACGCGGCGATCGCGAGCTCGCAATCGAATCCCGGTAAGAGCAATCACGGAGGCAACGGCGGGGGGAAGACGAAATCGTCCTCGTGCACGCCGACATACTACTCCTGGTGGGAGCTCTACCCGCAGAACGCTGAACAGCCGATCACCAACATGACGATCGCTCCCGGCGACACGGTCACGGCTGCGGTGAGCGAAGGAGCGAACGGCGCTTGGACATTGACGATAACCGACGAGACTTCAGGGGAATCCTTCACGACAGTACAGAAGCCCAACTTCACGCCTGATGTGGCTTCCGCGGAGATGATCGTCGAGCGGCCCTCGCTGTGCACCCCGCATCATTGCAGCATCACGAACCTCGCTGACTTCGGGAGCATCGGTTTCTCGGACATGACGACCAACTACAACATGACCTTCACCGGCGCGGACGGCATCGTGATGGTCAACAACGGCGGGACCCCGCTCATCAATCTCGGCTCCCTCAACGGCAACGGAGACGCGTTCTCTGTGGACTGGCTCTCGAGCAAGTAGGCTTCTCTTCTTTATTGGACTCTCATCCTCGGGATTCTCTCGTCCCAACGGGCGTTCTCTCCCGATCGATCGTCAGTCTTGCGCCACGGAATTCGTTCGCGAGAAGCGCACAATCGGCGTGTTCAGCACAGCAAAGCATATATTCCGCGCTGAGCGGATACGCGGCATGGGGGATTTTTGGCATGCTTTCGAGGTCGTACGCACAGCGCACCGCAATCAGCGCTACCCGGACGGTTCTGCGTACTGGTATCACCTGCTGCGCGTGGGGATGCACGTCCGCTCGCTCACCGACGACGAGGCGATGATCAGCGCCGCCCTGGGGCACGACCTGCTCGAAGACACTGATATAGGCGAGAGCGAGATCCGAGAATCATTAGGGGATGAAGCCACAGACATCATCGTGGAGCTCACGAACACGATGGGCGACGACGACGTGCTCCCATACGTCCATCGGATGCAAGCCGCGAGCGAGAAAGCACGGATAATCAAGCTCGCCGACCTCATCGACAACTACACGAGCCTCGTGTTCCGCTATCCGGAAAGCAAGGCCGGCTATTTCCGCACGGTCGTCATCCCGATCATGGAACCCATGGCGAAAGCCATGCTCAACACGCGTCTCGAGAAGTGGGGGTCGGTCGGCGAACGACTGAAATCCGAACTCCAGTTCCAACGCAGACGGGCCAAGGAGTTCCTGGAGCGCATCGAATCATGAAAGCGAGCGAGCGCTATTACGTCGAGGCGTTCATGGAGAACTCCCGGACGCTGAGCAGGACCCTCTCGGGAACCTACGACACGAGCGTCAGCAGCAAGAAGCCACGCTCCTCTCTTCACGGGGCGGCGCTGGCGACCGCTACCGGACAGAACCTCCAAACCACCATAGACTTGTTGTATGCGCGCCGGAACGACAGCTTTTCACCAAGAGCTGTTCTCGCACTGACCTATGCCGTGCAGAAGACGATCACTGCGGCCATCCTCGAAGACAAGGATGCACTGCGGTCGCACGAGATCCCTGACGGACGGACATATGGATATCCTGTGCGGACGCTGCCGGCAGAGCTCCAAAGATTCAGCGAGTGGTTGGCCGGCGTGCTCGACAGCGACAGCGACGTGCACACGAGATGCGGCATCCTCGAGCACGCGTTCGAGACCATCCATCCGTTCGCCGACGCTACGGGACGGACCGGACGCGCGCTCAGCGCGTTCTTAAGCATGCGGCATGAAGCACCTCTCAAGAAGGTCGACGACCGACAAGCCTATTATGGCTCTATGGAGTGGATAGCCCCAGAAAAGCTCTACTCGCCAGAGAGCCACCGTCGTTTTCTCACCTACTATCGCGCACTGCCGATGATCGGGGGCGCACCGTGATCATCGAATTCGCCAGGGTGCCGCGTTCAGGAAAGACGAGTTGCGTGAATGCGCTACGCGCCGACTATCCGATCGTGCATTATGCGGAACGCTTCTCGAGCGTACCAGTACCGGACCCTGTCAGCTACGATTACAATCAATGGTATCTTGATGATGTCGATCGACGATTACAGGATATCCCGGACGACGAGCAACTGCACGTCTTCGAACGCGCCGGGTTCGACCGCCTCGTCATGGGCAACGTCCTGGCACGAAGAGCGTCCTGGAGCGACGCGCAACGCGAACAATACAACACGCACGCCCTGTCGCTATTCCCACTGGTCCAGTTCGGTTTCGTGTTCCTCCTGTCGCCAGAACTGTCCTTGCGCAACGCGAGATCCAAGAAGCAGCATTTCTCCCGCACTGAATCATTCCTGACAGAAGCGATCGCCGAATACGAGTTGCAACTCCGAAGACATCAGCCATCCGCGCATGTGTTCAGCGGCGATTATTCTTTGGAACACGCTGCAAGAGTCATCCGGCTGAGCATCCCTTCGCTGTACGAGAAGCGGCGGAGCGCTTGATTCTTCGAAGGCACCGCAACGCTCTTAACCAGCGACCCGATAAGCGGACCATGGTCGTGTTCATCACGGGAAACGACAACAAGTACGGGGAAGCCAAGCAGCACATCCCTGGACTGGAGCGGAGGGCGCTCGACCTCAAGGAGCTGCAGAGCACCGACCTCGCGGATATCCTCAAGCACAAGCTCTCGCAGGCCATGCGCGAGATCGACGGGCCGTGCTTCGTGGAGGACACCTCATTGAACATCGACGCGCTCGGAGGCTTGCCAGGGCCTTTTGTCAAATGGTTCTTGAAGGCGATGGGGCCGGAGGGCATCGCGAAGCTCTCGGACGGCAGCGACGCGCTCGCGGTGTGCGGAATCGCCTACTACGACGGCGAGAACGAGCACGTGTTCTTCGGCGAGACGAAAGGACGCATCGTGGCGCCCCGCGGCGTTACCGGCTTCGGCTGGGACACGATCTTCGCCCCGGAAGGACGCGAAAAGACGTTCGCGGAGATGGGGGTCGAGCAGAAACAACGTATCAGCCACCGTGCGCGCGCATTGGCGAAGCTTGCCGAGCACCTTCAGTAATCCTTCTCGGGCAAGGGCTCGATATCATCGTCGGGCGCGGTCTTGAAGAAGCGATAGCCCTCAGGACTGTCGGGACTCTCCTCTGGGATATCCCCTTCGGAGAGCGGGGGCCTGACCTCCTCGACGAGCCCGTCGAGCACCTTCGCGCGTTGCTCTTCGTTCGTGTTGGGCATCTCGTGCATCCCCAGGAAGAGGAAACGCTCGTTCTCGGCGAAGTGGATGAAACGCTTGAACAACGGATGGTCCCGCAGGCGGAAGGAATTGAGGTTGTCCGTCTGGCCGAAGAACAAGGGCTTGAACTGCTTCTTGTCGCTGTCGCCGACGAGCACCGCGTAGAGCCCGCCGTCCTGGGGGAGATTCTCGTCGTCGATGTAGAGCGGCCCGGTGAAATCCACGACGTGCTCTTTTCCGAAATCCATGACCATGCACGTCCCGGGGGAGGGGAATAAAAAAGCTGCGGGTCTATACCCTCTATTCAGACCACTTTGGGGATGCGCAGCGGCGTATTCATGAGCAACGCCATGACCAACAGGTACCATGGATAGACTGCCAACGGGGCGTGGCCGAGCACGAGAGCGGGCAAGAGCAGGCCGTTCACGGTCGTGGGCAGCCCGAAGAACACCCCCTTGGTGCGCTGGACGTTGAAACGGCCAAGGCGCAGCGCAGCGGAGAGCACGAACAAGGCGCCGGCGGCGTAGGAGACGAGCGAGGGGGCGATCGACGAGACGAGGACCGCAGGAGCCACGCCGAAGGAGATGATGTCGGAAAGGCTGTCGAGCTCTCGGCCGAGCGCGCTCTCCTCGGAGAAGAAACGAGCGGCCTTGCCGTCGAGCCAATCGAGGAAGACCCCAACCAGGATGGCCAATGAAGCGACGCGGAACATATCATGCACGGAAGCGATGATGGAGACGAAGCCCGAAACGCCGTTGAGCAGGGTCAATGTGTTGGCGAGATTGATGCGGAAAAGACGCTTCGCGCCCTGGACCCGCTCGCGGGTCGCGCGTCCGACAGAGCGTGCCCGCTCGGTGACGGTCATCGAGCGATCTCCGTGCGGCCAGCGGTCACGCGACCGCCGACGGACACCTGCAACTCGCCGTCGGGGATGATGAGGACGACCTGGCTGCCCAGGCGGATGCGCCCGATGCGCTGGCCCTGCACGACGTGCTGTCCCCGCTTGACGAGCGGCTCGATGCGTCGCGCGACCAGACCGGCCACGAGATAGACCTTGCAGGGACGTTCGCCGGAGAACGTGAATGACACGTTCTCGTTCTCGACGGTCGCGCCCTCCCAGTCGCCGAGGACGGCGTTGCGGAAGGTGCCGTGACGATGACGCAGCCCCTTGATGCGACCAGTCACCGGGGCGCGCTGGACGTGGACGTCCCACAAGCGCATCATGATGACCACGGCGAAGCGAGCGTCAGGCACGTCATCGAACAAGGCGGTGATGCCATGGCGGCCCTTGGGGATGCGCTGGCGCTCGGCGGCGATATCGTAGATGGCCGCCACCTTCCCGTCGGCAGGGCTGAGAAAGCCGTTCGTGACGGCGACCACGCGGTTCGGATCGCGATGGAACAGCCACCAGAAGAGAACGGCTAGGACGATGATGCCCAACAGCACCCACAACCACACCATGCTGGTTTCGAGAAGCGCTCCTATATAATCCCTGCACCAGCTTTTTATACTCACTCGCGGGGAAGGGGGCATGCGCGTCATCTTCGACGGGAAGGAATGCCTGGACGAGTACGAACGGCTCTTGCGGAGCGCGAAGAAACGCATCTGGATGTGCATGTACATGATCCGCTTCGACGAGACGACGAAGCGATTGTGGCGCGTCCTCAAGGAGAAGCGCAAGGAGGGGGTGAAGGTCGAGGTGGTCTACGACCTGTTCGGGAGTGCGCGCAGCGTGCCGCGTCTCGCCGCGGAACCGTTCTGCCGTGCATTCATCCCGCGGCCCTCTCTGCTGGGCGTGCGCAACCACGCCAAGGTCTTCCTCATCGACGACGATGTCGCCGTCGTCTCGGGACGCAACCTCACGAGGAAGTACTATCACGACTGGGTGGATGCCTCGATCATCATCAAAGAACCGCAGTTGCTGGAGGAACTCCACGCTTTCGCCAAGCACCTGGGAACGAGAAAGGATGATCCCTACACGACGTGGGTGCGCACGACAGACCCGCTCGTTGAGCGGCGCGACGTCTATAACTTCGTGCTCGAGCACATCGTGACGAGCACCGAACGCATCGTGATCGCGAGCCCGTACTTCGTCATCGACGACGCCATCGAGAACCTGCTCTTAGCGGCGATGGACCGCGGGGTGGAGGTGCAGATCGTCGTCCCGAGAAAGCCGGAGCACCATCTGGCGGGAACGTTCAACAGGATCAACCTCCAGCGCATCCACCACAAGCGATTGACTGTGAAGCAGAGCGCGAAGATGTTCCACAGCAAAGTCATGCTCTTCGACGACGTGGCCTTGGTGGGAAGCGCGAACTTCGACAACCGATCGTTCAAGCACAACATCGAGGTGTCGGTCATCATGACCGGAAGGCACCTGACGACGCTGCGCAAGCACTTGTCGGAAGTGGCGCACCACAGCGTGCGCTACAACTGGATCCAACGCGTGTACGACCACGTCCTGTTCGCCTTCACCAGGCACCTGATGGAGCTGCTCTAGCGATGCGCTCTTAAAGGGCTGCGCGGTACTTCCCCCACGGGCCCGTGGTCTAGCGGCTATGACAGCGCCTTTACACGGCGTTGATCCCCGGTTCGAGTCCGGGCGGGCCCATCCATCCGGAGAGGTTTTTCGGTTCGCACTCCGATACGGATTCGGAACAGTCTCTGCCGCAAAGGTCTGGTTTCGAGAAACGCTACGAGTGTTGGAGTTCGCCTGCCTGGAGTCTCTCTTGAGGGGGCTTGAGCGGCTGGTTGTTGTACCACAAGAAGTGTTCCTGTCGATTGACGTATGGCCTGCTAGGCTCTCCTGTCAATAGGTACAGACCGTGTTGCGGGTCGAAAGCGAAACGGGGTTTCATGGCAGTACGGACAGGTAGCGTTCCACGCATGGATATCTCCTTCTCTATCACAATGTCCACGCCGTCGTGGTCGACCGTCACCTCAACAAGGGTGCAAGACCAGCAGTAGGCATCGGCAACCGTTCTTCCGGGCGTGAGAAGCCGGAAGCTCCTTTCGCTGAACGCCTTGTTCACTTCAGCGGCGAACGCAGAAGCGTCTTCCGCGCGGAATTCGAACAGCTCGCCGATGTCTTCCACTGCATGATTCACGACCGGATATGCGAAACTTCCTGTCATCACTATGAAGAGGGTTCAATGGTATTTATGCATTTCCACTGCTTGGTGCGCCGTCGAGTGGGTCCCCGCCGGAGCGCACGTCCGGGCGGGCCCAGCAATCTTATAAGCGGCCGCGCCGCCCTGTACTTGTTGCCGCGGTCGCATAACCTGGTAGTGCACCGGCCTTGAGAGCCGGAGGGGAAACCCATTCTCGGTTCGAATCCGAGCCGCGGCGTTGCCTTGCTCGTTTTCGGACGCGCTGGCGAAGCTCCGCTTCTTGCGCCTCATCGCTGCGCTCTGAGGAATCCGAGCCGCGGCGTGCCGCCACGCCTTCCGAGTGCACACGCGCCATTTATAAGCGGAAATTCCCGGCAAGAAAAGCATGGCAGAGCGCAAGATGGGCTTGTTCGGCGTCACCAGCCTGACGCTCGTCGCGCTCATCGGGACCGGACTGTTCTTCGGGCCGGCCATCAGCGCGTCCTACGCGGGCGTCGCCGCCATCATCGCGTGGATCGTGCTCGGGCTGCAGAGCATCTACGTCGGCTTCTTGTTCGCGGAGCTCGCGAGCATGTTCCCGCGCGCGGGCGGCATCTACGAGTTCGCCAAGAACGCCTACGGGCGATTCCCGAGCTTCCTCATCGGATGGATCATGTGGCTGGTCGCCACCATCAACACGAGCATCCTCATCGTCGGCGCCTTGGAGTACGCCTTTCCCTTCCTGCCATTCGTGCAGAAGCTGGCCGCCAGCCTCGTGCTCGTGGTCATCCTCCACTTCATCGCCTATAGGGGACTCGGGGCTTCGGAAGCCATCCTGGACTTCTTCGCGGCGAGCCTGCTCGTCTTCGTCATCCTCACGATCGTAGGAGGCGTCTTCCACATCAACCCCGCGAACTACCAGCCCTTCGTCATCGGAAAGCCCATCATGCTGCTCGTGGCGCTGTTCTTCATCCTCGAGACCTACTTCGGCTGGGAAGCCGCGTGCTTTTTGGCGGAAGAGACGAAAGAGCCGCAGAAGAACATCCCGAGAGCGATCGTCATCAGCACGATCATCGGGGCCATCCTCGGCATCGGACTGACCGCCGTATTGTACGGCATCATCCCCGCGGCGACACTCGCGAAGAGCCCCGCGCCGTTGACGGACGCGTTCGCCATCATCTTCGGCGCGACAGGAGCGCTCATCCTCAAGATCGGGATCTTCTTGGCGCTCATCGGATCGGCGGCGGGCAACATCGTGTCTGGACCGCGTCTGCTCTTGGCCATGGCGCGCGACAAGCTCTTCATCGAGCAACTCGCTGACAGGAGCCCGCGCACGGGAACGCCAGCAAAAGCCATCCTCTTCCAAGGGATCGTCTCCGCACTCGTCTTGCTCGCGGCGTTCGGCAACTACACACTGCTCTTGAGCATCATGGTGCCACTCGCGCTGTGCATGTACATCCCCACTGTGTTATCCGTCCCGTTATTGCGGCGCACGCGACCCGGAAGACGGGCCTTCAACGCGCCGTTGGGGAGCTTCGGGCCCTACATCAGCAGCGGGATATTCATCGCAGCACTCGTGGGATGGATCGTGCTGACGCCGACGGCCTTCGGCACGCTCAAGTTCATCGCATCACTCATACTGTTCGGCATCCCAATCTACCTGCTGCTCTCCATCTACTACAATCCTTCGACGCAGCTATTCTTCATGGACGCATTGGCGTACCCCGCATTGTTCCTGGAGAACGTCATCCTGCCCAAGGGCGTGCGAGAGAAGATGCTCAACCTGTTCGGAGACCTCACGGGGAAGACGGTGCTCGAGTTCGGCGCCGGCGTGGGAAGCCTCACGCTCCACCTCGCCGAGCGCGTGACCAAGAAAGGGAAGGTGTATGCCGTGGAGAGCGGGGCGCGCAACGTCGACCTGCTCTTGAAACGCATCGAGAAACGCAAGCACACGCACGTCATCGGCATCCGCGACGAACACATCACCAACCGATTGCACCCAGACGTGCAGAAAGTCGACGTCGTGTTCAGCACGGGCATGCTCGGCTACATCCAGGACAAGCAGAAGGTCCTCAAGGAGATCGCGCGCGTCATGCCCGAAGGAGGGAAGATCTGCTTCATGGAATGGGTGGACTACTTCGGGCTCTTGCCGAACCCCATCTGGCTGACGGACCTCAAGCTGTTGCGAAGGGAGTTCAAGCGCGCAGGATTCTCGGTGCGCATAGAGAAAGTGAAGGGCTTATTCTGGAACTACCTGCTCGTGTACGGTGTCAAGACCGACCAGGACGTGCCGTATGCATGACTGAAGAATCCATGGCCCACGGCTCTCGTATGCGTTTCAGGTTCTCTTGGAGAGTCACGTCGAGAACCGCATCGGTTCTGGTGCTCACGCGCAATGCATCATAGATCTCGCTACCCACTGTGAATGGTCCTCTGACTTGTATGATACCGCCAGTCAGCCCGTTCAAGAGGTGCGACGCACTACGGATCCAATCTAGACTGACCAGGTTTCCATTGGCCATACGCGCGGCGGTCGCGTAGTTGATGACGACCGATCCTGCGCTACGCTCGGAGTCCGGGATACCCCGCGTGGCGTAGCGCGTGTCGAGCACAACGCCGAAAGCCTGCCACGGATCAGTGCCGTTGGCGAGGACCCGCAGCGTCCGATCACCCTCTGTCACCGTCCTCTCGACGATTTGATCAACAGTGATGTAGCCCCCTGGGGGTCTGACTCCCTGCACGATATTGGTCGCTTCATCAGGATCATCGCTGTGCCCCACGATGATATCTTTGGCCTGCTTGACGATCGCATTGAGTCCTTCGAGATTCGCTTCTCCGATCCCGAAGGTTATCTCCTGGGGATCTTCGCTGTTCGCGTCTTGAGCTGTGACCGATCGATAAAGGAGTTTCATATGCGGCATGCATCCACACCAGTATTTAATGGTTTTCACTCCTTTTGAGTGGATTATGTTCCTGGTGTGCTTTCTGGTATAAGTATCGCACGAGCGTAATCCCTAAAAAGCGCCACAAAGACCTTGAGGCATGCGCAAGACGTACGGATCGTACCGGACCGCGGCATGCCCGTTCTGCGGGGCCGCGGCGTACAGCAAGAACAAGCAGGGGGTGCCGGTCTGCGCCAAGCACAAGAACGCCTCCATGGGCGAGATGAAATGCGTGTGCGGCGAGTACGTCGAGCAAAAAGAGGGCAAGTGGGGCGTGTTCTTCGTGTGCCCGAACTGCGGGCCCGTCAACATGAACAAGATACTCAGCGTGAACGAGGTCAAGGACGAGTCCAAGAGCAAGCACGACAAGTACGCCGAGAAGCGCAATGTGGACGGACGCACGGAGACGGTCGTGCGCTCGGACGACCCGCTCTACTTCAGCTGAAGTATTAAGTAGCTCTATTATGTTCCCAACGCAATGACCATCTGCACCGTCAACGGCCCGCTCAGCGCGGAGATCCGCAGGGGAACCGGCCAGATCATCAGCCTCGCGCTCGACGGGACGGAGTTCATGCATCCGGGCGGCAGGAAGGGCGTCCCGCCCAACGGTTGGAGCAACTCCGAGATCATAATGTGGCCGATCGTCGGTCCGGCAGCGGACGACACGCTCTGGTTGGATGACGACGGGAGCTCTGATCGAGCCGCGCTCGTGGCTGAATATCAGAAGCGGACCGGCCGCGAACCACTGCGGGGGAAGGTCCCGTATCATCTCACCCAACACGGTATAGCGCGGTGGCTGAAGCCCCACCAGATATACGCTGGAACGGCCAAGGCCGCCGTTGAATACCTGTACGACCCGAGCATCGAAGTCGTGGGCGAGAAATCACCTTATCCGCTGCGATGGCCGCACAAGACGATCCTGCGCAAGACGATAGAACTCCTGCAGGACGGCATCGTGAAAGTGGACCTCACAGTCGAGAACCTGGACGCGCGCACGCAACGATTCCAGCACGGCTGGGACCCGAGCTTCACAAGGATGGGAGAAGACAAAGAAGAGCTACTGTACGGTGATCGGTGGCATGCGTTCGACGAGTTGGGAGACGACAAGACATGGGTCGGCGCGGGACGCATGATGTACCGAAGAGGGATGAAGTCGGTCCGGGTGGAGCATCGGTTCCCGTCATCGGCCGTCTGGAGAAACGGAAACCAGGTCTGTTTGGAGATGTTCACCGGAGGAATGGTGAAAGACGCGAACGATGTCTATCCAGCAAAGTTCGTCGCTCTCGCTCCAGGCGAGCGCTACATGCAGACCGCGTACCTCGAATTGCGCAGAGTCTGATTACCAGCGCTCACTCAAGACGATGGCTCTTCCCATCCGACAAGGCGAGCACGCCCTTTTCATCGTCGATGAAACCTTCCCTGCGCAAACCGTCCAATGCGGTGCTGAACCGCTCGCGGTTCCGGTAAGCGCTCGGAAGCGCGTTCCACAACAGATTCTCCCTCATCCTCCCGCGCAGCAACACCTTGAGGATGCGGCCGCGATGCCAACGCACGGAGCCCTCGAAACGCGGCTGGGCATGCGACGGCTCGGAAGAGAACGTGTCGTTCCTGACCGCATGGCACGACGCTCGTAGCGGGCAGGAATCGCACGAGGGAGAGCGCTTGGTGCACACCGCCTGTCCGAAGTCCATGAGCGCGTTGTGCCAATCCCTGCTATCCTCGGGAACGGCTTGTGCGATGAAACCGTCATCGACCGCTCCGAAATAGCGTGAGAAGATGCGGCGCACATTCACGTCGAGCGCCGCCCGCCGCTCGTTGTAGGCAAAGACGCACACCGCGGCGGCCACGTACGGCCCGACGCCTCTGAGCGCGAGTAACTCCTCGTACGAGGGGCGCGGATGCTCAACGAGGAACTGCGCCGCATCCTGCAGGTAGCGCGCTCGGCGATTATAGCCGAGGCCCTGCCAGAGCCGCAAGACCTCAGGGAAGGGCGCTTGCGCCAAGGAAGCGGCGGTCGGGAAGCGATCGAGGAACGACAGGTACTTCGGCACGACGCGATCGACCTGGGTCTGCTGCAGCATCATCTCCGAGACGAGGATGGCGTACGGCTCTGTCGTCCGTCTCCAGGGCAGGTCGGCGCGCTCGCGCGAGAGGATTGCATCACGGAACCTCGTAAGCTTTCCGGGTCGTTCTGTCATCTCTGCGACTTGTCGGCGCAAAGCCACATAAAAACGCGTCGCCTTGAAGCGATATGCACCCCCTGATACGGCGAGCCGTGGGCGTGGCGCTCTTGGGCGCCACCCTCACCGGCTGTGCGAGCGCGAGCACGGATTACGACTCTCAACCACACCCGACAGAGACCCGGCTGCAGAGAGCAGGTAACGCGGTACTGCTCGGGGCGGCCGGGGGTTGGGTCGGATTCTACGGATACGGACTGCTCACTAATCGTGCCGCCAACCTACCGGACGGCACGGCAATCAGCGTGGCGGCCGGGGCGGCTTTGTTCGCAGGTATCTATGCGCTGACGCTCAAGCCAGAAAGGGTGGTCGTACCGCAAGTGCGGACACGCACGGTGTATCTGAAAGACAAGGACGCGAGCAACCTCCGGGACGCGCTGGAGCACGCGTCGGACGCGAGCGCTGCGTACAAGGCCGAGAATGCCTTCCTGCGTTCGGAGCTGGCGCGAAAGCCGCGCGTCGAATACCGGACCATCGAGGACACGGTCTATATCGGCCAGGAACGGCCGGACCTCCCGGAGAACGTCTTCCTCATGCGGATCGGACCGACCTTCTACAGCTTCCCCACCATCAGCCTCGGCTGCCAGACAGACCCCTTGCCGCACGTGTGCCTGAGCAGGGACTCGATTATCGCGGATCCCCTGCGGCCGGGCAACGAGCTGCATCCCGGGCACCCATAGCCTTATAAACGCACCTCGATTCGCGGTACTCACGACCCAATCGTACTGCTTCGGCAGGAGGGACGACCATGGAAAAAGACAAGGCGCTCGCGCTTCTGAAACAGGCCAAGGAGAACGGCAACGACCGCAAGTTCGTGCAATCCGTCGACCTGGTCATTAATCTCAAGGATATCGACCTGAAGAAGACCGAACAGCAGCTCGACGTGTACGTCACGCTGCACAACGACTACGGCAAGAAAGTCAAGGTCTGCGGACTGGTCGGCCCCGAACTGCTCGAGGAAGCCAAGAAGGTGCTCGACAGAGCCATCGTGGCCGACGACTTTGCGAAGCTCAGCAAAAAAGACATCAAGCACCTCGCGAAAGAATACGACTACTTCATCGCGCAGGCGAATGTCATGCCGCAGGTGGCGACGACTTTTGGACGCGTGCTCGGACCGCGCGGCAAGATGCCCAACCCCAAGGCAGGCTGTGTCGTGCCACCCAAGGCCACGCTCGCGCCCATCTACCAGCGATTGCAGCGCACCATCAGGGTCCAGGCCAAGAAGGACCCGGTCATCCACCTCAAGGTCGGACGCCAGGACCAGAGCGAGGACGAGGTCGCCGACAACATCAGCTACCTCTACAACCAGGTCGTCCACAACCTCCCATTGGAGGAGAACAATATCAAGAACGGGCTTGTCAAGCTGACGATGGGCAAGCCGGCGGTGTTCTGATGGCACACGTGAGCGACAAGAAGAAACAGGTGGTGGCGGAGTTCGAACAGCTGATGGGCGAATACCCGATCATCGGCGCGCTTAACATGGAGGGCCTGCCGGCACGGCAGCTCCAGGTGATGCGAGAGCAACTGCGCGGCACGTGCGTCATCCGCATGACCAAGCGACGCCTGCTCAAGGTCGCCGTGGAGGACGCCAAGAAAAAGAAGAAAGGGCTCGAAGCGCTCGAAGGGCACCTCAAGGGCATGCCCGCGCTCTTATTCACTAAGGAGAACCCCTTCACGCTCTACAAGATCCTCAAGAAGAACAAGAGCCCGGCGCCCGCGAAAGCAGGGCAGACCGCTCCCAAGGACATCACGATCCCGGCGGGGCCGACACCGTTCGCGCCAGGACCGATCATCGGAGAGCTCGGCAAATTCGGGCTCAAGACGGGCGTGGAGAACGGCAAGGTCGCCGTCAAGGAGGCCAAGGTCGTCGCCAAGGAGGGCGACACCATCAACGCCTCGCTCGCAGGATTGCTGACACGCCTGCAGATCATGCCCATGGAGGTCGGACTCGACCTCACCGCCGTGTACGAGGACGGGGACATCATCCCCAAGAGCGTGCTCGACATCGACGAGGATCAATACCTCGCCGACCTGACGGCGGCGGCGCAAGGCGCCATCAACCTGGGCGTCGAAGCGGGCATCCACACGACAGAGACCGTCGCGATCATGCTCGCCAAAGCGAGCGGCGAAGCACGCAGCCTGGCGCAGGAGACGGACTACGTCTCGCCGGACACGGCAGACCTGGTGCTGGGCAAGGCGCAACGCCAGGCCGCAGCGCTCGCATCACACTTACCCGAAGACATCGTTCCAGAGGAGCTCAAGGGAGCCGCACCGGCGCCCGAGGAGCCCCCGCAGCAAGAACAACCCGAAGCCAAGCCCGAAGAGAAACCGAAAGAGGACCCTGAAGGCGACACGGCGGCGGGGATGGGAGCGCTCTTCGGCTAAGGAGGAACACCAATGGAATACATCTACGCAGCACTGACCATCCACAAGGCTGGAGGGAAGATCGACGAGGCAACCGTGAAGAAGGTCCTCGAGGCTGCGGGAGCGAAACCGGACGATTCACGCATCAAGGCCCTTGTAGCGGCGCTTGACGGCGTGGACATCGAGGACGCGGTCAGCAAGGCCGCGGCCGCACCGGCCATCGCGACTGCCGCCGCGCCCGCTGCCGCAGCTCCTGCACAGGAGCAGAAGGCAGAGGAGCCGAAGAAGGAAGAGAAGAACGAGGAAGAGGCCGCAGCAGGCCTTGGCGCGCTCTTCGGATAAAGCCTTCCGATTTTCCTTTTTTCCCTTCGTGGATACAAGACAGATGAAGGACAACGAGATCGAGAAAGCCCGCAAGGAGCTCAAGACCCTGCAGGAAGACATCATCGCACGCAAGCGAGAGCTCTCCTCGCTCAACCAGAAAAAAGAGGAGTGGTTCCAGAAGCGCGCGGAGATAGGCAGCCGTATCGCGGAGCAGATCCGCGACGTGAAAGCCAAGCGGCAGAAGCGTGACGAGCTCACGCAAGCCGTGCAAGAAGAGAAGAAAGAGCGACGCAACTACAGCAAGGAGATACGCGAGCTCATCTCGCAGGTCAAGGAGCTCCGCGAGAAGCGACGCTCGCAGCTCGAGAGCAAGACGGGAAAGCACGTGAGCCCGGCAGCCCTCAAAAGGGACATCGAGAAGCTTGAGTACAAGCTCGAGACAGAGCCCATGCCCTACAAGGAGGAGCGCGCAGCTACCAAGAAGCTCAAGGACCTCAAGGCCACGGCCAAGGAGTTCCAGGGCATGACGGGCATGAACGCCCAGATAAAGGAGCTGTCGGAGCGCATCGACAAGCTCAAGGCCGAGAGCGACAGCGTGCACGAGCACCTCCAGGAGAAGGCAGAGGAGAGCCAGGAATTCCACGAGAAGGTCATCGAGAAGTCGAAGAGCATCGATGAGCTCAAGGCCGACGAGGACGAGGCCTACAAGAAATTCTCCGAGCTCAAGGAGGAGTACAACGGCAAGCGCGAGGAGCTCCAGGGCGTGATAGACCAGGCTGACGCGCTGCGCGAGAAGCTCGGCGAGCACTCGCATCAAGTCGCCCGCGTCGAGAAGAAGAAGACTAAGGAGATGGTCAAGAAGAAGGCCGAAGCGGTCGAGGAGAAGGTCAAGAAAGGCCAGAAGCTCACCACGGAGGACCTGCTCGCCTTTCAGGCGGGCGAATAGAAAACTAATCACCATCATTGAGTGATTACTTTATTAATTCCTGCATATTTCTCTTCGCATGGAATGGCGACGAGCACTTGACGGAATCCTTGCAAGCACCATTGGCAATCGCTTCACTGCAAGTGCGCTTGGAGCCGTCGCCGCCGCATTTGATTATCACCATCTGTCTTTGGGCGTGGCAGAAGGTCTCATCATATATGGTGGCGGGATGTTGGGAGGAACCCATTTTGGACGCACTACTGCATACCACTATCGCCGTGCGCGCAGTCATATTGAGAAGCATGCTGGACGGTTGGATTCGAGATTCGCTAAGAAAATGATCCTCGGGAGCGAGAATGGGTATTTCGTTGGGTATTGTCAGCAACAAGGTCTGTATCTCGCTGCCAGGGACACAGGACAGTTGGCTGTGTTCAAGAAAGCGCATGACAAGTATTCACGTCTTGTCATCCCGCATTTCTGAAGAAGGGTGCCGTCGAGAAATCAATGTCGACAGTATCCATTTTTATAGGCTATACGTCATCGCCACAGCATGCTCACCATGATCGGCCTGGGATTGTCGGACGAGAAGGACATCACCGTCCGCGGCCTCGAGGCTGTCAAGAAGGCGGACCGCGTCTTCCTGGAAGCGTACACGAGCCTGCTGCAGTGTTCGCGCGAGGATCTCGCGAGGTTCTACGGCAAGCAGGTGGAGGTGCTCGGACGCGCAGGGGTGGAACAGCAGGCCGATGGAATCCTCGACGCGGCCGAGAAAGGGGATGCGGCGTTCCTGGTCATCGGCGACGTGTTCAGCGCGACGACGCACACCGACCTGTTCTTGCGCGCGAAAGAACGAGGCGTGGACGTGAGAATCGTGCACAACGCGTCGGTCATGAACGCCGTCGGGCAGGTGGGGCTGGACCTGTACAAGTACGGACGCACGACGACGTTCGTGTATCCCCAGGGCGACTGGGCGCCGGACAGCTTCCTCGACGTGATCGGAGAGAACAAGAAGCGCGGACTGCACACATTGTGCCTGCTCGACATCAAGGCAGAGCAGGGACGCTTCATGACGGTTTCCGAAGCGGCAGAGATGCTGCTGGAACGCTCACAGGGCAAGAAACTGGATGTGGACGGAAAGACGATGGCGGTGGGAGTGGCACGATTGGGGAGCAAGACGCAGCGGATCGTCTACGCGTCCCTGGAAGAGCTCTCGAAGGCGGATTTCGGGAAACCGCCGCACACGCTCATCATCCCCGGAAAGCTGCACGTCATCGAGGAAGAGATGCTCGCGCAGTGGACTACTTCTTCTTCGTCACCCGCTTGATCGCCTCGATCGGGGTGCCCTCGAACGCTCGCAATACCTCAAGCGGCACCGCGAATATCATCGTGTTCGACTCGTCGGAAGACACATCATTGAGCGTCTGCAACGTGCGCAGGTGCAGGGCTCCGGTACTGCCTGAGAGTATCTTCGCCGCGGCCGCCATGTTCTTTGCAGCGACCACCTCTCCCTCAGCCTTGATGATGACTGCGCGTTTCTCACGCTCGGCCTCCGCTTGTCGGCTGATGACTCGTTTCATCTCTTCAGGGAGTGTGACGTCCTTGAGTTCCACTGCTTGGACATGGATGCCCCAGGGATCTGATGAGGTGTCGATAATCTCGCGGATCCGAGCGGATATCTCGTCGCGGCTAGCGAGCAATCCGTCGAGCTCGACCTCCCCGATGATATTGCGCATGGTGGTCTGCGCCAACTGGCTGACCGCGTAGGCGTACTGCTCGACTTCGAGGATCGCTTTCTTCGCGTCGGACACCTTGTAGTAGATGACCGCGTTCACGTTCACGCTGATGTTATCGCGCGTGATACAGTCCTGCCCCGGCACGTCCACCGCGCGGACGCGCATGTCCACGCGGCTGTACGTCTGCACCACGGGAAAGACGATGCGCAGTCCGGGTTTCATGACGCTTGAGAAACGACCGAGAGTGAACCTGATGCCGCGCTGGTACTCATTGATGGTCTTGACGCCCGCGAGGATGTAGACCGCCAAGAGCCCGCCGAGGATGTACCAGCCGACCGCCATTCTTCCTCTAGCGGCTGCGGACGTATATAAAATCGTCCGTTTCGCGCGACGGCAGCACACCGCACCGCTTAAGAATCCCTGCGCTTCCCGAAAAGCATGCCAGACTATGGCGCGCAGATCGAGGAGCTGGAGAAAGAGATTCGCAAGACGCAGTACAACAAGGCGACCCAGCACCACATCGGCAAGCTCAAGGCGAAGATTGCCCAGTTGAGAGAGGCGCAAGAGCACCAATCGAGCAAGGGACCCTCGACGAGCGGCTACCAGGTGCGCCGCTCGGGGGACGCCACGGTCATACTGCTCGGCTTTCCCAGCGCGGGAAAGAGCACCTTGCTCAACGCGCTCACAAACCAGGACAGCGAAGTCGGCTCGTACGCTTTCACAACGCTCACCGTGATCCCCGGGCTGCTCGAGTACAAAGGAGCGCAGATACAGGTGTTGGACGTGCCGGGCATCGTGGCCGGGGCGGCTTCAGGAAAAGGGAGGGGAAAAGAGGTGCTCGCGACGATGCGCAGCGCCGACATGTGCATCGTGCTCTTGGACGGCACGCGCCCGGAAGAGCTCGCGGTGCTGGAGAAAGAGATACACGACTCAGGCATCCGGCTCAACGAGGAGCCGCCGGACGTGAAGATCGTCAAGAAGGCCAAGGACGGACTGGACATCGGACGCACGGTGAGAACGCCCGAACTCACCAACGAGATGATATCTGACATGCTCGGCACGTTCCGTATCTTCAACGCCGACATCGTCATCCGCACGCCCATAGACGCGGACCAATTCCTCGACGTCGTGCAAGGCAACAAGAAATACATGCCCGCGTTGCTCATCGTGAACAAGACCGACCTGCTGTCGCCAGCCCAGAAAGGAGGATTGACCAGGAGATACCATCCGGACCTGTTCATCAGCGCATCCAAGAAAGAAGGCATCGAGGATCTCAAGGAACGCATCTTCGACACGCTCGGATTCATCCGCATCTGGATGAAAGAGCCCGGAAAAGAAGCGGACCTCGACGAACCGCTCATCATCCGTAAAGGATTGACGATCATGGACGTGGCGAGGAAGATCCACCGTGACTTGGAGGCGCGCTTCACCTACGCGCGCGTCTCCGGGCCGAGCGCCAAATTTCCGAACCAAAGAAAAGGGGGGACGCATACCGTCCAAGACAATGACATCATCGAACTCCACACGAGATAAGGCCTCAACGATCGCGGTTCCCGAGGGGACGCTCACAGAATACCTACGGATCGCCCGCGAAGCAGCGGTCGTCGCGGCAGAGATCGCCCTCTCCATGCAAGACGACGTGAAAAGCGAGATGAAGTCGGGGAAGACCCTGGCGTCGAGCATCGTGACAGAAGCGGACCGCAAGACCGAGCACGCGCTCATCGAATTCCTCTCGGACCGCGTCCCGGAGCACGCGATCGTCGGCGAGGAGACCGGACGGCACGGAGAGTTCGACTGGTGCTGGTACCTCGACCCCATTGACGGGACAGGGAACTACGCGCGCGGGTCGGAAATATGGGGGATCAACATCGGACTGTCGTTCAAAGGCAGGCCTGTCGTGGGAGTCATCGCATACCCGCGCCTGGGATACACGCTGCACGGCGCGGAAGGCATCGGCGCCTGGCGGGGAGAGAAGAGGCTGCGTGTAGAGCCGACGGTCTTGGCACGCGCGATCTATGGCGAGGGAGGCGTCCGGAAAGACGGTCTGAAGCTCCGCAGGAAGCTCACGTTGCACGTGGGGGACGTCCGTATCTTCGGAGCGGGGAGCGTCACGTTCGGACAGCTCGCCCAAGGGAACATCGACATCATCACAGGAGGTCCGAGCGACCACGACATCTGCGCCGGCTGCGTGCTCGTGCGCGAAGCAGGAGGACGCGTCACGCAATTCGACGGGAAGGAATGGCATATCGGCAGTCAAAGCCTCGCTGCGACAAACGGCGCGCTGCACGAAGAAGTGCTCGAGATACTCAAAGACGATACCTACTTCTGATCGTCATCCCCGTGTCGTTGATAGAACGCGAGCAGTTCCGAAACGGTATGCACCTCGATGAGGTTTGTCGAGCCATGCTTCATCGTGTCCACGCCAGCGGTCGCGACCACCCGGTCGGAATCCTGGATGAGACCGCGCGACAAGGCGCTCCTGACCGCGGAGAAGATGGTGTGGTGCGCGCTCTTCGCCTTCTCGGAGAAGACGCACGGACGCACACCCCATGAGAGCTGCAATTGACGCATCACGCGCTGGTCGTGCGCCACGCCGACCAATGTCGCTTTGGGACGGAAACGCGCGACCATGCGCGCGGTGAAACCCGAAGCCGTCGCGGATACGATCGCGTCCACACCCAGGTTCATGGAGATATCGTACACCGCGTTGCTCATCGCCTCGGCGACGCCGACATGCTTGTCGGAGACGCGCGGGATGCTCGTGACCAATGTAGGGTCCGTCGTCTCGGCGATACGCGCCATGGTCGCGCACGACTCGACAGGATACTCCCCGATTGCGGTCTCTCCGGAGAGCATGCAACAATCAGCGCCGTCGATGATCGCGTTGGCCACATCGGATGCCTCAGCCCTGGTGGGGCGGGGATTATGGATCATCGTCTCGAGCATCTGCGTCGCGACGATGACAGGCTTTCCAGCGGTGTTGCACAAGCCAACGATGCGCTTCTGGACGAGAGGGACCTCCTCGAACGGCATCTCGACGCCGAGGTCGCCGCGCGCGACCATCACGCCGTCGGCCGCCTCGACGATCGCATCGACATCCTGGACCCCCTCGGCGTTCTCGATCTTCGCGAGGACGAGCACCTTCTCGGAGACGTGCTTGCGGCATTCGGCGACGTCTTTCGCGGAACGAGTGAAGGACAAGGCCACCGCGTCGATGCCGAGACCATCGGCGAAGGAGAGGTCGGCGACATCCTTGTCGTCGAGGACGGGAAACGTCGTGGACGCGCCGGGGATCGTGACCTTACGCTCGTTCGTGATGAGACCGCTGCTCTCGGCGCGGACCTTCACCACACCGTCCTTGATGTCGACGACGCGGGTGATGATCGCGCCGTCATCGAGCAGGATGCGCTGGTCCAGCACTGGAACGAAATCATGCGAGAGGTACGGGAGCTTCTCGCTCCGCTCGAGGGAGAAGATAAGGTCCTCGCCGATTTCGAGCACGAACTCCTCATGCACGCCGAGCAGACGCAACTCGGGACCTTTCGTGTCCATCACTACAGGAAGGTCGGGGGCGACGGAGCGCGCGGTCGCGATGAGCTGTTCCCATTGCTCATGGCTGCCGTGCGACATGTTGATTCGGAACGCGTCGGCGCCCGCCTCGACGAGCCCGGCAATGCGTTCTTCCGTGCTCGTCGCCGGACCGAGCGTGATGAGGATCTTCGTTCGTTTCACACCCTGACGCAAACCGCGTTCTTTAAATACGTATATCTCCTGGACGACACATGGACCTCGACTTGGACCTGTCTTTCATCCGCGAACAGCCGAGATACGTCCTGTACGGGGCGTTGCTCATCCTCTTGGGATTCGTTCTTGTCATCGTCGGGCTTCTCACGCTGTGAGCACGCGTTTTCCATTCTGCCATGCGTAGAAAGCATTAAAAGCGGCAGTGCGTTGGGCAGAAAGCCAATGGACATCAAGATCATCTACAGCTACATGTACAACCGGCAGCTCAACTACCACAAGAGCCGGGAACAGGTCTGGAAGCGCTTCCAGGAGCTCGAAGGCAGCTGCACGGAACTCAAAGAACTCACCGACCGATTCTTACTCGACTGCATCTACAAGATGGAGCAATACAGCGGCAACACCATCCCCCGCGAGGAGATACGCATCTACATCGTCGACCGCGACCGGGGAGGGAGCTTCCACGAGCCGGTCACGCTCCAATACGACGAGGACCAGAAGTTCATGTTCGGAGAGCTCCTGCACCTTGTCGGCCACCACCTCGTGCCCGACCGCGGAGCGCTGGGAGAGACGAAGATCAACCTGCTCGTCGAGACCGTGCTGACAGAATTGCCTCTGAACTTCTCGCGGCAGATCGAACGACTGCACAAGAACCAGGAAGGACGCTACAGCGAGTACTTCCGCATGCCCTTGGACAAGTACGACCTGCACGAGAAGAACATGATCGAGCGCTTCCCCAAGATCGAGAAGAAGGTCGAGGAGAAAAAACACGCCTGGGAGTACGAGGAGGACGAGGACTGATGCGTACAGCGGTAGTGATTGCGCTTCTCTTGCTGCTCGTACCGCTCGCCGCTGCGCACCTCGATGCGGGGAAGGACTTCGTCAAGGACGGGCTCGTCTACGACCTCGGGTGGTCCCCCGCGCAGCCCGTCGCGGGAACGCCCACGCAGTTCCTGGTCACGCTCGGCAACAACACGAGCCAGCAACCGTTGCCTGTGCAGGCCGTGTGGGTGAGCATCGTCGGGGACGACCAGAACGGCTTCTCGTCGACGATGACCGCTTCCGGCGGGGGCAGCGGATTCACGTACGCGTTCCCCCACGGCGGAAACTATACGATAGATGTGCGGTTCGACGTGGGCAACACGAGCTACACGCACACATACAACCTGTACGTGAACCACGACCCGAACACCGCGCGGCTCGGCGTGCTCGGACTGCTCGGGCTCATACTCATCGCGACCGCGCTCGCGCGCGCGTGGAAAGAAGAGGAACGCGACCTGCGCATGCTCATCCTGCTCGGCGTCGGGCTCGTCTCGCTGATACTGCCAGCGCTGCTCTGGTTCTTCACGTAGTCAGAGAATGAGATACTGCGGTTTCATCTTCGGGAAGAGCGGCTCGATCCGCGTCCATGGCACTTGGACGACCAGTCCTCGGTACTGTCGCTTTCCCGGGAGGACACGTATCTCGCTGCCGCGCGTGAGCAACGCTTCGAGCGCATCCTGTTCTTTGCGCTCGCCATCCACGCGTATCTCCCAATCATTGAGGTCTTTCCTGCGCTTGGGGCCAGCGCGGATGATGAGATATCCGTCTTGCTTGTATGTAACGTCCACGACGACGGTATCCGGGAGCTGGTGCGGATCGAGGGTCCCAAAAGGATCCGGTCCGCTGGGAAAACCGTAGACCTGCATCGCCGGCGCCACAGTGTTGTCTCGGGCGTTCTTTCGGGGCGACCTGACGGCGGATGAGATTCCGAGCCCTCCGAGCGCGCCCGTGCCGGTCACGGCGATCGCGGCGCTCATGGTTAGGAGGCAACGCTGCAGGAGATTCATGCGCTACGCACGAGTGAATAACTACTTAAGCATTGCGCAACGGGTTCCGCGCAGGCCCGTTCACCCCTCGTTCGTCGTTCCAGAGACAAGCTTTTTTAAACACTGTGCCCTGCCCGGGGACCATGGAGCTCACGCTGCCGGACGGCGCGAAGAAGACCGTCGAGAAGGGAACGACAGGACTCGACGTGGCGAGAGCCATCGGCGAACGGCTCGCGCAGGCGGCGCTGGTCGTCGCTATCGACGGAGAGCTTGTCGACTTGTCGCGGCCCATCGAGAAAGACGCGAGTATCGAGATCATCACGTTCGACGACCCGCGAGGCAAAACCGTGTTCTGGCACTCGTCAGCGCACCTGCTCGCGCAAGCGGTCAAGCGATTGTACCCCGAGGCCAAGCCGACCATCGGACCGCCTCTGGAGGAAGGAGGGTTCTACTACGACTTCGCGAACCTACCCATAAAAGAGGACGACCTCGGACGCATCGAGGATGAGATGAAGAAAGCGGCGAAAGAGGATTTCCCCAGCGAGCGGCACGAGTACAAGAGCAAAGCGGAGGCGGAGAAGGATTTCGCCGACAACCCGTTCAAGAAAGAGATCATCACCGAGAGCGACGAGGAATTGTCCTCATACAGGCAGGGCGAGTATCTCGACCTATGCCGAGGACCGCACATCCCACGGACGGGACTTGTCAACGCCGTCAAGCTCACCAAACTGTCCGGAGCCTACTGGCGCGCCGACGCCAAGAACGAGCAGCTCACGCGCATCTACGGCATCACGTTCCCCGATAAGAAGCAATTGAAGGAATACCTCGAGCGGCTCGAGGACGCCAAGCGACGCGACCACCGGGTGCTCGGAAAACAGCTCGACTACTACGGCTTCGAGGAGGTAAGCCCGGGAAGCCCGTTCTTCTACCCGAAAGGGGCGATCATCTACAACGAACTGCTCGCTTTCCTGCGATCCGAGTATCCGAAGCGCGGCTACCAGGAGGTCATCACACCGTTATTGTACGACAAGGCATTGTGGGAGCAGAGCGGCCACTGGGAGCACTACCGAGAGGACATGTTCATCCTCGAGGACGAGGGACAGACCATGAGCCTCAAGCCCATGAACTGCCCGAGCCACTGCCTCATCTACAACCGGACGCAGCACAGCTACCGCGACCTGCCGGTACGGATCGCGGATTTCGCGCCATTGCACCGCAACGAGCTGCGCGGGGTATTGGGAGGATTGACACGCGTGCGCAAGTTCAGCCAGGACGACGCGCACATCTTCTGCAGGCAGGACCAGATCAAGCAGGAGATGGCAGGACTCATCGATTTTGCGAAATACATCTACCACGACGTCATGCACATGGAGTTCGACCGCATCCAGCTCTCGACGCGACCGGAGAAGTTCCTCGGAGAGGTCAAGACGTGGGACGCCGCGGAGAAAGCGCTGACAGAAGTATTGCAGGAAGCAGGATTGCAATTCGAGATCAACGCCGGTGACGGAGCCTTCTACGGACCGAAGATCGACTTCTCCATCAAGGACGCGTTGGGCCGGCAGTGGCAGACGGTCACCATACAGCTCGACTACCAGTTGCCACAGCGATTCGACTGCGTCTACACCGGCGAGGACAACGCCAAGCACCACGTCGTCATGATCCACCGCGCACTGCTCGGAAGCCTGGAGCGCTTCATCGGCGTGCTCATGGAGCACTACACCGGCAAACTGCCCTTGTGGCTGTCGCCGGAGCAGGTGCGCGTATTGCCGATAGCGGACAGGCACAACGACTACGCCGGGAAAGTGGTCGAGACCCTCGAGGAGGAAGGCATACGTGCCGCGGTGGACGACAAGCAGGACACGCTCAACAAGAAGGTGCGCGACGCCCAGCTCGCCCAGATACCCTATATCCTCGTCGTCGGCGACAAGGAAGAAAAAGACACCTCTGTCACGGTACGCACACGCGACGGGACCGTGCACGGCGCCGAATCGCTCGGAGCCTTCGCCGCCAGGGTCTCGGAAGCCATCGCCGACCACGAGTAAGGAATATATACCTGTGATTGCTCGGTTTCCGCACGCATGCAAGAGCCTCGGCGCGGAAGTGGGGGAGACACTGAGATACGAGTGCATGCGCCGCCGCCACACCTGCATCATCACACTTCTGGACGAGGACGTGTAACGCTGAACCCCAGTGCCAACCGATCGAGGCATTCCGGACCGCTCATCGATCCCAAGGATACCTGGTGGAGCCATTTCCCAGTGAACTTCCGCGCGTTGGGGAGGGGCATGGCCAAAGGCGGGGGATTGATGGTCGAGATCTACAAGGAGAACCGCGCCATCCTGGCGCAAGAGTTCGACAATGCGGGCAGGCTGCTCATGCAATGTCTCGCGGACGACATGGAGACGATCACGGGATTCTTCCGCACCGGCGTGACCTATGGAGTCAGGAGATCCAAAGCGGTGCACGATGCTGTAGGCAGGCGTGTGCGAGGAGCGCTTGAGGGATCGGCATCAGCTCACGTTCCCGTCGCCGACGTACGAGAACGGCACGGGAGGCTTTCCAGACCGGAAGAAACAATCCCGGATGCTTCGGAGCTGGCATCCCGGACCGAAAGGTCACGCGCGACAGGGAAGGTCGCGGGGGCAGCAACACACCGCTTGAACGAGCTCATGCACAGCCTTTATCTGAACGCGATGGAAGCATCAATCCAAACGCTACGTTTGGAACGGGGGGTCGTGGAAGCGTCTCGCGACTATGGAAGGGCTGTCGCATCCCATGCCCATCGCACGGCAGGCTATCTGGGACGAACGGCGAGGCAGGCCGCTCAATCCACTCGTGGTGCCGCAAAGCGATACGCCGGAGCGCTCGCTTCGGCGACGGTCGATGGCTTCAACCAGCTCGAGCCGCAAGGAAAACCGGCCATCCTTCCGCGAACCCGGTACAGAGGGCTCTCCCCGCTCGGAGAACGGATCGAGTCAATCGCCACGACGCTTCCGCAGGACCAGCAGGAATGGCTCGCTCTTGGCCGCCGGTTCGGGGCTGCGAGCGCATCGGTCGCGGCACACGTGCGGGACCATGTATCGGAAAGGGCGCGCGCCACGAAGCGACTGATGCGGGACGCGTATTTCACCACGAAAGGTTATTGGCATATATCGCCGACTCGCCGTGACGTGAAATACACGATTCTTGGTTATGACCACATGTTCAGAAAACGGATCGCTGGAATCATAGACCATGCTGGGCAGTCCCTCCTGCGGAACGAACTGCTCCACTCAGGGGGGTTCCAGTCCTTCAGCCAGGATATCCATGTTGAGCCGACTCGAGGATACAACACAGTCCTGGAACGGCCGAACGACACGCGGCGTTAGCCGCCGAGCACGATGTTGCCGAACGCCCACTGCGAGAGCTTGGGGATCACCCAAGACAATACCGAGCCGATGACGAGCATTCCGGACAGGTCGAAGAACATGGCCGTCCACTTGCCGCCGTCGATAAGCTTGATGATATACGAACTGCTGATAGCGTGGATGAGCACCATGATGCCGATGTACAATGCGACGAGCTGCATGTTGATGGGAGGGATCTTCGGCAATATCTGCGCGAACAACTGCGAAGCGCTAGACGCCGCGTCGCCCGTGCCGATGGCGCCGCCGAAGAGCTTGGAGAGCATGTCCGTGATGGCGGTAGCCATGTAGACGGTCGCGACGAAACCGACGAGGCCGCCGTACAATGCGCCCCGCATACCGCTCGCCAACTGCAAGCGCAATTTGCGCAACGCGAGGAGGCGGGAGAAGTTGTCGCTGATCATCTTGCCGATCTTTTCGCCGTGGCCGCCGAGATAGATGGATTCGCGGAAGATCTCTGTGAAGTAGTAGATGAGGTTGCTGCCCGTCTCTCCCGAGAAGTGCAGCCAGCTCTTCGCCTTGTCCGTGCCGAGGCGCAAGCGGCGATAAAGGTTCGTGATCATGGGCTGCAAGGGGCCGAAGTCGTGGACCTGCAAGGCTCCGAGAGCGCTGGTCACGCCGCCGCCGCGCACGTAGATCGTGCCGCCGATTGCGCGCACGAAAGCGGGGTACGCCTTGTCGCGCCTGAATATCTCGTTCTCCTCCTGGATGGCGATGACGCCGACCACGAAGAGGGGGAAGCTCGAGATCGTCGCGTTGATGAGGAAGTCGAAGACGCCGACGACCGTCAGGACGCCGAAGACCGCGACTGCGGCGGGGACCATGAAGTACAGCCACTTGCGGATGCGCAGGGAGCCCTGGTCCTTGATCTTGAGCCGATGGGGCAGGCGGTCCTGTGGGATGAAGAGCTTGATGAGCATGATGAGCAACGCGTCCACGAACACGAGCGAGAGCAGGGCGTACTGCACGACGAGCATCATGCTCACGCCCATGAGGAGCGGCAGCATCAACGCCGCTGCGAGCGCGAAGGCCATGGCGACGGTGATGCTGATGAACACGTCCTGCAATGTCTTGATGTTCTCCAGGGATTGCTTGTACTCGGTGCCGTAGTCCGCGAGCACGGCTTCCTGCTCCTCGGTGAGGAACGTCTGGAGGTCCTCTCCGAAGTCGAGGACGGCGGCCAACCGGTCGAGGAAGTCCGAGAAGATGCGCGAGGGGGAGAACTTCGCCATCTTCCTGCAGGTCTGGGCGAAGCCGAGGTTCCATTCGCGCGCGAGATACAGGATCTTCTGGGTGACCTCGGTGATGTATCCGTACTGCTGCTGCTTGGAGACATGCTCGAAGAGTTGCGAGCGGTTCACGTCGAGCGTGCTAATCGTGCCGGCGTAGGTGATGAACAAATGGATGTTCTCGTGGATGTTCACCTTCTTCTTCTCGAACTGCATGTACGGGTACACGAAGATGAACCCCGAACCGGCGAGGAGGAAGACGTACGGCAGCCACCAGGGAACGGAGAACAGCATGAGGACGAAATACGAGACGATGGTGCCCCCCATGATGGGCAGGCCGAATTTCATGAAGAACTCCTGCAGGTCCTCGAAGCCCATGGCGTATATCCACTCGCGCATCCTAGATCACGAACGGCAACGCCGCCTCGCCCTCCTTGGTGAATCGTGAGATGACGTCCCAGACGTCGAAGTAGTTGTCGATGTTCTGCTCGACGAGGTGCTCGATGATCTTCTTGCGGCGGTTGAGCTCCGCGTAGATCTCGCGGGTGTCGGCGTAACCGAGCATGCTCGCGATCTTCTTCTCGAGGATGTAGGAATTGTACAGGCCGCGGAAGCGGTGCACATCATTGACCGCGTCCCAGCTGAAGACCTCCCGTGTGATGACCTTGTTCTCGACATCATAGTAGCGCTCGATCTCCGTCACGGACAATACGCGACGCACCATGCGCCCGTTCAGGCTGACCGCCTGCTGGATGAGCACGATGTTCAGGTTGTCGATGGAGGCGATGGGAACGTTGATCGGATGACCCGTCAAGCGCTGGATCATGCTGTGCGGCGAACCGGCGTGGAAGGTGCTGATGACGGGGTGGCCCGTCTGCATGGCCTGGAAAGCGACGTTTCCCTCCTCGCCGCGGATCTCTCCCACGACGATATAGTTGGGACGGCTACGCAACGCGGCTATCAAGAGGTCGAACATGGTGACATCCGTGTCCTTTCCCGCCTCCCTGGTGACCAGGTGCTGCCAGGTGGGGTGAGGCATGGTGACTTCCGGGGTGTTCTCCACCGAATACACTTTCGCGTCGGGCTTGATGAAGACGCTCGCGGCATTGAGCGTTGTGGTCTTTCCCGAAGCGGTCTCGCCGCAAACGAAGATGTTCATGCCGTTCTCGAGGCACAGCCAGAGGTAGGCGGCGATCTCCGGGCTCATCGTGCCCCACTGGCAGATCTGCACGATGCTTACGGGGACTTCGCTGAACTTACGCACGGTGAAGCTCGATCCTTCGAGCGACAGTTCCCGGCCGTAGATGAAGTTGACACGCGAACCGTCGGGCATGATCGCGTCCACCACGCTGTTCGCGTCGCTGACGGGGCGCTCGACACGCTCGGACGCGTCGAGGATGTACTTATTGAGCTCGATGTCGTCGCGGAACTCGATATTCGTGTAGACCATCTCGAAGATCTTGTGGATGGTCTTGATGTTGCCGACGCCCGTGCAGTGTATATCCTCTAGATAGGGGTCGTAGAAGAGGGGTTCGAGCTTGCCGTAGCCGACACGGTTGCGATAGATGTAGTACCACAGCTCGTCATACTCTTGCTGCGTGAGATGGATCTTGCTCTCGACCGTGCGCTCGAGGACGTTGGCCTCCGTGTCCTTTACCTTGACGACCTCGTCGTAGATCTTCTTGATGATCTCGCCGGCGTCCTCGATCTTGTTCGGGACGGGGTACTTGTGGGCGTGCTCGATCATCTTGTCCATGACCTGGTCATAGAGCTTCTCCTCCTTGTCGGAGAGACGCGGCTCGATGACGTGGTACATGGTCTCGCCCTTCTCGTGGTCGCGGTAGATATGGATGAATATCGGGTCCCCAACGGGATAGATGATATTCGGATTCTCCTCGTTGCGCATGGAGCGGTCGAGCTCGACGCGCCAATCAGGCTCTCCGAGGTCGGCGCTGATACGGTCGACATAGCGCGCGAGGTGGGGATACTTGGCCATGGCCTGCCCCATGTCCTCCGTCTTCTCCGAAGCGTGTCTTCTCTTTACCATCCTAGCTGAATGTCACGATCTCGATGATGAGTCCCTTGCCCGGCTCGACGCGGAACGGGATGGCGCTGAGCACTTCCCCTCCCGAACGCTTGAACCGCTTGACGTTGATGACGCGCACCATCTGCCCCGCGAAAGTGCGCAATTCCAGGTCGAAGATGACGTCGCAGCTCGACCGGATAAGAGTGAGCAGCCGCGCGTTGAGGTGGTCGGGGTCCACGCACAAGATGATGGTCTTTCCCAGGCCGTTGAGGCGCTTGATGAACTGGAGGAACGCGAACGCGTCCTCCGAGGAGAGGGACTCGTCCACGAGCAGGAAGCTGAGCGTGTCGAAGACGATGATATCGCTCGAGAACAGCTTCTTGCTCGACAAGAGGATGTCCAGGAAGTTCTTCTGGAGCTTTCCGGCACCGTAGTAGGGGAACAGGCTGATGAAGAACAGCTTCTCGTCGAGCATGTCGTACTTGATGTCGTAGTCGAGGCTCGCCATCTGCTCGACGAAGCCCTGCGTGCTGAGCTCGGTGGAGAGGTACGAGACCGACTCGTCGTTCTTAACGAGGCCGTAGGCCATGCGCTGGGCGAGCAGGCTCTTTCCCGTGCCGTCGCTGCCCTCGAGCAATATGAGGCTCGAGACCGGCAGGCCGCCGCCGAGGGTGCGGTTGAGCTCGTCGCGACGGATCTTCACGCTGAGGAGCTTGCTTTCGGTCATGTGACGATCACCTGGTCCTTGGCGTAGTCGTTGACGGCCATGACTGTCGTCGGAGCGCTGATCGTCGTGAAGATCGTCACGTTGAGCTCCTCGCCGGGGTCCCACAAACGCGGGTTGGTGATGATCTGCTCTTGCAATACGCGGTGCGCGTCGTCGCGCAACACCCGCACGCCGTCCACGTATGTGTCGGTGTCCTCGAAGTGGAGGATGGACTGTCCGGTGTTCTTGATGGTGAGGTTCACGTCCCCTGCCTCGCGCTTGACGCCGAGCGTGACGTCGTACAAGATGGGGTCCGAGCCGGCGGCGCTCGTGAAGGTCGCGCGGTACTGCACGTAACGGTTCTGGCTGAGCGTGGCGTTGAGCGTGCTTCCCGAGACGCTGTAGTTCGTCGCCGTGGTACCGTCTGGTCCGGTGAATGGGGTCGCGTTGAGCGCGGTGGTGCTGTTCGCGCTGCGCACCTGGAAGGTGACTGTGCTGGTGCCGGGCTGCAACGCGCTCCATGAGAGGGTGGTGTAGTTGCTCGTGAATCCCGTGTCGTAGGCCTCGCTCGTGTAGGTGCCCGTGCCGTTCGCAGTGAGCTGGACCTGGTCGGCGACGACCGTTGTGTTGTTGAAAGTGCCCAGGTTGAACCCGTCGGCGTAGGTGACGCGCCAGTAGCTGAGCGCGCCGTAGCCGTAGGACGAGCTGAGGATGCTGATGCCCTCTTGCTGCGCGACGATGGCCATGGCCTGTGCCTTGTTCATCTGGACTGCGCTGTTGGCAAGGCCTTTCTGGACGCCAGTGACCACGACGACCATGCCCGCGAATATCAGGAGGAAGGTGAGCGTGGCGAAGACCGTGCCGAATCCCATCAGCTACTGAACTCCCCCGTCGCGGTCACGCCGTTCGGGGCGGCGACGAGTATCGTTTGCGTGGAGCTGCTCGTGAAGCTGTGGTTGATGTCGATCTCGAGCTCCTCGCCCGGATCCCAGATGCCTGTGTTGATGGTGTCTGTATCGGGTGTGACGTTGATGGTGCGGTTGGCGTTGCTCCTTGGGATGCGCACGCCGTTGAGGTAGACGTCGATGTTGCCGGGGTCGAACTGGGTGCTGCCGGTGTTCTTCACGTAGATGCGCGTGGTGTTGACTCCGTTGTATGCCGCGCTGTCGATGGTGAAGCTCGTCTGCATGACGTCCACGCTCTTGGTCTGCTGGGTGTTGACCGCGTTGGCGCTCTTGTCGAGGTAGTTCTTGAAGACGATCGTGGTGGTGGTGGCGAGCGCCATGACTGCGATGAAGAGTATGAGTGAGGCGATGACATTCTCCGCTCCTCTGCGTCCCTGCAACACCATTTTCGCTCCTATCCCCGTATACTGAAACGTATACTAAGGTAGTGACCATTTAAGTACTGCAACGATTTATAAAGATTTCTGTTTTTTCGGGAGAAGCGAAAAGCTACTGTTGGAGCGCCTTCACCATCTCGTCTTTGGACTTGCCGCGCAGGTCCTTGCCCGAGGTGTCATTGAGGGCGAGCTCGAGCCAATCGGCGAAATCGTTGCGCTCGCCCGAGACATGATGGCGGAAAACGGCGTCGTCCATGCTCTGGAGGGCCTTGACGAGGTCCTCGCGACTCTTGAGGATAGAACCGTCGTTTAGACGGAAATACAATGACGGCGGGATGGCCTTGATGGAATCGTCGAGGTGGCGGACCTGCTGCTCGACCTGCTTCTCCTCCTTCTGATACTCGTCAGGGGTGTTGGCCTGCTTGGAGAGCTGCTCCATCTCCTGCAGAGCGCCGGCGATGATATCGTCGGTGCCCTTGAGCTTGGTGACCTCCTCCTTGACGGCCTCGCCGATCTCCTTGTTGAGCACCGTCTCGAGCTCGGAGAAGGCCGAATGGAGCTTCTTCTGGACCGAATCGTCCAGATACTGTTTGAGGCGACCCTCGAAGTCGCCGAGGAGCAGGTGCATCTGGGCCACGACGTCCTGCTGGGTCTTGCGCTCGCGCCCCTCGATGTTCGCCGCGGCGTCCTCGCCGAGATCGCGCTTCTCCTGCTCGTCGTGCTCAAGCTCGGCCAAGAGCCGCTCGATCTTCTTGGCGTTCTCGCTGCTCATCTCGCCCTGCTTGATAGGAACCGCCTCGCGCTTTCCCGTGAGATTGTCGGAGACCTGTACGTTCGCAGGCTTGCCACCTTCGGGAACCGTGCCTGGCGGCTTGTCGCCCTTCTTAACGTCGGCGAAGGGATTGTACTGGTTGGTGACCACCTCATACAACCCCATGAACTTCTCGAGACGCTGGTCGATGACATCCATCTTCTCCTGCATCTCCTCGTTGCGCTTCTCGATCTCCTCGAGCTTGTGCTCGGAGGCCTGCTTCTCCTGCTCGAGCTTGGCGAGGCGCTTGTTGAGCTCGGTGGACAGCTCGATCATCTCGGCGACCTGCTTTGCCACGAGCTTGTGGGTGCGCTCCTCCTTGAGCTTGAGCGCGGGGTCCCGTGCCTGCGCGAAACGGCGTTGCTCCTCCTCGGAGGCCTTGGTGAGCTTGGATACCTCGTCCTCCGGCTGCTGGACGGGTTTGGTGGGTTGTGGTCTGGGCTGCTCCTTTTTCGGCGCTGCGCCGCGCTGCTGGAGCTTGGCGAGCTTGTCGCGCAAGGCCTTGACCTCAGGAGTGGGCTCTTGAGGCTTGCTGACTTTATTGAGAAGGTCCTTGATCACCACTTTTCCTGCGCAACGCGTCGCTGCGGCCTGAAAGCGTGGACATCCCTTATAAAGCTTTTCGGTAGGGACGAAAAAGCCGCTACACTGCGCCGTACCGTGCCTTTAAAAGACGATTTGCGGTGGGGCGGGCATGCGAAAAAGCGACTGGGCACTCGTGCTGTCTGCAGTGGGCCTCTTGTTCAGTGGTGGGCTGTACCTGAGCACGCTCCTCGCGGGGAAGTGCACTGGCGGTTGCATCCAATGGCTCGGGTATCCGACGTGCCTGTACGGCTTTCTCCTCTTCACAGGCACCTTCCTCTCGGCCCTGGCGATGCGGCGGTGGCAAGCGGCGCGCGGCGCGGCGCGGGCCTTCGCATTGGCGGGACTGCTCTTCTCGTTGGTTTTCGGGGCGATCGAGCTGTCGCAGAGCGTGTTTGGCTGGCTGCTCGGCCTGCCGAACTGCATCTACGGGCTGGTCATGTTCGCGGCCGTCCTGTACCTGCTCTTCGGGGACTAGCCGCGCCGAAGCTGGGCGATGACGGAAATGAGGATGCCGAGACCGACGCCGATGAAGATGCCCGCCACGAGTTGGCCGAACAAGAAACCGAACCCCATGCCGAGCAAGACAAACGCACCGGTGAAGGCCCACGCCGTATTATCCTTGGATTTCGCCATGGAGGCGATATGGCGCGAGCGTTCATAAACGCTGTGGACCGTCGCACGATGACTGCTCCCGCGGGACCCAACAACCGTGTTGTTGGCTCCACTGGTCGCATGCTGCATGCTCCCGCGGGGATTCGAACCCCGGCCCAAGGCTCTCTCCAGCGCCGCTGGTGGATGCGCTCTGCAGCGCCTCCGGAGGCCCCGATCATATCCAGGCTAGACTACAGGAGCGTGTGCTGGCGGAACGCGGTTCCGCTTATAAGGGTTCACTCGTTGCGCACTTTTCCCGTGAAATGGTTGTACACAGCGACCGCAAGGTGGCGTGTGTCGGTCCACAGCGGATGGTGCTCTTTCTGCCGCAAGTACAGTCGCATCGACGCTTCGATACGTCTTGGCGTGTCCAACCCTTTGTACGCGTACTGCGCCGGAATGAATCCGGGCCTGAACCTGAACGCGCGCTGGCGCGTGCGCTCAGAGACTATCGACCGCCCCTGAGAGCCTTTTCCACGGATTCCCACCAGAGACAGATCTCCTTTGAATATGGATGGGATCTGTGGGAGCTCGTCCACCGACCTTCGGCGCATCCACCTGCGTGAAGGTATGATGCGCGGGTCGTCCTTGATCTTGCCGTACGAGCCGATGCCGTTCGCAGCGACTACCTCTTCCCATCGCGCGTCGGCATCCTTGAACATTGTGCGGACCTTGTACACGACGATCTCTTTCCCGTCTTTGCCGATGATCGCTTTGGCATAGAACCAGTCATCGAGCAAGCGTTTGTAGGATTCATACACCCTCTGGAGCATGTTCCTGGATGTGGGGTTTGCTGGAATTGCAGGAGTGCTATATCTGCTCGCCACGTCTACGCGATTCCAATCCACTATAAAAATGTGTAGTGTGATTACCCACTGTATGGTGGTTTCAAATCGGCAGGAGTGGCCACGATGTGAGAAGCGGCATCAACGCGTACGCGACGACAAAAGCGATGAGGAACGAGGGAACGAAAGGGATGCCCTCCTTGACGGTCACGCTCTTCACCTTGTGCTTCTCCAAAGCGGCCAATTGCTTCTTGGTGAGGCCCGGATTCTTCTCGGGCACCAAGACCTTGCCATCCTTTCTCACCTCGCCAACGATCCAATCACCCTCGACGAGCTTCCCTATAGGGACCTCCTTGACAAAGCACACGCTCTCGACGACCTTGACCGCAATGGAGAGGTAGAAGAGCAGGTAGATCATCGCCGCGAGGACGAGCAGGACGATCGTGCCGGGGCCGGGGAAGACGAAGCCGGCGACGAGCAGGATGATGGCGAAACCGATGACGAGCTTGCGCAGGCGGAGCAGGGCAGGATCGTGCATGCGCTTTGCGAAAGCGGGGACGAAATCCTTCCTGCGGATAACCATGAGCGAGAGCATCCAGAGCAGGCCGTACACCGCCCCGGAGAACAACGTCGCGACGAGGAAGACGACGAGAAAAGGCGGCGCGGACCAGCCAGCCGTGGTTAGGGGCAGGCCGAAGAGCGCGCCGAAGCCCATGATAAGCTTGGCATCACCGCCACCCCACTGTCCGGTGTAGTACATGAGCGCGCCGAGCACGAAGCACGCGACAAGACCCGCGAGGGATTCTGCGAGGCCCAACCAACGCTGCGTGGAAGCAGCGGCGATCACCGCGAAGCCCAGGCCGGCCGCGATGAGCGAATAGTTCACCCAATCAGGGACCTCTCGCTTCTTGAGGTCGGTGAGCGTGCCGATGAGGACACCGAGAAAAGCGACCGCGTAAGTGAGCATGGCGTGTTGCCGAACACCGTTCTATATAAAGCGTGCGTGCCGAGAAAGCTTAAATGGATGTATGGCACTGGCAAACCATGCGCTGGCTCATCATCGCTCTGCTACTCGTACCATTGGCGAGCGCGAGCACCCTCACCGCCACCTACGTCGTCAGCGACAGCCACGCCCAGGTCAACCTCAGCGTGCACGCGACGCAAGCGCTGCGGTTGCCGGTGCCCGACGACGCCACGGGCCTGCTCGTGGACGGCAACGCGAGCACACGCCCCGTGGTCCTGCAGGCAGGACCGCACACCGTCAGCTACACGACAGCGAGCGTGCTCGAGCACACGACGGATCGGTACTTCGTCGTGGATTTCGGGGAGGTACGAGCGAATATCACGCGGCTCACGGTCGAGTTGCCGCCGCACGCCACGCTTGTGAAGGATCTCACCGACCCCGCGCCGAGCGTGCATCCACTGCCGACGCAGAGCAGGACGGACGGCACGCACCTCATCTTCAGCTGGCAGCAACAGGACCTGGAGCCGTCGCGAGCGGTCTTCATCGCCTACCAGCTGCCCGACAACGCGTCCGGCTGGTATGTCGCCATAGCACTAGCGCTCGCGCTGGTGGCCGTGCTCGTCGTCATCCTCTCCAGACGGCTCATGAAGCGGACGGAGGAGCTGACCAAGAACCTCTTCGAGGAAGAGAAACAGCTCGTCGAGATACTCACCGCGCACCACGACGGGCTCTGGCAGAAAGAACTGCAGCAGCAGAGTGGCATGAGCAAGGTGAAGGTCTCCCGCAAGCTGCGCAGCCTCGAGGCCAAGGGAGTCGTCGAGAAGATTCCCTACGGCAACACCAACAAGATCCGGCTCAAGAAATAGGGCTGTTTCGGGCTGTTTCACCTTGTTTCAGCGCGTATCGCAGAGAAACTAAGTAGCTGCCCGCCCATTGCCTGCTGGGCGCCGCGCATCTGGCGCCCGGAGGAAAGACAATGAGAATCGGACAGACACTCGCGATCGCGCTCATGCTGGCGCTCGTGCCCGCAGGAGCGCTCGCAGCGAGCACGCAGGCACAAGCGAGCGTGCATGCGGGGATAACGCCCGACAGCGCATTGTACCCGCTCAAGCTCGCATGGAACAACATACGGTTGTTCTTCGCGACCAATCCGCAAGCGAAAGCGAGCGTGGGATTGCAGATCGCCGACGAGCACCTCGCCGAGCTGCAGGCCATGGTCAATGAGAACAAGACCGCGGACGCCGAAGTGGCGGCGAAAGAGTACAACAAGACGATGACCGGCGTGCAAAAAGCGATCGACTCGATTGAGACCGACGGCAGCGCCGCCAAAGCGCAGGCCGCCATCACGACGAGCGCGCAGATCCAGACGCAACTGCTGCAGCACTACCAGCACGTCATCGCGGTGCACGACGAGATACTCTCTCGCGACAACGCGACGATGAACGCGACGCAATACGCGCACATCGAACAGGTCTTCTCCGACATCGCCGCGAAGGCCGAGCAGACGGACGGGACCGCGATACTCAAGAGCGAGCACGCCAGAACGAAAGCGAAGGTGCTGCTCAACCTGAGCGACGCGCAAGCGCAAGAATTGCAGGACCGCCTGGAGAACGGCACCGGCCTGAAAGCGACGCTCGAATCCTCTGCACGCGACATCGCCGCACGCATCAACGAGCGCGCGAAGAACGCGCGAGCGGAGACGGACGCGGAGTTCACGAACAGCCTGAGGACGCAGCTCGAGAACATCCAAGCGCGCCTCAACGGCTCGGCCACGCTCGGCATCAACGTCGCGCTCAACCACACCGCGAACGCGTCGGAGCGCGCGAAAGAGCAGTTGCAGGAGGTCGCGAACCAGACTACGCAGCGGCTCGAGAACCGTTCTGAAGGGCTCATGATCCGCGCGAACACGAGCGCGAACGGATCCGAAGGCAACTCCGGCAGCGACGCGCAGGCCACTGTCGGCGCGAACACGAACGGCGTGAACGTGTCAGCGACCGGAACGCTCGGCTGAACCTCTTTTTCCTTTCTTTTTCTCTTCTACCATAAGACGGATAAAGGGGTGCTCTATCAGCGCAGGATGAGAAACACCAAATCAATCACGCTATTCCTTCTCACGACGAGCGTATTGCTCCTCGCCTTCGCGGGAGCCGCGCACGCCGCTGATTGCTCGGGCTGGCAGAGCTATCTCGACCAGGCCAACGGCATGGACATCCACCAGCTCGCGCCGGCGGACAGCATCGTCGGGACCAACACCGTCGTCAAGCTCAACGTGAGCGGCACCATATTGTACGCCGAGGTCACGGACGGCAACATCAGCATCGACAACAGCACGAACCGCACGCCAGAGTACCTTGCGACGACCACGGCCTGCACGCTCACGCAGATGCAGGACGGCAACATCACCGGCATCAAGGCCTACAACGACGGCGAGATCACCGTGCACGGGCTGAGCCTCTCGTCGAGCATCAAGGTGTTCTTCGCGGGCGTGCTCGCGCACGTCTTCGGCTGGTTCGCCTAGAACGACATTTCAGCTGTCGGTGGAATCGCGCACCCAATCCTCGTAGCCGTCGCTTGCCTCTATAGCGTAGCGCAGGATGCACGGGACCTTGTCGGGATGGATGTGCGCGATCTCGTCGCGCACGCGCTCCCAATTCTCCGGCACGGTCTTGAGGAGCGAGACGACCTCCTCCTCCGAGCGCAGCCTCCCGTCCCAGAGGAAATCAGACGAGATGGGGAAATGGTTGGCGCATGCGACCAGACGCTTATCCAAGAGATGCTTGGCGATACGCCGCGCCTCCTCCATGCTCGGGGAGGTCACATACACTGAGATGAGCGCCATAGGATTGAAGGACTATCGCTTGTTATATGCTTTTTCTGTCATTCAAACCAACGGATGAAAATCCTACTGAAAAGTAGTTAAATGATGCTGAATTTCTTATCATATGATGCCTCTTGAGCAGTTTTCCACGACATCATCGATCATCGTCGGGAGACTATTGGACGACTATTGGTCGCTGCGCGAGTATCCGCGCGCCATGCGGTTAGTAAAGGCAGAGAGCGCGAAACTCGCAGCGAAGCTTGACGTTCCGCCCCGGCGCGTCGGCGTGCGTGTCCGCGCTGAAAGAGTGTTTTACACGTACGAGAATGCGATGTTCGCGAGCAAGGTTCCACTCGCGGGAAAGATTCTTGGCTTCTCTGAACCGGTGCCTATGCGCGTCGGCGCTATCCTTGGGGTGTACAACTCCGAACGAGGAAGGATCACGTTCTTCGGTGAGCCGACCGCCGTCACCGCCGCGCACGAACTCGGGCACGCGTACCACGACGCCCATAATCCAGACTACAAAGCGAACGGCGATCACTCCGATGATATCGCAAGCTGCCTAGCGCATGAAGGGGATCTACAGGACGCTGCCACGCGCTACCTGACGGCACGGGTCGGAATCGAGACCTACGCGATGCTGTGCGAATTCTCCCAAGAAGGTGATTCAAGCACCATCCAAACCTCTATCGAAGCGCTCCGTGGACTGACAATACCTGACTTCACGACCAACCTGATCGCCAGGCTCGATGCGGGTATGAATCTGCAAGACGCTGGGAGCGCGACGCAATTCGAGCTTCCAACCGTCTACTCCCTTGCCGAGATTGGTGCGCACGCACTGCGGGCACAACGAGCGATGGCTCATATGTTCAACGTCACGCCGGACGGAATCGTGACCAGCATGCTCCATATCGCTCCCGAGGAGAACGCTGCGTTGCTCAAGGAATGCCTCGAAATCCCCATCGTCGAACTTACCTGCCGAACGACCGAAGCGACGGCAAGGCTCAGCCAGACGATGGAAGACGCATACGCGCGGGCCCGACAAGCTTAAAAGTCTCTGACGATTCGCCATCACTACCAATGAGGCCTACGGGCCGAGGGAGCTCATTATCACCGAGTTTCCCATGACGGGAGCAGTCCCGGAGGAAAACAACACATGGAGAATGTCATGCAGGCGATCGAGGTCGCCAGAGAGACCGGAAAGATCAGGAAAGGCGTCAACGAGGTCACGAAAGCGGTCGAGCGCGGCAAGGCCAAGATGGTCGCCATCGCGTCCGACGTGAACCCCAAGGAGCTTGTCATGCACCTGCCCGTGCTCTGCGAGGAGAAGGGCGTGCAGTGCGTGCAGGACGTGGGCAGCAAGGAAGAGCTCGGAGCCGCCGCCGGATTGGCCGTCAGCACCGTGTGCGTCGCGATCGTGAACATCGGGGACGCGCAAGACCTCGTAAAAGAGGTCAAGAAGGAGCAGACGAAGCCCGCTGAGAAGCCCAAAGCCGCTGAGGAGGCGAAGTAGGCATGGCGGACGAGAAGGGCGGCATCAACTTCGGACCCGCGACACCCGCTTCGGTGGAGGAGGTCGTCGGACGGACCGGCACGCGAGGAGAGGCCATTCAGGTCCGCGTCAAGGTCCTGGAAGGCGAGGACAAGAACAAGATCCTGCGCCGGAACGTGCGTGGACCCGTACAGGTCGGCGACGTGCTCATGCTGCGCGAGACCGAGATCGAGGCGCGCGCGCTGAGCAGGAGAGGACGATAAGATGGTCAAGAGCAGTTTCTCCGGAAAGGAGATCCCGCCCGGCACGGGCGTGATGTACGTCAAAAAAGACGGCAAGGTCCTGTATTTCCTCAACCGCAAGGAGGAGAAGAACATGCTCAAGCTCGGCAGAAAGCCCCGAACGACGGCATGGACCGAAGAGTACCGCAAGGAGAAGGGCCAGCGCATCGCGATCGCCCAGCACCAGGCAGAGCAAGCGCACGAGGAAGCGGCGCCGAAGAAGCCCGCCAAGAAAGCGAAGAAAGCCGTGAAGAAGGCTCCAGCGAAGAAGGAGGCGAAGAAATGAGCAGACAAGACCTGATGGAGAAGACGCTCGTCCTGCTCAAGCCGGACGCCGTGCAGCGCGGGCTCATCGGAGAGATCATCACGCGCTTCGAGCGCGTCGGGCTCAAGATCGTGGCTATGAAGATGATCTACGCCGACAAGGACCTCGCGAACAAGCACTACGCGAAGGACGAGGAGTGGATGGAGCTCTCCGGTGGACGCACGCTCAAGGATCTGGAACGCATGGGCAAGAAGAAGAACATCACGCCCGTGGAGATGGGCAGGCTCATCCAGCAGGCCCTCGCAGAGATGATCGGAGCCAGTCCCATCGTTGCCATGGTGCTCGAGGGACACAATGCTGTCAAGCACGTCCGGAAAATGGTCGGCGAGACCGCTCCGGCGCTATCCGCCCCGGGAACCATCCGGGGCGACTACAGCTTCGAGACCTACGGCATGTCCGGAGCGTTGAACAGGCCGTTGCAGAACCTCATCCACGCATCGGGAGAGGTGGACGAGGCCGAGCACGAGATATCCATCTGGTTCACACCAGAGGAGATCCACGCCTGGAAGCGCGTGGACGAGGACCTCTTGTACTCCGGAAGGAAGGACTGGTAGTTCCGCTACTCTTTTATTCTATTTCTCTCGCTCTACACTCATGCCAGCAGACAGCATCTCCACGGGACGGGCGAAGCCGGACAAGCTCTTCTACTTCGTGGCGAACGTCGTGGTCGTCAAGGACGGCGAGTGCCTCATCCTGCAGCGCTCGGACGAAGAGAAGGTCCATCCCGGACGCTGGTGCGTGCCCGGCGGCAAGCTCGAATGGAAGGACCTGCCCTTGGACAACCCAACACGCGTCAATGGTGATGTACTGGACTTCCAAGATGCTGTCGAGGACCTGCTCGCGCGCGAGACGCGCGAGGAGGCGGGGATCGAGATCGACACCGACGATATGCGATACCTCAACAGCGTCGCGTTCGTGCGGCCCGACGGCATCCCCGTCGTGCTCGTGAAGTTCGCCGCGCGCTACAGCTCCGGAACGGTGCGGTACGAGAAAGGAGCCTTCCAGGGAGCGGCGTGGGTGGACGCGAAGACCGTGAAGGACTATCCGTGCATCGACGGCATCCCCGAAGAGATAGAGAATGCGCTGGATCTGTTCTTCTGATTCCGGAAATCCTGCGGGCAAGACAGCGAATCATTGATAAATTGCCTGTCTGTCCTGAAGGTATGGAAGGCATCACAGTCTGGCGTTCCCGAAGCACCGAGGGCGAACTCCCTGCCGGTACAACCGCTGTCGGACAGTTGCGCAGGATACTCGAGGAGAACACTCCGGAGACATACAGTACGGCAGTGGCCCATGCGCGCCTCGAATTCGGTGCAGACGCGGCGCACGCCCGGACGTACGCGACGCTCGTCTGCGAGCGAGGAGGGCGACCCGCGGCGCTTCCCGAAGCGGTCACAAGGGTACTGGACCATTCCTACGATTGCGTCGGGAAAGACCACCCGCTGAACTGACTCAGCGGCGCTCGAGCAATACCTTGTTCCTCTGGTAGAAATCCTCTATCGAACCGCCCCGCCACCACTCCCCCCATCCGCTGTGGTCCGGAAGCTCCGCGGGAACGATCATCCGGGGAAGATGGAAAGGGACCACGCCAGGATTTAGGACCGCTCCCTCGCTCTTGGGCCCGCGGACCTCGAGCAAGCGGTCGCCCGCGAAACTCCGGCCGAGCCGGAGCATCGCACGACGCAGCGCGATGTGCTGATAATGGTTCGACGCATTCTCCTGGATGTCATAGTCGATTCCACTGTGCACATTGGACGGCGCGTTGTCATAGACGTCCTGGTACGTGCAGAGCCAGTCGAGCGTCTTCAGATCGCCAGCGAGACGCGAGAGGTACGCGTCCTCATAGAGCTGCAGGGTGAAACGACGATCCAAGAGAAGGTCGCCCCACATCCAACCCAGCGTCCAGCCAGCAGGGCCGTACGCCGCGTTCCAGCGCTCCACTAAGGCATCGCGGGCCTTGCCGGACTGTCCGGGATGCTCGACGATCCGCCATTCGGAAGCGTCAAGCGTACTTTCCATCATGCCCGCCGGCCAATCGGTTGGCGTGATGCCCCTTGACCTTCTCGATGGGGAAGCGCTCCTCGTACTCCGCCATGGTCCGATCGAAACCCTTCTGCGCCGACACGCCAGCGAAAGCGCAGATCTTGAAGAGCAAGTAGAGCACGTCGCCGGCGAAATCCTCCATCTCGTCGCGGTGCTCCGCCAGGAGCTTCTCCTGCGTCTTGCTGTCGACCCACTTGACGATGTTCCAGGCCTCTCCGACCTCCTCGACCAGGTTCAGGTAGAGATCCTTGACATCCCCCTTCATCCAGTCGCGCTCCTCGTTGAAATCCACCACGTCCTGCTGTGCCTCACTCAATTCCATGTGTATACCTCTCGATGATCTTCTCGGTGTGATCGACGATCCTGCCGTCCTCCATCTCCAAACGGGTGCGCACCACGACGAAATCATCCGTGGAGAGCGCCACGTCGAACAGCCACTCGCCGGGGAAACGGTCGGATGAATGATACTCCTTCGGGGTCAGCCACGCGTTCTTGCCCTTGTGCGTGCGCTCGATGAGCGCTCCTTTAGGATCCCAGGTCTCGTGGAGGAACTGGATGTGATGATGCACGACCTTGCCGTCCTCCACCGAGGTCATGTACTCGATCGCCCGCAAGCGCAAGTCGCCGCACTCCAACCCCGTCTCCTCGAAGAAATCGCGCTTGGCGCGGTCGTCGGGATCCCAACCGAAAGGGATTTTTCCCGCGACAAGACCCCAGACGCCGCGATACGGCTGCTTGAGGCGCTGCTGCGCGAGGATCCTATCGCCGCGGCGCGCCAGGATGACTGCGCCGCACATGGGAAAGCGCACGGTGCCGCCCGTGTCGCCCTCGATGGAGGTCGAGAGCTTGCGGCCCTCCCTGGTGAGGCCGTAGCCGTCGTCGAACCGGCCGACGATGCCCTCGTCCTCGAGCCGCTTGAGATGGTAGGCGAACGCGTTGGACTCGCCCCGCTTACCCCATAACTCGTTGAAAAAGAGCCGCGGCGCGTGGATGAGCTTGGTGATGATGCCACGACGGATCTCGTGATCCATGGGGTGGGGGGAAGAACGCTCCTATTTATGCGTGCATCTCAAACGGGATTGAGCAAGAAGAGCGGAGTAGTTCCGCACCGTCACTGGTTCCGGAAGGAGCTGCATGACCTTCCTTGGGGTGGGCGTAGGATCTTCCGAATCGACGAGAAGCGAATACGAACCGTCCAAATATGCGGGGTCGATAAGCGGAGAGTCATCCCACACCATAAAGGCTGATGTCATGCGGCCATCCTCCACACCCCGTCCCAAGAGCGGATTCCGTCTTGAGTATGCGAGGATAAGCTCACTTACTTGGTGCTCAAGCCCGGGCGGGATATCGCGCAGATCCTTGTCGTCGCTGGGACCGCGGATCTTCACGCTGAGACGTGACGCGCTCTCATTCACCTCAATCTCGAAGCGCGATGCGGTCTTCGGATGTCCATTCGTATCGCCGAAGGTCGCAGCCGTGGAGTATACGTTTCCTGAGTCGACCGTGGAATCGTGTGGAACCGTGAACAGGTAACGACCTTGCTTTCCATTCCGGCCGAAAACACCTGGAATCCTCGTGAGACTGTCCGCGAATTTTGCCATTCTGTACCCCCGTGCGGATTGGGGTGAGATACGAACTCCTTTATGAAACATTCGGGAAAGGAAATCCTCGGAGACTGCCCACAATCCTTAAAAAGCGTCCGCGATTCACGACGGGCCATGGCAAAGATGAGTGAACGCGTGATGACCGTGTCTGACAAGCCTGAGCAGATCCGGAACATCGCGATCGCAGCGCATATCGACCACGGAAAGACGACGTTCTCGGACAACCTGCTCTCGGGAGCGGGCATGATGTCGGAAGAGCTCGCCGGAAAGGCACGGCAGCTCGACTTCCACGAGGACGAGGCGGCGCGCGGAATCACCATCGACAGCGCGGCGGTCAGCATGGTCCACCGCGTCAAGGACAAGGACTTCCTCATCAACCTCATCGACACGCCCGGACACGTGGACTTCGGCGGCGACGTGACACGGGCCATGCGCGCGGTGGACGGCTGCATCGTGCTCGTGTGCGCGGTCGAGGGCATCATGCCCCAGACGGAGACCGTCCTGCGACAGGCGCTTCGGGAGCGCGTCAAGCCTATCTTGTTCATCAACAAGGTGGACCGGCTCATCAAGGAACTGCAACTCACGCCCCAGCAGATGCAGGAGCGTTTCGTCAAGCAGATAACCGCCGTGAACAGGAAGATCAAGCAGCTCGCCGAAGAGGAGTACGGCGACAAGTGGCAGGTCAACGTCCAGGACGGCAGCGTGTGCTTCGGCAGCGCCTTCCACAACTGGGCATTGTCCATCGACTACATGCAGGAGAAAGGCATTACCTTCCAGGACATCATCGACGCGTACTCGTCCGGGCAGGACGAGGACAAGAGAGCGCTCGCGAAGAAAGCGCCCATCCACGAGGTCGTGCTCAACGCGGTCATCAAGCACCTGCCAAACCCGGTCGTGGCGCAGAAGTACCGCATCCCGAAGATCTGGCGCGGAGAGATCGACAGCCCCTTCGGGCAGAGCCTGGTCAACGCCGACCCGAAAGGGCCGACGGCTTTCGTCATCACCAAGATCGTCATCGACCCGCAGGCCGGAGAGATCTGCGCCGGACGATTGTTCAGCGGGACCATCAAGAAAGGGGAGGCACTGCACCTGAACCGCGCGAACGTGGAGAGCAGGGTCCAGCAGGTCTTCATCTACAACGGCTCGAAGCGAGAGATCGTGGACAACGTCCCGGCCGGCAACATCATCGGCGTGGCAGGCCTTCGCAACGCGTATCCGGGCGAGAGCTGCACGACAGGACCGCAGACGCCGTTCGAGGCCATCACGCACATCTTCGAGCCAGTCATCACCAAGGCGATCGAGGCCAAGCGCCCGAGCGACCTGCCCAAGCTCGTCGAAGTACTCATCCAAGTGACGAAAGAGGACCCGGGCATCCGGGTCGAGATCAACCAGGAGACTGGAGAGCACCTCATCAGCGGCATGGGAGAGCTGCACCTCGAGATCATCGAGAACCGCATCAAGACCGAGAAAGGCGTAGAGGTCACGACCTCGCCGCCGGTCGTGGTCTATCGCGAGACCGTGACGAGCGACAGCCCCGGGCCCGCGGAAGGCAAGTCGCCCAACAAGCACAACCGCCTCTACTTCACCGCGAAACCGCTCACCGAAGAGCTAAAAGCGGCTATCAAGGCCGGCAACATCCCTGACGGCCGCGTCAAGAAGAAGGACCAGAACCTGTGGGGAGCCCTGCAGGAAGCCGGCATGAGCGCTGACGAGTCCAGGAAAGTGCGCGACATCTACAACGGCAACATCCTTGTGGACGGCACGCGCGGCATCGTCGCGATCGGCGAGATCCAGGAGCTCGTGAACGACATGTTCGAGGACGTCATGCAGAAAGGTCCCATCGCGAACGAACCATGCACAGGAGTCATGGTCACGTTGACCGATGCGAAACTGCACGAGGACGCCATCCACCGCGGACCCGCGCAGATGTATCCCGCCGTGCGGGACGGTATCCGCGCCTCCATGGCGACGGCGAAGCCGTTGCTGTACGAACCGGTCCAGACGCTCTTGTTCGACGCTCCCGAAGAGTATGTTGGTGAGATCAGCAAGCTGATAGCGAACAAGCGCGGACAACTGCTCGACATGCAGGCCGAGGGCAGCATGCAGCAGATCAAGGCGAAGATCCCGGTAGCGGAGATGTTCGGCATGTCCAACGACCTTCGCAGCGCGACCGGCGGACGCGGCTCTTCGTCCGTGATAGACCAGAGCTTCGAGCGCCTGCCCGACGAGCTGCAGCAGAAGATCATCGGACAGATCCGCAGCCGCAAGGGATTGGACGCGAAGTAAGGCGAAACCTTCTTATCCCATACCGATAGGATGCTCGTATGCGACATGTGGTGCTCGGAGCGATCGTGGCGATCGCATTGCTCTTGATCGTCATCCTCGGGCTGAGCGTCTACCATGACGCGCACATCACGCCCCGCGGGCGTTGCAGGGACCAGAACGGCAGCGTCTGCGTCTCGCAACCCACCTGTCCCGCGGGATTCACCGCGAATGTGGCCTACACCTGTTTCTCGAAGACGTACACGTGCTGTCTGCCCGTGTGAGAAGAAAGGAAAAAGAAAAGGAAGACGCCCTCAGTACGTATAGCTTGAGGGGTTGACGTTCACTCCGAGGCTGTCGTTGGTCGTGTTCGCTACCGTGATGCCTGGGTTCGTCGCCTGCGCCGGCTGGCCCGCGCTGGGCGAGGGAGCGCCCTGGCTGCCCGTGTTCTGCGCGGGAGCGGTGGGCGCGGCGTGCTGGCATCCCGCGAGCACGAAGAGTCCGACGACGGCCAGGGCGAGTATGGCGTATCTCATTGGTCGCCTCCCGTGCTGTTCGTCGTGTTCATGTCGGTGCTGTTCCCCGTGCTGTTCGTCGTGTTCATGTCGGGACTGTTGTCCGTGCTGTTCGTCTCGTTGTGCATCGTTTCAGAGCTGTTCTCCGTGGTGTTCGTGTGCTCGGAGGAGTGCTCGTGCTCGGACGAGTTCAGGTCAGCGCCGCTGTGCTCGGAGTGCTCTGTCTCGTTCTCGGGCAGCTCGATCTCATGGCCCAGGTTGCTGTTGCTGAAGTCGTCGTTGCGCACGGCGACACGACAGTCAGAGAGACCGCGGTGCTCCTGGCGCAATTGCGAGAGCGTCTGGATAGCGGTCTGGCGGGCATCCTCGAGCTCGGTACGGGCGAGCGAGAAGTTGCCGCGGGCGCCTTCCGTGTCGTTCTCGTTGTACGCGTTGCGTGCGTCCAAGAGCGCTTGCTGCGCGGTGGCGACGTGGCCGACGAAGGCGGAGCCGTTCACGGTCGCGTTCGTCGAGCAGTTGAACTGCGCGTCGAGGCGCTCGGCCTGCTTGAGGCCTGTCCACAGCTCCTCACCGTCGATACGCGCGCGGGCGAGGTCGCTCCTTCCGCGGGCCTCCTTGAGGAGGGCGGCGAGCTGTTTGGCGTCCGCCGCGATGTCCTGGCCGTTCTGGGCGGAGGACACGTTGGTCTTCAATGCTTGCGCACGCGTGATGATACTGTTGGTCATGTTCACGATCGCCGAGACCTGCGAGTCGTTCAGGCTGGTAGAGGCGTTCGCGCGCGCCTGCAGGGTCTGCATGTTCTTGATGAGCGCGTCGATGGCGTGGGTCAGGCTCTGACGGGCCTTGATGGTCACGTTCGCGCGCAGGTCGGTGCACGACGAGCTGTTCGTGCCGTTCTGCTGCTCGCACTTCTGGAGATGGGTCTTGAGCTGCAGGAAGGCGTTCTGGTCATCGTGGAATGAGGAGAGCTCCTGCTCGTACTCCGTGCGCGTCTGCTGCATGGACTGCAGGTATTGCTGCCGGGCCTGGCTCAGGACCTGCCTGCGCTCGAAATTGAGTTTGGAGGCCTCCATGAGCTTGCTCCTGAACTGCTGCTGCAGGTTCTGGCGCTCTTGCTGATACCGCTCGATGAGCTGCTGGCGAGAGCCGTTACCGCTGTCGTTGCTCGTTCTGTTGTCATTCATCGTGTGGACGCGCAACGGGGGAAGATTCGCCGTCGCTGTCGCCTGCACTCCTGTATGCGCGTCTCCACCACCGTCCGCGAGGACCAATGGAGCGAAGAGCAGCGCAAGGCATGCTAATAGCACTGTGATTTTCATCTCGTTTCACCTGCGCCGCAGAACGACGCAGAACACTATTGACTGCGGGGTATAAATAGCTTAGGAATCACTGCCGAGAACAGACGCGAAACGTATCCGTTTTCTTGACAGACGCGGCGTGCACGCGCTCTGGAACCGCTGGAAGGGTATGATATGAGAGGGAACCTTTATAAACAAACCCGTGTTCGCCGAGAACACGAACCTACGGAGGGTTTCACTCACTATGGCAAAGGACAAGACACACATGAACCTGGTGTTCATCGGTCACGTCGATCACGGCAAGTCGACCACGGTCGGCCGGCTCTTGTTCGACACCGGCAACATCAGCGAGCAACAGCTCAGGAAGCTCAAGGACAAGGCATCGGAGCTCGGCAAGGTCGGCTTCGAGTTCGCCTATGTCATGGACAACCTCAAGGAAGAGCAGGAGCGCGGCGTCACAATAGACCTGGCGCACAAGAAGTTCGAGACCGACAAGTACGACTTCACCATCATCGACGCTCCCGGACACAAGGACTTCGTCAAGAACATGATCACCGGCGCGTCCCAGGCGGACGCGGCAGTGCTTGTGGTGGCGGCGAACGACGGCGTGAACGCGCAGACCAAGGAGCACGTCTTCTTGTCGCGCACGCTCGGCGTGGACCAGATGATCATCGCCATCAACAAGATGGACATGATGAAGTACGACGAGAAGCGCTACAACGAGGTCAAGGACGAGGTCACCAAGCTCCTGCAGAGCGTCGGCTTCAAGACCGACAAGGTGCAGTTCGTGCCGATCGCGTCGCTTCCGGGCGACAACGTGGCGAAAAAGAGCGACAACCTGCCCTATGCGGACAAGACCCTGCTCGAGGCCATCAACAACCTCAACCCGCCCGAGAAGCCGGTGGACCTGCCCATGCGCATGCCCATCCAGGATGTCTACAACATCACGGGCATCGGCGTGGTCCCGGTCGGCAAGATCGAGACGGGCGTCATGAAGGTCGGCCAGAAGGTCATCGCGGTTCCCGGACGTGAAGGGACCGGTGTCCAAGGAGAGGTCAAGACCATCGAGATGCACCACACGCAGATCCAGGAGGCAGAGCCCGGCGACAACGTCGGCATCAGCGTCCGCGGATTCGGCAAGAAGGACGTGGCACGAGGGGACGTCATCGGACCCCAGGACGCGCCGCCGTCGGTCGCGCAGGAGTTCGAGGCCCAGATCGTGGTCCTCAACCACCCCAGCGTCATGACCGTTGGCTACACGCCCGTCTTCCACATCCACACGGACCAGAAGGCGTGCACGATCACCGCGATCAAGAAGAAGCTGAACCCGGCGACAGGAGAGACCCTCGAGGAGAATCCGGACTTCATCAAGAACGGAGACGCCGCGATCGTCGTCTGCAAGCCGGTCCAGCCGCTCGTGATCGAGACGCAGAAGGACAACCCGCACATGGCGCGCTTCGCCATCCGAGACTCCGGTCAGACGGTGGCGGCAGGCATGTGCATCTCGCTCACGAAGAAGTAAGGAGTCAAGACAATGCCCAAGGCACGGATAAAGATCGCCAGCGCGGATATAGACAAGGTCAACCAGGTCTGCGAGTACATCAAGGACATCAGCGAGAAGACCGGAGTCGACATCCGCGGGCCGATCCCCCTGCCGACGAAGCGATTGCAACTGACGACCCGAAAGAGCCCGGACGGAGAAGGGACCGCGACGTGGGAGCGCTACGAGATGCGCATCCACAAGCGCCTGATCGACCTCGGGGTCGACGAGCGCGCCCTCCGACTGGTGATGCGCGTCCAGATCCCCGAAGGGCTCAACATCGAGATCGAGATGATGGACTGAGGTCCAGTTCTTTTTCCTTATCCTTTTATTCTCTGCTATTCTCCCGGAACCATGAACAAAGCCCTCCTGGAAGTGCGCGTGACCGGGGATTACCGCGTCGTGTACGACCCCGACAACCTCCTCCCGATAGCGGGGCTCAATCGCACCGAAGGGAGATACGTCATACTGCGGGGTTGGATACCTCCGAGCATCGATCCGGCGACGGTGGACTGGGTAGAAGAGGTCTTCAAGAGCCAGGGACTCACGGAAGGGCTGGAGCTTCCGCATTCGGATCCGGCCCGGAAGAGACGATGGGGGGAATTCCTTGCTCTGCCGCTCGGCGGCGAGCCCGTTCGATGGCATCCACGATGGTTTTTGCAGGGACGCCCTTCCTATACTGGACGCCTATCCGACCAGAATCGCGCTTCCCTTGAGGAACTCTGAGCAGGGCGTCGATCACCTCTGGCGGAAAGGGATGCCGTCTGTAGGGATTGTTCTCCACCAAGGGAAGATCCTCCCAGACCTCGCGAGCGATTCGACCTCCCGTATCCACGTAGACTTTCCACGGCCTTCCCGGGACGTACTCGACCCGATGGACCATCCCCTCTGCCCGGCGGAGAGCGGCGAGCGTCTTCTCGTACACCAGGTCCTCATCCATCCGGAAGATCTTTTTGGGCGTCAGCACAAAAACCTTCCGAAAGCTTCTAATGCTGGGGGCAATGCGACCCTTGATGCGTTCGCTGCCCGAGAAAAAGCCGTTCACGGAGAAGATACATGGCTGGACGCTATCCGACCCGTACCGCTGGCTCGAGAAACCCTCTGACGAGCGGACGGCGTGGATAGAGAGGAGCAATGAGCAGACCGACGAAGAACTGCATACAAGCATCTTCGAAACGTATCAGAAGCGGCTTCTCGAGGTGTACAGCGTTGACACGCGAGGGGGCTACTCCGCGTACGGCAAGCGTGTCTTCTTCTACCGGCGCAGTAAGGGACAGGCGCAAGCCACATTGTGGTGCCAGGAATGGCCGAACGGGAAACCGGAATGCATCCTCGACCCGAACGAGCTGGACCCGACGGGACAGACAGCCATAGCGGGCGTGTCCGTCAGCGAGGACGGCAGCCACATGGCCTACGGACTCTCCACGGACGGCAGCGACTGGGCGCGCTGGCGCCTGCGTGACCTCGAGACGGGAACCGACCTTCCCGACGAGTGGCCGCGGCTTGCCTACACGCAATTCACCTGGGAGAAGGACTGCAAGGGCGTGTACTACACGCGCTCTCCGGGCACGGATGCCGACGCACTGACCAAGACGGACTGCAAGGCCTTCCACCACACGCTCGGAACGGACTGGAAGGAGGACAAGATGGTCTTCGGGGACACACTCGAAGCGGACGAACTGTGCGCGGTGGCGGACGTTGGTGATGACGGCCGGGCAGTCATCATCGTCTTCCACGACATGACCAAGACCTCGCTGTACCGCTACGACCCGAAGGACGGAAAGGCAGTGGCGCTCACGACAGCGCACGCGATGTACGAGCCCATCATCGAGAAGGGCGTCCTGTACGTGCAAACGGATCTCGACGCGCCGAACGGACGCATCTGCAAGGGCACGCTAGACACGAGCATCGATGAGTGGGAGACCATCATCGCCGAGGACGCTCCCATCGAGGACTTCAGCGTGCATGGGACGAACGTGTTCGTGACGCGGGAGAAGGACGCGCAGGTCACGCTCAGCCACTACGACGCGGAAGGCACGCTCCGCACGGAAGTATCTCCGGAAGGCATCGGCAGCCTGTCGACGGTGATGGGGAGCATCGAGCACGACGCATTGTTCTACACCCGGACATCGTTCACCGAACCATTGCAGGTGTACCGCTACCACTGCGACTCGCACGACAGCGATTTGGTGTACCATAACGCAGAGGTGAGCACGGAACGATTCGTCACCGAACGGCATAGCTGCACCTCCAAGGACGGCACGCGCGTACCCTACTTCCTGATACGAGCGGAGAAGACCGTGCTGCCGGCGCCCACCATCCTATACGCGTACGGCGGCTTCGGCGTGAGCCTCACACCGCAATACGACCCCGGCATGCTGCCGTGGCTGGAGCGCGGCGGCGTGTACGTGGTCGCGAATCTGCGCGGCGGCGGCGAGTTCGGCAGGGACTGGCACGAGAATGGTCGGAGAGAGCACAAGCAGAACTCGTTCGACGATTGCATAGCCGTGGGAGAGGAATTGCGGAAGAAGACCGCGTCCAGATTGGGCGTTTGGGGAGGCAGCAACGGCGGGCTGCTCGCCGGAGCGATGCTCGTGCAGCGTCCGGACCTGTGGGACGCCGTGTGCTCGGACGTGCCGTTGCTGGACATGCTGCGATTCAATCTCACCGAAGGAGGAGCTTTCTGGACTGGAGAGTACGGCGATCCTGATGACGAGAAGGAGTTCGACTGGCTGTACGCCTATTCGCCCTACCATCACGTGCAGAAGATTGCGTATCCAGCGTCGCTGTTCGTGACGAGCCTCGGCGACGACCGCGGCGTGGATCCCTTCCACGCCATGAAGATGACTGCATTGGTGCGCGAGAGGACGACGGGAAAAGCGCCGATACTGCTCCGTGTCGAGACCGGGACGGGGCACGGGCACGGAAAGAGCGTCGAGCGAACCGCCACGGATGCGGCCGAGCACTATGCCTTCTTCGAGCGTTTCCTCAATTAGGAGAGCCCGGCTCGCGGATAAAGGCGCTGTTCCCCGACGGGTCCTCGAGGATGATCTTGACGGACTCGCGACCCCACAGGACGCGCTGCAGCTTCTTGAGCTGGTTTTTGGCCTTCTTGGCCGCGGCCTTATCATCGTCGTGCGTGAGCTCCTCGAGCACCTTCTTGAAACGATTGAGCACGCCCTCCACGTTGGTGACATAGCCGTTGCTGTCGGGACCGGGAGTGATCTCGACCATGCGCGGGATCTTGACGGTCGCCGCGCTGCTCTTGACGACGCGCACGCGCAGGTCGTCCTCGGAAGAGACCTCGAACGTCTCTTTCATGGGCTTGCGGTTCTCGTCGGACTCGACGTCCGACATGTGATAGCCGCACTCAGGGTCCTGGCACTCCATGGAGAAGACATGCGTGAGGCCGAAGTGCGGGATGTCGATGACGCGCTCCATGAGCGTCAAGGTCTTCTTGAGGCAATAGGGGCAGCGCTCGCCCTCGACGATATCGATCTCTTCGGCCATGCAGCATGACAACGCATGTCGTTTCTTAAGGGTTTCGCGCAGCTACTCCTCGTCGACGGACTTTCCGCCCGACGGGGGGCGGTAGATCTGCGCGAACGACGGAGCCGCGACGATGTAGTCGTCGCCGAAGCCCGCGATATCGCCCTCGATGGCGTCGACGGTCTTCTTGAGCTTGTTGATGGCGCGCTTGAGCTCGACGAGGTCCTTCTCCTTGAGCGGCGCGATGTTGACAAGAGCGATGGTGTAGCCCTGCCGGAGGGCGTCGACGATGGTCTTGATGTCCGAGAAATCCTCCAGGACGAAGGGACGGACGATGACCTTGCTGTCGAAATTCTTGGTGCCAGAGGACGACAGTTCCACGTACTGCTCGTCCACTTGCACCACGTCATCGGATGAAACATCGAATCGCTTTCTCAAGCCGCTCAGGAAATTCTTGACCATGGTATGCTCGTTTCAAAAGGCGAATCCTCTGTTTATATAGGTTCCGGTTATTCGGTCCGACGGAAAACCTCCTGCACAAATCATTTAAACCACTCCCTGCCCGTTTCGAGAATGGCAATCATCACCGTCTTCGTCGGCTCGGTCAGACAGCAACGGCACGGCAGGAAGGTGGCCGAATGGGTGGCCACGCGACTGTCGCAGCGCGGGCACACCGTGCACCTGCTCGACCCGCTCGAGCACGAGGACCTCCTCGTGATGCGGGCGCGCTACAAGTACAAGCAGGAGCCGAGCGAGGACTACACCGAGGTGCAGCGCTGGGTGAAAGAGAGCGACGGATACGTCGCGGTCACGCCGGAGTACAACCATAGCTACTCGGGGGCGCTCAAGAACGCGATGGACTGCTTCCTCGAGGAGTACTTCTTCAAGCCGTACGCGATCGTCACCTACAGCAACGGCTCGTTCGGCGGCGTGCGCGCGGCCGACCCATTGCGCGCGGTGTGCGCGGAGATCGGCGCGCCGGCTATCCCCATCAGCCTCGCCGTCACGAAGATCCGCGAGACCTTCGCCGAGGACGGCTCGCTCACCGACGAGGCCTACAACCAGCGATTGGACCGCATGCTCAACGAGTTCGAATGGTACATGGAAGCCATGGCCGTCCAGCGCAAGAAAGGCACGCCGTACTGAACGCAAACGCTTAAGAAATATGAGGAAGTGTGACCCGCGATGAAGGAACGCGTCACGGTCACGCTCGACAGAAACCTGCTCAAGCTCATCGACTCGTCCGTCGACGGGCGCGGCGTGAAGAACCGCAGCCACGCCATGGAGATCCTCCTGCACCAGGCGCTGGACGGGGACATCCCGCGCCAGGCCATCGTGCTCGGCGGCGCGACCAAAGCACAGATCGACGCGGTCCTCAAGCCCATCCACGGAAAGCCCGTGCTCGTGCACAACATCGAACTGCTGTCCGCGGCGGGCATCCCCGAAGCGGTCATCATCAGCGCGGACCCCGAACGCATCCGCGACGCGCTCGGAGACAGCAGGCAATACGATATGGAGCTGCGCTACGTGCGCGAGAGCAGCCCCATGGGGACCGCGGGCGCGCTGCACCTCGCGCGGCCGTATATCGACGGGCCATTCATCCTCACCAACGGCGACGAGTTCAAGGAAGTGAACATCAAGGACATGTACGCCTTCCACAAGGAGCACGCAGGACTATGCACCATCGCGTTGACCACCGTACCGAATCCGGGAGAGTACGGCGTCGCACTGCTCAACGGGAACCGCATCATCACATTCGTCGAGAAGCCCGACAAGGCGCACGCGCCCAGCAACCTCATCAGCGCGGGCATCTACATCATGGAGCCCGAAGTGCTGGACATCGTGCCCAACGGCTACGCGAAGATCGAGTACGACATCTTCCCCAAGCTCGCGAAAGAGGACAGACTCTATGGATACCATTTCTCAGGAGAATACAGCGACCACGAACACGGAGCAGCGCATGGACACCGCGATCATTGACCGCGTCTTCAAGGACTACGACGTGCGCGGGATAGCGGACACGGAGATCACAGAAGAGTTCGCGTACGCCATCGGCAACGCTTTTTCGCGGCACGCCAAGCTGACAAGATGCGTGGTCGGCAGGGACGGCCGGGCCACGAGCGAGAAGCTGCACGAAGCGCTGATCGGAGGATTATTGGACGCGGGATGCGATGTCATCGATGCGGGCCTGGTGAGCACGCCGCAGATGAAATGGGTGGTCGCGCACCACAACCATCCCGCGGGCGTCATGGTCACCGCGAGCCACAACCCGAAAGAATACAACGGCTTCAAGCTCATCGGGAAAGGGGGATTGGCGATCGGCAAGGAGGAAGGGTTGTTCGAACTCAAGCCGTTGTTGGCGAAGCCCGTGAAGAACGAGCGCGGCGAGCGCACAGCGCACGACCACGCCGAGGAGTTCGCGCGATTCATCAGCGATTTCCTCCCGAAGACGGACAGGGAGGTCTTCATCGACGCGAGCGGCGGGCCCGTGGGCCGGGAGGCTGCTGCGCTCATGGAGGCCGGGGACTATCCGTTCACGCTCTACTACACCCAGATCGACCCGGAATTCAAGGTGCACTCGCCGAATCCATTGGACGAGGGAGCCACCGACGCCGCCAAGGACTACGCGGGGATGCGGCACTGCATCGGCCTGGTCTTCGACGCCGACGGCGACAGGAGTTTCTTCGTGGACGAGCAGGGAAAGCTCGTCCCGCCCGACTACATGGGAGCGCTGCTCGTGGAGCTGCTCTTCAAGAAGGGCGACGGCGGCTCGGCGACGGTGAGCAGCAGCCACGCGGTGCGCGACGCGATCGAGCGCAAGGACGGGCGCTTCGTGCTCACGAAGGTCGGTCATGCCAACGTGCAAAAAGTGATGGTGGAGCACGACTTGCTGCTGGGCATCGAGAAGAGCGGCCACACTTTCCTCAAGGAGAGCTACACTGCGGAGAACGGATTGCTGTGCCTGCTATTGGTCCTCAAGCATATGAAAGGGACGCTGGCCGACAATATCAAGGAGTATCGCGAGAACTACCTGACGAGCGTCGAGCACAACTACACGGTGACCGACCGCGACGCCGTGATTGCTGCGGCGAAGAAGCACTATGCGTCGCGAGGAACGGTGAATACGATGGACGGCGTGCTCTGCGACGGCACGGACTGGTGGGTGAGCATCCGCGGGAGCAACACGCAGCCATTGGTGCGGGTGTGCTGGGAAGCGAAGGACAAGGACACCTACGACGCGCTCGAGAAAGAGGCGGAAGGGCTCGTAGAACCGTTCGTTCAGTCGGGTGAAACCCGATAATCCCTTCGTGGAGCCTCGGTCTCATACGTGTCCAGGCGAATGAAACGCCGCAGTTCCTTGCCCGTGGCCAGCAGATAGCCGGCCGTGTACGCCAATGCGAACATCGCGAAGGTGGATTCCAGGCCGTGGCGGAAGGACATGTCTGCGGCATCTGCCAGACCGAATGCACCGGCACCCCCGAGGATACCGCATATGCCCCCGAAAGCCGCTCCGGCGGCAAGACGCCGCCAGGAGATGTCAGATTGCTCGTCATCCATGGGGATGGAAACCAGCAATCTGTTTATAAACGCTCCGTCTATGCTGATGTAATAACCTTTATAAACACCCGTCTCTTCCCGCGAGACAGAACGAGAGGAAAGACGACGTGAGGCACCTTCTCTGATGGCGCGCGCATTCCCGCCGACGCTCCGCGAAAAGAAGCGATACGTGGTATACGCGCCCGCAGACGACCTCGCGGTCACCGAAGCGTTCGCAGAGCTGTTCGGCATCCACGGAGCCGCCAAAGCGGGCATCATGCCCGTCGAGTGGCGAAAGGACAAGAGCATCCTGCGCGTCTCGCACACCAGCGTGGACCGCCTGAAAGCGGCGATCGCGTGGTGCGGCAAGCATTCGGTGATTGTGAGCGGCACCCTGCGGAAAGCCCGGGAACGCCTGGACTGACTTCTCGTCCGGAGAAACGATATGCAGCCGGCACAACACCAAATGATGGGATACGACAGGGCAATCACGATGTTCTCGCCAGACGGCAGGCTCCTCCAGGTCGAGTACGCGAAAAAGACCGTGAAGCAAGGGAGCACGGCCATCGGCATCACCTGCAAGGAAGGCGTCGTGCTCGTCACGGACAAGCGCATCGTGGACTCGCTCATCATCAGCGAGAGCGTGGAGAAGATCTTCCAGGTGGACGACCACATCATCAGCACCGCGTCAGGGATCATCCCGGACGCGCGCGTGCTCGTCGAGCGCGCACAGACGCGCGCCCAGCAGCACCAGATCACCTTCGACAGTCCCGTGGACATCATCAGCGTGGTCAAGGACCTGTCAGGACTCATGCAGATGACCACCCAGAGCGGCGGCTACAGGCCGTTCGGCGTCGCCGTGCTGATCGCGGGCGTCGACAAGAGCGGAGTGCGGCTCTACAGCCTCGACCCGGTCGGCGTCTACAGCGAATACCGCGCGACGGCAATCGGCGAGAAGGCCGACGAGGCGAGCGAACTCCTCCGAAAGGAATGGAAGAAGACATTGACCATCAAGGAAGGCATCACGCTCGCGATCAGCGTCATGAAGCGCGTGCTCGGCGAGGAGCTCGACGAGCAACGCATCGACTGCGCGTACGTGGACCAGGACAAGAAGACCGTCCGCCTGACGGACGCGGAGATCAAGGGGTACTTGTAGGATGGCCAAAGGCGGCCCGACATACGACCACGAGCGATTCTCGATAAACGTGGCCCGGCTACGCAAGGGAGGGGAGACCTTCGAGGTCGTCATCGACCCGGATATCGCCTTGGAAGCCAAAGCCGGGAAGGCAGAGGTCAAGGACGCCCTCAACTCGGAGAAGATCTGGGCGGACGCCAAGAAAGGGGAACTCGCGAGCGAGGAGCACATGGAAAGCCTCTTCGGAACGACAGAACCATTGGCGGTCGCGGCGATCGTGCTGCGCGACGGGGAGATACAGCTCACCCAAGAGCACCGCGACAGGATGGCCGAGGCCAAGTACAACAAGGTCGTCAGCATCATCCACATGAACGCGATCAACCCGCAGACAGGCGTCGTCCATCCGGAGGAACGCATCAGGCGCGCCATGGAGGAAGCGAAAGTACGCATCGACCCGCTGCGGCCGGCAGAAGACCAGGTCAAGGACGCGGTGCACAAGCTGCAACCCATCCTCCCCATCAAATTCACGACATTCATCGCCGACGTACGCCTGCCCGCGGAACACGCGGCCAAGTGCTACGGGGCGCTCACGCAATACGGCAGCATCGTCAAAGAGCAATGGCTCAGCGACGGAAGCCTGGCCGCGAGCGTGGAACTGCCCGCGGGGCGCTACAACGCCCTGGTCGACGACCTGTCGAGCAAGACCCACGGAGACGTGGAGATAGAAAAACACGAACAACGGTAAAGATAATGGCATCAGAACTACACGTAGAAGAAAGAAGCATCGTGGTTCCCGGACAAGTGCTCGCCACAGGTATGGACTACCTGCCGAGCAAAGGGACCTATCGAAGCAAGGACAAGATACTCGCGAACAGCCTCGGCCTTGTGCAAGTGGACGGGAAGGTCATCAAGACCATCCAGCTCGCGGGCCGATACCTGCCCAAGAAAGGCGACATCGTCGTCGGGCGCGTCAGCGACGTGCTTCTCTCGGGTTGGAGAGTCGACCTGCACACCATGTACGACGCCGTGCTCTCCCTCATGGAGGCGAGCAACGACTATATCAAGCGCGGAGAGGACCTCACGCGCTACTTCGCCCTCGACGACTGGGTGGCCTGCAAGATCACGCAGGTCACGAGCCAGAACCTCGTGGACGTGACCATGCGCGGACCGGGCCTGCGAAAGCTCGGCGCCGGCACGGTGATCGAGGCCAACCCGAGCAAGGTGCCCCGCATCATCGGCAAGCGCGGAAGCATGGTCACCATGCTCAAGAAAGCGACGGACTGCGACGTCATGGTCGGACAGAACGGCGTGATCTGGGTGAGCGGAGAGCCGGAGATGGAGAACCTCATCATCGAGGTCATCCACCTCATCGAGCACAACAGCCACCTGAGCGGACTCACGCAGACCGTCAAGCAACTGCTCGAGGAAGTCACCGGAAAGGAGGTCGAGTGAAATGGCAGAGAAATTCAAGCGACACGACGGACGCAAGTGGGACGAACCACGGAAGATCACCGCGAAAGCGGGCGTGATCCCGCAAGCGGACGGAAGCGCCTACTTCAAGATCGGCAACAGCACGGCGTACGCGGCGGTCTACGGACCCCAAGAGCTGCACCCGAGGCACATGCAGAACCCCAAGACAGGGATCCTGCGCTGCACCTACAACATGCAGCCCTTCAGCGGACCCGGCAACAGGGGACGCCCCGGGCCGAACCGGCGCGCGAAAGAGATCAGCATGGTCATGGAGAACGCACTTTCTCCAGTGCTGGACCTCTCAGAATACCCGAACGCCGTTGTTGACGTCTTCGTCGAGTTCGTCGAGACGGACGCGGGCAGCCGCTGCGCAGCCATCTGCGCGGCAGCCATCGCGCTCGCTGATGCGGGCGTGGCCATGAAGGACATGGTCGCCGCACTGGCGGTCGGACACATCGACGGCAACATCATCGTCGACCTCGACGGCGAGGAAGAGCACGTAGACACCGAGGTCGCGGACATCCCGATCGCGGTCATCCCCAACACCGGGGAGATCACGCTGCTCCAGATGGACGGCATCACCGACCCCGCCATCCTGATCAAGGCGATCAAGGAGGGCAAGGACGCTGTCGCACGCGTCTCGGAGGTCCAGCGGCAAGCATTGCTGGACAGATACCAAGACAAGATCGAGGGCGTCGAGGAGATCAAGAAGGAATTCGGCGTCAAGAAGTCGAAGGAGGCCAAGCAATGACCAACGAGAACATGAAAAAGCACTTCGACGACGCTCTGCAAAAAGGCGTCCGACGCGACGGGCGAAAGCTCAAGCAGTTCAGGAGCCTGACCATCGAGCGCGGCGTGAGCAGCACAGCGCACGGCAGCGCACGCGTCACCGCGGGCAACGCTATCGTCGTCGCCGGCGTCAAGATCGACGTGAACAAGCCGTACCCGGACACGCCGAACGACGGCGGGCTCATGATCGCCAACGAGATGCTCCCGCTCTCGCACCGGAAGTTCGAGCCCGGCCCGCCCAAGATCGACAGCATCGAATCCGCGCGCGTCGTGGACCGCACCATCCGTGAGAGCAAGACCATCGACACCAAGGCATTGTGCATCACTCCCGGCGAGCAAGCATTGTTCGTCGCGGTCGACCTCATGCCCGTCGCGTTCGACGGCAACATGATCGACCTGGGAGCGATCGCCGCCATGGCGGCCTTGCAGGACGCCCGCATCCCCCTCAAGAAGGAGGACGGCACCTACGACCTCGAGCACGTCTCGGACGAGAAGCTGCCCTTGTCGAAGATCCCGGTCGCGATCACGGTCTTCAAGTACGGAGACACGCTCCTCGTGGACCCCACAGAAGCCGAGGAGGAGAACTACGACGCACGATTGACGATCGCGACGCTCGACGACGGCAAGCTCTGCGCCATGCAGAAAGGCGGCGCGGGACCCCTGTCGGTCGAGGACATCGAGAAGATGGTCGAGATCAGCGTGCGCGAAGGAAAGAAGATCCGCGAGGCGCTCAAGAAATGACCGAGACGAAATACACGGTGTTCGAGCGGGCACGCCTGATCGGCTCTCGCGCCCTGCAGATCAGCCAGGGAGCGCCGATACTCGTCGAGCTGTCGGAGGACGAGCTCGTCGCCCTCAAGTACAACCCGATAGAGATCGCGAAGCGAGAGTTCGCCGCGGGCAAGTTCCCGCTCGACGTCAAGCGTCCGAAGCCCGGACGCTGAATTCTTTTCTTCTCTTTTTCTTCTTCAATCAGGAGACTCTATTCTAGCGCTCTTTTCTGGAATCGGCAGCTTTATGTTCTGTTGTTCCCGGAGAGCGGGAGTCGATACGGGCTCCGGCCTGGCGATGTGAGGGGGTTGCAATGAGACTGTGTGAATTCGAGCAACTACACGGATACGGATGGTCATGGGACGGCCGTATTGGGGGTCGTGCGATTGTGAATATCATCCCGATCCAAGTCATTCCGAACGTGCCGATGGTGGAAGGAAAGAGCGGGTATGTCGTGGTGAACGTGACGAACTATGGTACGAGTCCTGCCAAGGCGTATGTGCAAGCGTGGTTCAATGGAGAGTCGCTGATGATGGAACGAGATATATTCTACACATTCGGGAACTGGAACAACCACACAGTTGATCCTGGTCAAAATGTGTGGTTTGTCTTTAAGTTCAATCCGGATGTGGCTGGAGACAACCTTACTTTGAATGCGAGTGTGGAGGAGATATCGTGAGAGAAAGAGTGCGTTCCTTGAACCCTTTGATTGTTATGCTTGTAGTTGTGATTTCGCTAGTGTTCATATTGCTTATTGCATATTCGCTCTTCTCTTCCTACTACACTGTGCCAACTCAGGTTGCTTGGCAAACTACTGATTCATACTTATGGCTTCCACATATTGCTCGACCCAATCACGCTGTCTCTGGAGCGTTGACGGATATTCAATGCATTGACTTTCTAGGACAGCAGCGGTGTCACTGCGCGATTCAAGGCTATTTGCCGCTTCATGGGGTAGGATATACTGAATGCGTTCTTTCCCCGTGCGCATATGTGATACTTGGCCAAAAATTCAACACTATAGCGCCCAACCTCTGCAATCAATACGCGACTGAAGGAAATCTTGCTGGTTGTCAAGCGATGCCTTCGCAACAGTCGCGCGACTTATGTACTTTGGCGTATGTGGGAATATCGCGTAATTATTCGGCATGTACTCTGATTAATGACTCGCGCATTTGGAGTTCCTGCTATGAATAGCAATTGCTCCTTTTGTGTAATCCTGATTGCGTTGTTCATTCTAGTAGGTTCTGCATCAGCTCTTGCAGATACAAACATGAGCAATAACTATCTGTCTATGCCGATTCGTGTAGTAGACACCCGCCCACTAGTTATCGAGTATGCACGTGGAGCAAACAGCACTTATGAGTCGTTAGGTGTTGGAGTGAACTACCAGACATACAACAATTATGTTGAAGATGAAAGTAGCTATTTGCAGAATACCTATCCCCTAGAAGACAACTCGACCGTGGTTCGAAGAAGATATATCGATTCAATAAATATACAAAGCAAAGTTCAAAGTAGATTAGATGCGTGTGGATACTTATATGATTTGCAAAAGAAAGCGATTGTTGCTGGTGGGGCTGATATGCCTGATCGTTTAGTGCTTATTCTTTCTGAACAGCAGATGGTTGATCACTTTCCTTACGACTCCGCCGGGGTCTCTTGTAGATCTCTATTTCCAACATCTTTTTCTACTGATCGTTTAGTTGCAATTCCAATCAAGGAACCTCAAACCCCGACCAGTTACAAAGAAACAACTGCTGCACATGAAATTGGTCATACATTCGGTTTATGCGATGAGTACAATGTAAGCAGGTGGACATCGCAGAACAAACAGGATGCAGGGAGTCTTCCGTGTCCAAATGCTAATGCTGGCGGCAGCTTCAATTTATCGTGTGAGAACACTTACGGAATCGAAGGCCTGTACGGATGTCCTATAGAGTCTCAGAACCTGATTGTTCGGCTATTCAATAATCGCTTGTCGTTTAATTCTACTTACCTTTCAAACGTTCTTCTCTACAACAATTATGGAACAAACTACAATCTCGATCACACAGTGACATATCAGGGCCAGCAAATGTATCTTCGACGCTGGATCGACAAGGAGTCGTATATGCACCTCCTCAATCAGTTGTCCGGGGCCAGTGAACAAATCTGCATCAATGGAAGAGTTGTCTTAATCCCTGGAACGTACGTGAATTCACAAGTTCAATTGGATCACTTCTACGTCCTTCAGAATGGCTGTTATGATAACGTTTCCGATAGCATCAATTTGTCGCAGTATGGCGGACTTGAAGTCCAGATTCGAACACAAAATGGAAGTGCAATTGTAACGGCTCCAATTCAACTATCATTCTTAGTTGGAGCAAATGGAAGCACCACCCCTGACGGATCATTTCTCATAGTCGAGCCGTATTCAGACAATATTTCCTCTTTTGTATTCTTGAACGCATCAACGAATGAAACTCTTGCAGTTCGTAATGTCTCGAAGCATACGCCCACCATCAATCTTTCCTATCCTGATGGAGGTGAGGTCATCAATAGCAGCTTCACTATCAATTGGACCGCATCCGACTTGGATAACAACTCTCTGCAGTACGCTGTCCTTATCAGCCCGGACGATGGTGGAAATTGGTCCACTCTCGCTCTCGACCTCAACCAGAGCTCATTGACGCTGAACAATTCTGATTTCTCGTATGGCACGCAGTACCTCATCAAGGTCATGGTCACGGATGGCGTGAACACGAATCAGACTGTCTCGAACGGGACTTTCACCATCATCCCGCCCCCGCGGATCACCGTCCAGAACCTTGACGCGCTTTATGGAGACGGTTCTCATGAGGTCTTTGAGTCGCAGGTCCAGAACACCGGCGGCTACGTGT
>JBJKRI010000006.1:0-251481 GCA_046704725.1 Candidatus Woesearchaeota archaeon | reverse complement strand
GGGCAAGGGGACCACGCTGGTCATCGACGCTGCCGACATCGCCAAGGACGAGCAGCAGGCCGCGCAAGCCCTCACGGACTTCCTCAATCAGAAGTATCCTGTCGTGAGCAACAGCGTCGAGGTGACCGGTCCGTCGTTGGGCGCCACGTTCTTCGAGCAGACCATCATCGGCATCCTCCTCGCGTTCCTCTGGATGGGTTGGGTCGTCTACCTGTATTTCGGCGACCACCGCTCCCTCAAGATCCTCATGGGGCTGATCGCGGCGATCGCTTCGCTCTTCCACGGCCTCGTTCCTGGGACCGCCGGCATCATCACCTTGGCGGTCATCGTCGTGGCGAGCATGGCGACGTACTTCTACTTCAGCGTCCCGAGCGGCGCGGTCATCTTGGCAGCGGCGTCCACCATAACGATGACGCTCGCCATCATCGACCTGCTGCAGGTACGTCTCTCGACGGCCGGCGTCGCGGCGTTCCTCATGCTCATCGGGTACTCGGTGGACACGGATATCCTGCTCTCCACGCGCGTGCTCAAGCGCTCGGAGGGCAGTGTCACCCAGCGCATCTGGGGGGCGTTCAAGACGGGAGGCACCATGCAGATGACGACTGCCGCAGCCGTCACCGTTTCCCTCATCCTGTCTGCGAGCGACGTGATCCGGCAGATCATGCTCATCATCTTCATCGGCATGATCGGCGATGTGGTCTTCACCTGGCTGCAGAACGCGGGTATCGTCTATTGGTACATGAAACGACTGGGAAAGACGGGTGATCGCACATGAAGATCAAGCTCCCTCCCCGCATCTGGGTGCTCATCGGCGCCATCCTGCTCGCCGTTTTGTTCATCAGCCCGCACCCCTTCCACGACGGAGCGGCCATCGTCGCCGTCGACAGCCACAGCGCTGCGTCCGACGCCGGCATGAAGGGCCCGACGGCCACGACCCCGCCGGTCATGCGCGAACGCATCCTCGATCTCAACGGCCTGCCGGTCAATTCGATCGCTGATTATCAGAAGGCGTTGGACTCCGTGCAGCCGGGAACCATGGTCCAGGTCCGCACCAACAAGAATTCCTACGTGCTCAACGTGAGCGCGAACATCACGAATCCGCAGAATCCGCTGGGCATACGGGTGACCAAGCCTGCGACCACGAACATCCGCGAGGGGCTCGACCTCACCGGTGGCGCCCGCGTCCTGCTGCGGCCCGAGCATCCTGTCGACAAGCAGACGATGGACCTTGTGCTCGCGAACATCCAGGAGCGCTTGAACGTCTTCGGCCTGTCCGACGTGACGGTGCAGCAGACGAGCGACTTCTCGGGCAACCAGTACGTGCTCGTCGAGGTCGCCGGCGTCAACGAGCAGCAGATCGTCGACCTGCTCTCGAGCCAGGGCAAGTTCGAGGCGAAGATCGGCAACACGACGGTCTTCACGGGCGGTAACGATATCACGCACGTCGGCCGTTCCGCGACCGACAGCGGCATCCAGCAGTGCAACCAGGGCGGTACCTCCGGTTACATCTGCCAGTACTACTTCGTCATCACCTTGTCGCCCGCCGCGGCGCAGCGCCAGGCGGACGCGACCAAGAATCTCACCGTCGTCCCCGGCCAGGGCGGCAGTTATCTTTCCTTGCCCATCCGGCTCTTCTTGGACGGCAGCAACGTGTCCACCCTGCAGATATCCTCCTCGTTGAAGGGCCGCGCTGAGACCCAGATCCAGATCCAGGGCTCCGGTCAGGGCCCGACGCAGCAGGACGCCGCTCTCGCGGCGCAAGCCGACATGAAGAAGCTGCAGACCATCCTCGCCACGGGCAGCCTGCCCGTCAAGCTCCAGATGGTGCAGACCGACACAATCAGCCCGTCCCTGGGCAGCTCGTTCATCCAGAACATCTGGCTTGTGGGTCTTGTCGCCATCATCGCGGTCGTCATCGTCGTCACCTCGCGCTATCATGACTGGCGCATCAGCATCCCCATGATCGTGACCATGCTCTCCGAGCTGGTCATCGTGCTCGGTGTCGCTGCGCTCATCGCGTGGAACCTCGACCTCGCGGCCATCGCGGGCATCCTCGTCGCTATCGGTACTGGTGTCGACGACCAGATCGTCATCGTGGACGAGGTCAAGCACGGCGGCTCGGCGCGCGGAACGTGGCGCCAGCGCATGAAAAAAGCCTTCTTCATCATCTTCGCGTCGTTCTTCACTTTGCTCGCGGCCATGATCCCGCTCTATTCTGCCGGCGCCGGCCTGTTGCGTGGTTTCGCGGTCACCACCGTGCTCGGCGTGTCGGTCGGCGTGTTCATCACGCGCCCCGCCTTCGCCTCCATCGCGGAGAAGGTCGTGCGCCGAGAGGACTAAATACTTCCTCTGCTTCGCATTTTCGTGCTCGAGGAGGTCTTGTCGGCGGTGAACGCGGCGCGTATCACCTATCTCATCAAGCAGCTCTCGGAATGCCATCCCGGATGGCAGCCGCATGCTCCTGCCGCTCCTGTCCCTCGCTCGCCGAAGAAATTGTCTGACGTGCTTTCAAACGATGTCGTGCACGCCGCTGTCATCGGCCCCGCGAAGGATCGTCCTGCTGGTATCGCTGTGGGCTATGGGCGTTTCGACGAGGCCGTGGTCACGTATCATTCCCCGCACGAGCATCGTACCGTCACCTACGTCATCCGCTCGCCCGACTATCAGGTCAGGCACGAGTATCGCGTCCCGCGCCGCGGCGTCTTCTACGTCCATGTCCCGCCGTGGGCACGCATCCGATCGGCCACCTCTGACGAGATGGGCATGCATGTCCTCGGCACGGCCAACCTCGCCACGGGCGAGATACGCCTCTTGGAGGGCCTCGACCCGGTCGAGCGCACGGAGGTCCTCTTGCACGAGACGATGCATCTCTTGTATCCGCTCAGCGCCGAGGGCGATATCCGTTCGCTCGTGCGCACTGTCATGGGCAAGGAGAATTGCGTTTTCCACTGAGCAGCTTTTTTAAGGGAGCTCCGTGTCTCTCTCGTATCGGGGCTATGGTGTAACCTGGTAGCATAGGGCGTTTGGGACGCTCTGATCTGGATTCGAATTCCAGTAGCCCCATTCAACGGACGAACGTGAGCTGCACGACCAGTCCGTTGTCGGCTCCCTTGAGGTACTCGACTCGATCGGAGAGTGTGTGCATGAAATTGATCCCTGTCCCCTTGTTCTCTTGTCTGGGGAGTCTTCCGGAGAATTCGTAGTAGTTGATCGTCTTTCCCTCGCGGACTGACAGGACGTACGACTGGAAGTCCGCATTGATGATTCCTCCCTGGTCAGCGATCGCTATGCGGATCTCCGGGTCTTCCGCGGTTATCCCAATGGTCACGTATTTTTTCGGGTCTCTCTTGTTCCCATGTTCGTGTGCGTTCTTGATCGCTTCGAAAATGGGTTCGTGCACGCGTCGCGGAAAATCCATGTTGGTCATCCGATGGACGATGGGTCCGACTGCTCTTTCGATGTTCTGCATGTACTGCTTGTTCGGGAACCGGTATCGCCTCACGAGATAGGTGTCATCGAAGTCGAACGTGTCTATATCGATCTGCGCGAGGTCTATGCGCGCGGTCTTCTCTAGTGTGCGTCGCACGATGCTGTCCTTCTGGGACGGATCGAACAAGTCCGTTGTCACTGTATGGAGGTTGTAGAACTCGTTTATAAGTGTTCGGCTCGATCGCGCGCGAAGGCTTCTGTGCCCTTGGAGAATGTCTAGCAACCGGCTGCCGGCGGAACGCTGTTCGTGTTTCTCACGGCTCTGTAGAGCCTGCGTATTCCTGCATTTGCGCTGTCTGTGAGTCGTTGGGTGAATGGATGCAGGGCGGACATGCTGCTGATATAGAGCAGTGCGGCGCCGTCCCATGCGATGATTCCTCTCATGAACGGTGATACGTTCGTGTGTCGCATCAGCAGCAGGTTGGTTCCGATGAATGTGGGCGTGAATGTCAATATGTCGCTGACCCAGTCCGCTGCGAAGAATGTTCCGACGTATGTTGCGAATTCCTTGCTTTTGATTCCGTTCGGATATCGCTCTCGGTGATTCTTGTACTCTTGGCGGAAATAGTACGTGTAGCCGGGGATGTATCCGCATACGTATGCGGCGAGCGTGTTCGCCGTGATGCTGTCCGCCCCGAGATGCGTCGCCACGGCCTGCCCGATCGCCGAGCCTACTGAGGAGATGGCGATGGCGGGCGCTAGCGTCCGGAAGTACTCTTTCCATGTGCTCGAGTAGTCCTTCGCTCGTTCTCGCAGCGTCCGATGCGCTGGCTCTTCCACGATGGAGTCGATGCTTTGTCGTTCGTCCACAGAAGATGTTACTCCTAAATAGTACTTATATGTTCTTCTGAAACAGTATTATGTCTATATAGAAAATATTGTTGGCGCGACTATCCGAGCGGTGTACGGAGGGACTCCATCTCGGAGCGGGTTTGTATGCCTCTTGACGCGATCCGTGGCACGCAGATCGTGCTCCCCCAAGCATCTACGGTGGCACAGGCGCCAAGAAGGCCGTAGCGGAGGCTGTGGTGGCCCGCCATAGTCCCAAACCTTTATAAGGCGACCATCGCTCCCGAGCATATGGCGCGCAACAAGGAGGTGGCTTCTGGCAAGCGTTTCGGCAGCCGGTACGGCCGTCGCAACCGCGACAAGGTCGCCTTGCTCGAATCGCAGGCCCGAAAGGACTATCCCTGCCCCAAGTGCGGCTACACGCAGGTCTCCCGCGTCGCAGCGGGTATCTGGCAGTGCCGCAAGTGCGGCGCGAAGTTCGCCGGCAGGGCCTACACCGTCGGCAAGCCTCCCGTCTTGCGTGCCAGGAGCGAGGAATAATGGCCGCCTACCGCTGTTTCGAATGCCGAAAGGACGTCGATCCGTCCTATCTCAAGAAGATCCGCTGCCCCTATTGCGGTTCCAAGATGATTTTCAAGCCGCGTACCCGCCCGACGCACGTCCTCGCGAGATGAACGCGACCATCACCGTGGAAAAAGACCCGCGTCTGCTCGAGTTGTTCGCGCCCGAGGACAAGAAGATGCCCCGCGGCTCGTACACCATCACGCAGACCGATGACAAGACGGTCTTCGACATCGAGGCCGACGACCCCGTCGCCCTTCGCGCATTGCTCAACGCTATCACCAAACTGCTCACGGTCTGGCACAAGACCGCCGACCTATGACTGCCGAGGACACCGTCAGGCAATTGCAGCTCATCGAGCAGGCCGTCCAGCAATTGCTCGTCCAGAAGCAGGGACTGCAGTCCCAGCTCATCGAGCTCGAGTCCGCGATCGAGGAGCTCCGCGACGGCGAGGACGCCTATCGCATGGTCGGCAACATCATGGTCAAGACCCATGCGAAGGACTTGAAAACTGACCTGGATTCCCAGAAGTCACGCGTCTCCGAGCGCATCGCCGCGCTCGACAAGCAAGAGGGGCGCTTGCGCGAGAAGGCCAAGCGCCTGCAGGACAAAGCGATGGAGGACATGAAGCATGGAGCCGGAAGCGATCACAGCCATCCGTGAGACCCTCGCCGAACTGCAGGACGATGACGAGACGCCGCGCACCGTGCGCGACCGGCTGCAGGAGATGCGCACCACGCTCGACGAGCCTATCGCGCTCGAATTGCGCGTGGACCGCATGCGCGGCATCCTCGAGGATCTCGACGAGAATCCCGGCCTGCCGAACTACGTGCGCACGCAGTTGTGGAACCTCTCCGCGCTGCTCGAGATGCTCTAGCGCAACGCCTTGTTCGGGATGACGATGAGAAAGCCGTCCTTTGTGCGCAACCGTACGGCCAATGGCCCTGCGTGCTCGACGGTCCCTTTCACTCCCGCTCCAGAGAACGTCCGTCCGTTCTTCGGACGCCGTTTCATCCGCCAACCGGCAATCAGGTTCGGGAACAGGTCCGCCACCCACAAGACGATGGCGAACAAGGCCATCATCGCCAACGCCCCGGCCACGATGAACGCCGCTTCGCGCACGATGTGCGCTGCGACGAGGGCCCAGACGACCGCTATCGTGTAGACCACGGCCGCGATCGCTCCGGCGATCAGTTCCGTCAGTCCGGTCTGCCCGAGCAGGTGACGGCTATGCCTGTCCAGTTCTGTGGCTTTCCCGAGCCGCAGGACGAGGTTCTGCAGGATCTTCCCGAGGATGATTCCTAGGAACAGAATGAGGAGCGGTCGGACCAGGAGGTTCGTTATCCCCTCGATGAGCAGGTTCGTCTCGGTGAGCAGGCTTGCCACGGATGAGGGCCGGTCTTGTGCTTTATCTGCGTATCGCCGCACAATGTTTAAAAGCCCGGCTTTCCTTTGTCGACCCATGGCCGAGAAGAAAGCGGAGCAACCCGCTCCAGAAGCGTCCAAGGAAGAGCAGATTGGTTTCCATAAGGGCAGCGTCTCCACGCTGAGCAAGGAGCGTCAGGAATTGGTGCGTATCCTAGGTATCGTCGAGCAGCTCCTCCAGATGCACGTCCAAGAGCTCAAGCGATTGGGTGTGGACCTCGAGGAGGAGGAACCCGAAAAGCCGATCGTCCGCAAGGACAAGAAGCCGATCGAGGATATCTTGTGAAGAAGGCGATTGTCTTCGATCTCGATAACACCCTTGAGGAGTGGCTCCCGTTCGAGAATTCTGTCGAGGAGGTCATGTCTGCCGAGCTCTCGCAGAAGTTCGGTTTCGATCCCGCTCGCTTCAAGATGCTGTTCGATGATGTGAAGGTCGGCTATCTCCAGCAGCATTCCGTGCCGCGCGACTACGGCAGGGACCGATGGTTCACTGAGGCCCTCGCGCGCGTCGGCGTCTTCGACGTGGATGTCGAGCCGTTCGTCGATCGCTATTGGGATCTCCTCCTGGCGCGCGTCCGCTTGTTCCCGGGAACAAGAGAGCTCCTCGAGGAGCTCGAGAAGTCCTTCAAGCTCGCCGTGCTCACCGACAGCGACGGCGACCCGTTCTGGAAGCGCGAGCGTATCCGGCGCCTGCACATCGCCGAGTGCTTCTCCGTCATCCTCACCAGCGACGATGTCGGGGCGAACAAGCCCCACCCGCGCTGCTTCACGCGCGTCGCAGAAGAGCTGGGCGTGCATCCGGGGGAATGCTACATGGTCGGCGACCATCCCGAGGTGGATCTCGCCACCGCGCACGAGCTCGGCATGACCACGATCTGGCAGCGTCAGGGATTGCCTCCCATGCGTAAGGAGAACTTCTATCCCTACGTGGATCGCGTCGTCGACGACATCCGGGAGGTGCGTGATATTGTCCTTGCGACGACTGCGGAAGTCCGACAGTAAGCGATTGTCGGCGGAGCTTCCCGTCGATCTCGATCCCAAGCGTGACATCCAGATGGCCGACGACGCCATCCTCGTGGACGGCACGCTCTGGTTCGTGAAGAACGATGGCCGTTGGATCCCCGCTATTCCGCTCCTCTTGGAGCGGCCGGACCTGTTGCCGCGCCTCGTCGTGGATATGGGCGCTGTCCCGCACGTCGCCCAGGGCGCCGACGTCATGCGCCCGGGTATCACGGAGATTCCCGACACGGAGAAGGGCGCGCTCGTGCAGGTCGTGGATGCTACGCACGGAAAGCCTCTGGCCGTGGGTGAGATGCTTTTTTCCGCGGCAAAGATGCGTGATATGGGTTCCGGGAAGGCCGTCCGGAGCCTGCATCACGTCGGAGACGCCGTTTGGAAGGTATATACTCACTCCTAAGTAAGTATTTTAGAGAGTCTTTTTATAGTCCGAGAGCCTCTCTGCTCTATGGGGAGCGATTGGAGACCCTGGTTGGAGCGCTTCGACAGCATGCTCCGTTCCTATTACATCGAGAGAGATGAATCTGCGCCCCTGATGGAGTTCTGGAAGGTCGCTTTCCAGCGAGACCCTGGCCGTGCGCGGTTGGGCGCATGGCATATCGAGCGGCACCACGCCTACTTGCAGCACGTGATGCGCAAGACGTCCCTCCTCGGTTATCCTGTGCACACGTTGCGCTCTGAAGTGATTCGTGTCCGTCGATTGATGGAAACGCTTCACCATCAACGACGCTCGCTCGATGACCTAACAGACGACGAGTTCGCTTTCGAGATCGCTAAGAGCGTGGCGAACGTGCGTCATGACGACGTCGAGGAGCTCGCCAAGCAGGACATCAAGGTATATCTGCGGGCGATGGGGGGCCTCGGTGTCGAGCCGACAGCCGTACAGTCCATCGCGAAGCGCGATCGGGTCCTGGATCGATTGCAGGAGGAGGCTCGGCGCTCCATCGGCGATATCGCGCCCCACCTGCGTGGATACGGCCCCGACAGCCTGAACAATTTCAACCACCGCGTCTTCCGGATGATCAACCACCTCAGCGACGACCGGCGGCAGGCGGGTTTCGAGACTGTCCGCGTGAGGACTCGAAGAGGAACCGAGGAGAGGCGCGTCCCGAGCTATCTGCGCTACATGGCGAACCTCGTGAAGCCGAGCCAGCTCAATCATGTGTCTCTCAGTCCGTTAGAGCTCTTCGGGGTGATGGAGATCAAGGCGACCGAGCGCACAGAGCAGACGAACGACATCTACCCGCGCCAAAGGCATCATCTGGGTGAGGTCGTGAACGATCTTGTCCGTCATCTGGACCCCGAGATCATGCAGGAGCGTGCATTGGGTCTGCGGGAGCTATGGGAAGCGTCAGAACTGCCGCCGCCCACAGAGTACACGATCCTCGCATCAGAGTATAAGGACGAGCACGACCTGGCCGAGCGAGAGCTGCCGAAGTACGGAATACAGCTCATATTGGGTTCTGGACGTCAGGATCAATATTACAAGAACAATGTCGGCATCCACGAATTGTCGAATGCGGTCCGCAGGGCCGCGACGTCCGCGCAGCGGAAAGAGATCGGTGAGCCACAGCTCGCATTGACCGCACAATCCGTCATTGACCTGTCCGTGATCACGAATCAGGCCGCTTTCGCGGAGCTCGCCCATCTCGGCGCATACCACGCGGACATCGTCACGCCGAGCATGATCTCCTCAAAGGTCATGGATGCTCTGGCGTACATCGAGTACCCGGAGAGCAATAGCCTGAATACCGAGGGCGTGCGACGTCTCAAGGGGAGGCTCCATGTCCTCGATACCTATTTCTACCGGCACGCAGGATTGCTGGGAGGCAACGCGGCGCAGCGCGCGGCGTACGGAAAGGACTACCCGCTGCAGGTGGATGATACTGTGCTCACCATTGTCATCACAGAGGCGAACGCTTCGGACATGATGCAGCACGATCCCATGGATTGGCGGACGACATCAGGCCGTTTGCCGCGTATCACGGATGCGGCTCGCTGATGCGGCGCTCCTTGGGGACGTAGTTGATGATGCGACCGTCCTTGCGCCGCCCGCAGCCGAGGATGTCCTTCTCCCAGCCGACGATGACCCAACCGTCCTCTCCCTCGGAATCGACGTCCTGGCCGGCTATCCACTCGTCGCGGCCAGCAGTGTCGAGCTTGGCGAAGGGCTTGTCGCACGAGGGCCCGAACAGTTGCGCGCCGTCCATGGTCAATCGCAATTCGCCGTGCGCGTCCGACGCGACGTGCAGCCCTCCTTGCGCGATGCGCAATTCCTCGAAGGGCAGTTTCTCCAGGTCGCGGCTGATGATATAGTACTTGTCGCGCCCGCCCTCGTACACGACGTAGTCGGTCGGTCCGTGATATCCGTACGTCTCCTCCAGCCGTCCGAAGAACGCCCGCCGCTCCTTGCTGTTGAGAAAGCGCATCTACACGCCCCACAATGGATTGTTCTCGCGCATGAGCTCCGCGTACTCCTTGAGCACAGCGATCTCCTGCGATGATAATTGCTTGGCGAACGAGCGCAGCTTCCGGAAACCCTCCTCGTCCACTTTCGTCCAGAGCACGTCTCCCTCGTGCACGTTGCGTCCGCCCACCGCTCCGGGGACGCTGATGGCCACTTCCGCTCCGGTCTCGACGAACGGCAACGACACTTTCTTGTCCTGGATCTCCTTGACGTTCGCCAATGTGGTCAGCCCTTGCTTCGGGTTGAAGAGCGGCGCCCCTTGCTTGAGCCGTCCGGCGACGACACGCACCCCACAAATCAATGGGTTCGACGCGCGGAAGATGCATCCCGGCAACACCTCGAGCTTGGCGACGCGCGCCAATCGTTCGAGCTCCTCGGTCTTCTCCTTCTCCACGAGCGACGACGTGTACTGCTCGTAGTCATCGATGAGCGCGTAGATGATGTCTTTCACGAAGACGCTCACTCCCTCAGGAACGCCTTTGGGTTCGGGGATGTTGAAGCCCAGCACCACAGCATGCTCGCGCGTGTTGGAAGCGGCCACCGTCAGGTCCTTCTTATTGACAGGTCCTACCGAAGCGGAGCGGATGGGCACGTCCTTCTCGCGCAAGAGGCTGATGAGAGCCTCGAGCGAGCCGATATTGTCCGCTTTGACGACGACCCCCTCCTCGTCTGTCTCGATCGTCACGGACTGCACCTCTTTCGAGACCTCTTTTTTGACGTCCTCGACGCTGCCCGTGACCTCGATCACAGGCATCCCCGCAGCGGCCCCTTCGAGGTTCGGAGCGACGATCTTCACGCCCGTCGCGGCGACGGCTTCTTTCACGTTGCGGAAAGCGGTCTTGCGGTCCCGGATGTCGCCGACATCGCTGGGCTGCAGGAGCGCGCGCACGCGCGTCACGATCGGCTCGCCGAGCGTGCCGATGACCACGGTGTCCCCGACATCGAGCGTCCCGTCGTAGATGATCGCGTTGAGCGTCAATCCGAGCCCTTGCTCTTCGCTGACCTCGAGGATGGTCCCTTTCGCGGGTCCGTCCGCGTCCGCGGACAACTGCTTCTCCAGGTAGCGCTGCGCGAGGCCGACGATGATGGCGAGCAGGCTGTCGATGCCTGTGTGGTCCTTCGCGCTGATAGGTACGATCGCGACCTGCCGCTCGAAGCTTTCCAGGCGGTCGAAGCGGTCGGCGGGAAAGCCGTACTCGTGCAGCACACCGACCAGCTCGTACAGCTTGGTCTCGATGTGCTCGTTCGTCCGCGGGTTCTGCTGCTCGATGTCCTTGAGCACCTGCTCGCTTTTCTTCTGGTATCCTGGCGAGAGGTCGATCTTGTTCGCCGCGACGACGAACGGCGTCCTGTAGGTCTTGAGTATCTCCAGGGCCTCTCTCGTCTGCGGCTTGAAGCCCTCGTTGACATCCACGATGAGCACGGCGATATCCGCCAAGGATCCGCCGCGCTTGCGCATCCCCGTGAAGGCCGCGTGCCCGGGCGTGTCGATGAACAACAATCCAGGAATGGTGATCTTCTGGGGGAGCGCCCCTTTCGCTCGCTCGACGATATGCTCGATTGGGATGATGGACGCGCCGATGGCCTGCGTTATTGCTCCCGCCTCGCCCGCTGTCACGGCTGTTCCCCTGATCGCGTCGAGCAATGTGGTCTTGCCGTGGTCCACATGCCCCACGACCGTGCAGATAGGCGCCCGTATCATGCCAGAGGCGAAGCGGGAGCGCTTTAACAAGCTTTTGCAGCCGGAAAACCTGCGCGTGGCGTGGAAGTCCCTCCTCTGCTGGTTGCGGGTCGGAAAAGATCGCTGCTCGATGGGATTCGTGGATCTTCTTCCGGAACGGTTCCCGTATGCGACGCGATGGGCATCTCAAAAGCGATTCCTCCGAGGAGGACGGTGAATCTTATGGAAGACCAAAAGCACAGGAGCGGCGTTCGCGACATGGGCGCGATGTCGGATAGCGAGTTGGAGAAGCTCATCGATCACATCAATGCGGAGGTTCCGATGGAGGAACCCAGAGAGGATCTCCTCGCATACGATGCGCGAAAGAAACGCGAGCTCAAGGAGGAGCAGCGTTCGGGGATGACCCTGTACGAGCGCATAGTCGTGTCCGTGCGCGAGGTCATCGGCGATTCGGCCCAACGCCAGTTCGGCAAGCGTCTCAATGACGCGAAAGGCTTGTACTCCGAGGTGGATTCCATCTGCGACAAGCTCGACGAACGATTGGGTTACCTGCGCGACCAACAGCAGACTGCCAGCTCGACCGCGAACAAGTTGCAGTCCCTCGCGGAAGCATCGATGGAGAAGTACCAGCGCCAGGCGCGGCTCGTCAATCGCATCGAGGCGGAGATCGCGGAGACGGAGAGCGAATATGTGAGCGAGGTGCTCTTCGATACGCGCGAACGGCTACGCGAGGCACGTGAGCAACTGCACCACCTCTATGTAGAGGCGGACAAGAACGTCAGCCGTTACAACGCCACGCATGGAATGAGCACTTTCCTTGATGAACACGTCGTAGAGCTGCAGGACCTGTACTCGTCTTTCGCCGGCCAACGCAACGCGTTGCATGTAAAGCTCGTGCAATGGGAGAACCAGCAGCTATTGGGATTCGGGGATAAGCACGCACAATCCGTCCGAGTGCTGTATGAGAAGATGGGAACTTTCGCTCGTCGGATGGACATCTTCATCAATCAGCGTTTGGGAGAGGATCATATGAAGCTCGACCCGCGCTACGGCATCGGCTCCAACGGCGAGGATAACGAGACCAGCCAGAAATGGAAGCGGATCAGCTCGAACTGAGCAAGACCGACATCCTCGGCGCGGTCCGCAGTCTGCCGCGGGAGATCCCGTTCGACTTGCCGGCGGGCATCCCTCGCGTGGACAAGGAAGCCTTGGAGCGCATGCTCGGCATCTATATCGCGGGCCGTGACAAGGGACTGTCAGCGAGGGAGGCCTTGGAGGTCGGGTCTGGTGTCAGTTCGAACGGCAACGACCCGAAGGATCCCGGTTCATCGTCTCTGGAGGGATTCCTCGCGCAGGTGGGCAGGCATCCGGAGAGGACCGGAGCCTATATCTCCGGATTGCACAGGCGCCTCTCTGACATGGGACGCGCGCCTCGTCCGGTGACCGTCGAGGGAGTCCTCTACGAGCGTCCGGGACGTGTGGGCCGCCCGGTCATCGTCGGTCTCGACGATCAGGTGAGCATCGTCACTGAAGCGGTGCGCTCCCTGTTCTACTACGACCCGGCGACCGCCACCAATACGCATGTCAAGGCGCTGGATGCCGCGATATTGCTCTACGGTCCGCCGGGCACGGGAAAGAGCAGCCTGTGCAAGTACGCGATCGCCGAAGGGCAATGCATGGCGGAGCTCCGCCACACTCCGTTCCGCTACGAGACCTTCACGTCGAGCGACTATAGCAAATGGGTCGGTCAGAGCGCGCGCAACTTCCACAAGAAGTTCCGCAGGGTCACGCGTCGCGACGGTATCGGACTGTTGTTCCTCGACGACGCGGATATGGTCGTGACCTCCCGTGAGGACGATTCCGCGAGCGCCGGCATGAACCAGGTGACTGCGCAGCTCATGCAGGACCTCTCCGGTATAAAGGACACCTATCGCGGCAACGTTCTTGTGGTGGCGACGACGAACCGCCAATTCAAGCTTGATAGCGCTGTGCATCGTCGTTTCGGCACCATCCTCGAGGTGCCGCCGTACTCCAAGCGAGAGCAATACGTCGCGTTCATGGATTCGCGCTTTCCTGACCAGGATCCTGATGTGCGTGATTTCCTCGTGCAGACCTGCTTCGACAGACGATACACCCCGGCGATCATGGACCATGTCTGCAAGGCCGTCGAGCGCGAACGCTGGGGTCCGCCGGACCTGGATGAATTGGCGCTGCCCCCCGAGCAGCGTCGTCAGGTGCCCGACCCGCTCACGTATGCGCACGCGCGGACGGCTCTGGAGAGAACCGCATCGCGCCGGAGTTGATGCAGTAGCGCGGCTTGCCGCGCGGACCGTCGTCGAAGACGTGTCCGAGATGACCTCGACACTTGCTGCAGAGAGCCTCGGTCCGTACCATTCCGTGCGATAGGTCTTGTTTCTCCTCCACCGCTCCTTCGACGGGCGCGGTGAAGCTTGGCCAACCGCTCCTCGAGTCATACTTTTCCTCGGACGTGAACAATGGTTGTCCGCAGCGCGCACACTTGAAGATTCCTGCACGCTTCTCGTGCAGCAACTCTCCTGAGCCCGGCGGCTCGGTCCATCCCTCTTCGAGGATGCGCTTCCTGTTCCGATCGTCCACCATAGGGGATCTATACTGTCGGGCGCTATAAACCTGCGCTTGAACCTCAGCGCGTGTTGTTGCGCTGCTGCGCGTAGAGCTGCTCTACGATGGAGAGCGTGCTCACGTCTTCCACGTCGCGCTCGTCCGTCCTGTTGCGCAATACGCGGGGGAAGCGCAAGGCGTATCCGGAACCGTACTGCGGGCTCTTCTGGATCTCCTCGTACGCGACCTCCAGCACGATGGATGGCTTGACGGTGACCTGCCGTCCGTGCTCGTACTCGATGAGCGGCTGCAAGAGTTCTGTCATGTCTTGGAAGCTGAATCCCTGCTCGGGCAGCTCCTTGAGCCCGGTCGCGACGTGGCCGATGGTCTGCAGCTCGCCGTTCTCGTCCTGGCAGGCGACCGTGTAGCTCGTCAGCCAGCCGCTGCGTTTCCCCTCTCCCCACTCCGCGCCGATCACCACGAGGTCCAGCGGTTCCATCGTGCTCTTGAGCTTGATCCAGTTGCCCACGCGCGTCCCTGGCTGGTAGACGCTGTCGAGTTTCTTGGCGAAGAGTCCTTCCTCGCCGTCGGCGAGTGCCTGGTCGTAGAAGGCCTGTCCTTTCTTCGCGTCTTTCGTGATGAGGGTGTGCGCCACGCCGAATCGCTCGCCGTCCGTGATGATCCTCCGCAATGTCTCGTGCCGCTCGCGCATCGTCTTGTCGAGCGTCTCCTCGCCGTCGAGCATGACCACGTCGAAGACGCGCACGTCGACGGGGAGCTTCTCGACCATCTGTTTGATGCCGTGCTTTCTCCTGATACGTTGGCTGATCTCCTGGAACGGTCTGTACTTCCCCGTCTTGGGGTCGACGCCGATGGCCTCGCCGTCGAGGATGCATTTCTCGGCCTTCACCTGTTTCTTCGCGCGCTCCACGATGTCCGGGAATTGCTTCGTCACATCCTCCAGGCGCCTCGTGAAAATGCGTATCCTCTCGCCGTCCTTGTGTATCTCCACGCGGAAGCCGTCGTACTTGTACTGCAAGAGCACGTTCCCATCAGGGTCGGCGAGGTCTTTCATCGCGCTCTCGACCGTGGTCCCCCGCAGCCCGAGCATGACCTTTATAGGCGTCCCGATCTCCACGCTCACCTCCGTGAGCGCCGGCAGTCCCTTCTTCGCTGCGAGCGCGACCTGCGCGAAATCGTTGGTCCGGTCGTACGCGTCCTGCACGGTCTTCGTCACGGCGTTGTACTTTTCGCGGTCGGCGATGCTGCCGTCCTCGATGCCTCCTTCTTTCGAAAGAAAAGCGTAGACGATGGCGTCGCGCAACGTGCCCGACGCGATGCCGATGCGCAGCTCCTCGAGGATGGTGCGCGTGATGTAGCGCGCTTCGAGCGGCGATGCGTGGCTGAGCAGTTCGCTGATAATCTTGAGCTTGCGGTCCACGCTTCCGGCTCCTTCGATACCGGCGAGCCTCGCGATCTGTCCGTGCACGCGCTCCACCGTCAAGGACGAGGAGAACAGTGTCAGCTGGCTCTTTCCCGTGATATGCTTTTCCGCCACAAGGCCCAGGTCGCCTCTCTTGCTCCAGGCCTTCTCCAACGCGCTCTCCGTCGAGCCGGTGACGCGCGCGAGCGCGCGCAGCATGATCTTGCTCGACACGCCGATCGTGCGCTTATCCACCGCTGGGAACACCCGCCCCTGGAGCAGCAGCATCACGCGTTCGAGGTCGTCGTTCGATTCCTTGAGCAATTCGGCGATGATCGCTGTCTTCTCCAGCCGCTTGGACGTGTCCTCCACGGCGGCGTAGGTCTCGCACAGCCTGGAGTATTGCATGGCGGTGCGGGAGGGGTCGTGCTTTTTATGCCCATCGCATACCGGCACGCTTTTTAAGCAGTCTTTCCGGAATAGGTGCATGGACGATTTCCTGTCCCTCGCGCATGACCGTCGAAGCATCCGGGCCTTCGCTCCCACCGCGCTCGCGTGGGAGGATGTCCTCGAGTCCTTGCGGGCGGCGACCTACGCTCCTTCTCCAGGTGACTTGCAGCCGTGGCGCCTCATTCTCGTCACGGAGAAGCCCATACGAGAGCGTATCATCACGTATTGTTCGCGCCAGGGCTGGATGCATGGCGCGCAATTGTTCATCGTCATGGTCTCCGAGCGGCAGCGTGCCGCTGACCTGTATCCCGGTCGGGGAGAGTTGTGGGCGTCGCAGTCGTGCGCCGCCGCCGCGCAGAACATCCTGCTCGCCGCCCAGGAGCGTGGTCTCGGAGGGTGCTGGGTCGGCTCGTTCGACGAGGCCGAGGTGCGCAACATTCTCGAGATCCCTGATGGGTATGCTCCTGAGGCCATCTTGGCGTTCGGCATGCCTGACGAGACGCCTGAGCCGCGGGCCGTGCGTCCCTTGGACGAGCTCGTCTTCTTCAACGCCTTCGGGCAGCACGCGACCGACCAGGACCTCTACCTCAAGGATTACGGCGCGGTCATGCGCAAGAAGCGCCGCGAGCTCAAGGAGCGCGCCCCAGAGATGCGCTCCAAGGCCCAGGAATTCGCTGGCAAGGCAAAGGACGCCTTCACGGGTGTGGCGCAGCGCCTGCGCAAGCGCTAAATCCTTTTATAGCGCGCTCCATTGCCCGCTCTGTGCTTTCTCCCGAGCATCAGAAATCCGTGTTGTTCCCGCATGCGAGCGTGCGCCCCGTCCAGGACGAGCTCGTGCTCTCTGTCGAGCGCGCGCTCGAGAAGAAGAAGCACTTGGTGGTGCACGCCCCGACGGGTTTGGGGAAGACCGCCGCGACCCTGGGTCCGGCGATCGCGTATGCCGTGCAGAATGATTTGACGGTCTTCTTCTTGACCAGCCGTCACACCCAGCATCGCATCGCGTTGGAGACGGTGCGCGCCATCGAGGAGCGCCACGATGTCTCGATCCCTGTCGCTAATCTCATCGGCAAGAAATGGATGTGCCTGCAGCACGGCGTGGAGAAATTGCGTTCGGGCGAGTTCATGGAGTACTGCCGCAAGTTGCGCGACGACAAGGCGTGCTCGTATTTCGAGAACCTCAAGACCTCGGGCTCCCTCTCGGCGGACGCGCGTCTGGCTGTGGATGAGGCGCAGCAGTCCCCGGACAGCGGGCAGGTGCGCGTCATCGGCGAGCGTCACAAGGTGTGTCCTTATGAGATCGCTGTGCTCTCCGCTCGTAAGGCGCGCGTGATCGTCACCGATTACTTCTACTTGTTCAATCCGGGCGTGCGGGATGTCTTCTTGCAGAAGGTGGGTAAGGATCTCTCGCAGTCCATTGTCATCGTCGACGAGGCGCACAATCTTCCCGACCGTATCAAGGACCTGGCCTCTTCTCGTCTTTCCACGCGTGTCCTCGCTCGTGCGCGCGCCGAGGCGGAGAAGTGGGGTGAGGAGTTCCCCGAGCTCTTGGCCTTGGAGGCGGCCATCAATCGTCTCGCCGAGGACGTCGATTCCGACGAGGAGCGCTATGTCACTAAGCAGGACCTCAGAAAAGCGCTGTCCGTGACGTACGACGCCGAGGCGTTGCGCGACGCGGGTGACACCATCCGCGCCGAGCAGCAGCGCAGCTACATCGGTTCTGTCGGCGATTTCCTCTTGGAGTGGGATGGCGCGGACGAGGGTTTCGCGCGTATCCTCACGCGCTATCCCGACGCTGCCGTGCTGTCGTACCGTTGCATGGATCCCGGCATCGTATCCGGGCCGGTCATCAAAGGGACGTACAGCACCATCCTCATGTCGGGCACCCTCACCCCGACGGTCATGTACGCCGAGCTGCTCGACGTCCCTTTGAACGCGGAGGAGTACACCTTCCGCTCGCCCTTTCCCGACGAGCATCGCTTGACCTTGGTGGTGCCCCAGACCACGACGAAGTACCAGGCGCGCAGCGACGAGATGTTCGCCGCGCAGGGGCGCTTGCTCGCGCGCATGGTGGATGCTGTCCCCGGCAACAGCATCGTGTTTTTCCCGTCGTATTCATTGCGCGACAAGGTGGTCCGCACCATGCAGTCATTGACGTCCAAGCCCGTCTTCTTGGAGGTGCAGGGCATGGCCAAGGGGGATCGCGAGGAGGTCTTGCGCAAGTTCAGCGGCTACAAGGATTCCGGCGCTGTGCTCGCCGCTGTCATGTCGGGCTCGTTCGCCGAGGGCATCGATCTTCCCGGTGACTTGCTCAAGGGCGTCTTCATCGTCGGTTTGCCCTTGGCGCGCCCGGACAAGGAGGCCAAGGCATTGATCGAGTATTACAACCAGAAGTTCGAGCGTGGCTGGGACTATGGCTATGTCTTTCCCGCTTTTAACCGGATACTGCAGAGCGCGGGGCGTTGCATCCGCTCCGAGACCGACCGCGGTGTCATCTGTTTCGTCGACGAGCGCTACGCCTGGCGTAATTATCAGCGCTGCTTCCCGCCCCATTGGGACCTGCGGATGACCGACCGTCCCGGCGAGGAGATCAAGTCGTTCTTCGGCGTGAAGAGCCAGGGCTCGCAGGCGACGCTGGACTAGTGCTTCAGCGGATCGTCGTTGTAGATCAGGTTGGGCGCGAAGCGTTCCACGAACGTGACTTGCGTGACGTTCACCCGCCGGCATTCGCGTTCGAGGCTTTTCATACGTCTGGAGAAGCCTGTCCCTTGCCCGATCTTGTCCGCTTGGTACGTCAACCACTCTTCTTCGAAGCGCTCCTCCAGGGTCTGCTCGCTCGCATGCGGATGATATCGACGTAGTTGATCCATCCAGTTTTCTCGCAATCCATAGTCCGCGTGAACTTGTCTGGCCTGTTCCCAGATTTCAGAATCCAGCACGTCTTTGCGGATCCTTACTGATGCTGGCTCGACGTCCAGTCGCAGCATGTATGGTCGGGCGTACAGTCCGAAGATACAGGCGAGCTCTTCTGTGTCGTTCAGGCGTACGGTGTCGTCGATGAACGGCACAATCCCTGCCCAGTACGCTTCGTGCGCCTCCTTGTACGGCCGTTCATGCGTCACGTCGAGGAGGTGGACTGTATGGCGATCATTGCTCCCGAGCTTCTTTCCTTTGACGTTGATATCCTCTGCGAAGTTCACGCTCCGCCAGATGTCGGTGACGACGAGCGTGCCTTTGGGTGAGGTGATGATGTCTCCGGGCAGGACGAGGGGGATGCTCAGTTCTGACCTCTGGTAGAGCTCTTCGAGCGTGAACGGGTACCGTTGGGTGAGCGGGATCTCTTCCGGTCGCACAGCGTTCTGGGTGTTGTGGTGCTATATTGCTCTGTTGGTCTGTCCCTGAAGCGTTCGATTTAAGTAGTGGATTCTTGATTGCGCGCCTATGGGCCTTCTGTCACGGTTCCGCGGACTCTTCAGCTCCGGGCGTTCCTCCGACAATGAGCGGTTCATTCAGGAGTTGTTTGTGCGCGCCACGCATCTCGCGAACGAATTGCGTCAGGGCGACTACCGTTTCCACGTGTTGCGCGGTGGAGAGCGGAATAATCGCCTTATCGTCGAGCTCGAGGATCCTGCGGGTCCGGATGTGCTGTTGGCCGGTCGTGGTCTGCGCGGCTGGAAGATTGCGCGCATCGTGTTCGATGTGGGTGTGACTGCGGATTTCCGCGGCCTGCAGAGATATGATGAGTCTATTGTCTTTTCGGTGGATGATCTGTCGAGGACGTTGCGGTCTGTGATGCTCAACACGCGCGCGAAAGCGATGGAAAATGCGATGGTATAGTCTCCTACTTCCTCTATTCTCGATGCGGTGTTGTTTTCGAGTGGATTTTTGGGTATTGATTTTGGCCTCTTTCGCCCTTGCCGAAAAAACCCTACCAGTATAGGAAATACCACAATAATCGCTATATTTATATACCAGTTCCCTCCTATCAACGAAGCATGGTCATCCTGTTCGATCAGTTCAACATGCCCGACAACGTGTACGAACTGATCTTCGCCACGGGCCAACAGGTCATCGTCGCCAAGCTCCTCATCGAGGAGATCAAGCAGCACGACGGCGAGATGGGAAAGACCGAGATGAGCATGTTCGCAACAGCCCTGCACGACGGCTTCGAGATAGAGTCCCCCAAGGACTTCCCCGTGCCGATCAAGCGTAAGGAGAAGATCTCGTACAACAAGCGGCAGTTCTACGACCGCATCCTCACCCCTATGAAGACCATGGGGATGATCCAGTACGACATGTACAAGAAGACGTACAAGATCAGCGAGCAGTTCAACAAGAACCTGATGAAAGTCGGCCTGATGTGGCTGCAGGAGATCAGGAAACCACCCTTCCCCTTCAAGATAGAGAAGTAGGCCGGCGAGCGCGAGCTCTCGCACGGTCTTCAGACGGCAAGCAGGAAATCACCCTCATGGCCTTGGGTGTCTGTTCTCGACTCCATCCGCTCTCTCCACCCACTCTCCGGTTCGGATGCCCAAGGTCCATCCCACTCTTTTCCGCTGGAAAAGGGGTGAGCCCGGGGGCCGTCTCGGCCTCCGGTTCAAACTCCTGCTGTTCTTGCGGATCCTGGTCGCCACAGAAACAATTTCTGACCCCAACCCCCCAACCCCTACAGCAACCACCCTAAACCGGTGGTCTGCAAGGACAGCAGCATCTCCTCGCGTGCGCAGCGACAGAAAACGCAGCGACATCCGCGCACGCTTCACAACATCACGCGCCCCGCATCGCGGGGCGCTTCCCCCTCATGAACTCAGTCATCAACCACGCGCGCATCGTCGCGCATTGCCTGGCCGTCTGGAACCGCTATAGCGGCAGCCTCACCCAGGAGGACAAGGACCAGTTCGACGCCCTTGTCCGCCATGTGCGCGACGACAGAAAAGAATTCGACGCTGTCCTCGATCTGGTCCGCGACCGTCTCTTCGACGACGGCGTGAAAGGTGATGCGGCCTTGGAGAAGGCCTACGAGCTCGTCGCGCCCTATGCGGAGGAGTGGGGTGTGCACCTCTCGCCCCTGCGAGCGATTAAGCCGCAGTAGGCGCAACCGAATCATATAAAAAGGGCGACCCATGGAATCTCCCTGTCCGGAATGGACGTGAGGTGAGAGAGGTGAGCGCAAAGCGGCAGGGGACTGCACCGAAGACACTCCCTCCGCCGCCCGCTCCGCCCAAAGGTATCTTCAGCCGCATCGCCGGCGCGTTCACCGGCGGCAAGCCCCGCGCCCCCGCGCCCCAGCCTGAGAAGAAGCCTAAGGCTGCCAAGCCTAAACCGCAGAAGAAGTCCCGCGATTCCGACAAGCTCCTGGAGGACATGGAAGCGGTCCTCTCCGAAGAGGACCAGATGATCGAGGAGGCGAAGGAGGAGGAGCAGGTCATGGACGAACCCGAACCCGCTCCCAATCACCCGTCACCCCCGCCCCCCCCGAAGAGGCGTGCCGCGAAAAAGCACCACGTGGCCAAGAAGCCTGCCAAGAAGAAAGCTCCAGCCAAGAAGGCGAAGCGCAAGAAGACGACCAGGCGCAAGACGAAGAGGTCCGCTCCGAAGAAAGCGTCAAAGCGCGCCACGAAGAAATCCACGAGAAAGAAGGCGTCCAAGAAGACCGAGACGTCAGCGCATACCCCTGCGGACCTGCGCGCCCTGCACAAGGAGATGCGCGAGCGCTTCGAGGAGCTCGACCGCAAGATCTGGGCGCTCAACAAGCATTCCGACAACCTCCTCTCGCATACCGAGCGCAACGAGAAGACCCTCGCGTCCGTCCGCACGGTCGCCACGCAGCTCAAGCGTCGGGTGGACACGCTCGAGAAGCAGCTCAAGAGGACGAAGCAGCAGGCCGAGGCCGTCGGCAAGGACGACGTGTCGAAGCTCGACCGCACCTTGTCCGTCGTCGAGGACAAGACTTCCCGTCAGCAGGACGAGTTGCGGCATCACGAGGAGCGTATCGCATCGCTGACCGGTTCGCTCACGCATCTCAAGCGCAAGGTGGGCGATGTGACCGACCGCACGAGCCTCGACTCCGTCGCGTTGCGCGAGGCCCTCAAGGACGCGCGCATCGTCGTCCCCGCGAAAAAGCATCTCTCCTCGTATCTGGCAACGATCGTCGAGCACCTGCCGCGCAGCGAGACTCCCCACGAGCTGCAGCCGCTCATCGACTACATCCGACAGTACATGCTCACGTATCCCGACGAGCGTATCTTCGGTTATCTCGAGGAGCATGGCTACGACGAGCAGGATATCCGCATCGCGCTCGACGCCGCGCGCAGCAATCCATCACAAGAGTCTTAAACCCGTACGCGCACGGCGATAGCATGGCTGATTGCATCTTCTGCAAGATCATGGATCGCGATTTGCCCGCGGGCATCGTCTACGAGGACGACTTGGTGATCGCTTTTGTCGACTTGTTCCCCATCACTCCGGGTCACACGCTCGTCGTCCCCAAAGCGCATCACCAGTACATCGCCGACGTCCCCAAGCAGGCCGCCGCGCGCATGTTCACCGTCGCGCAGGATATCGACCGCGCGTTGCGGAATGCCGAGGGTATCCTCTGCGAGGATGTCAACCTCATGCTGAGCGACGGTCCCAAGGCCGGCCAGGAGGTGCCGCACGCGCACCTGCACGTGGTCCCTCGTTTCACGGGAGACGGCTTCGCCATCAGGCACGGTCCCGAGGCGCACAAGCAGCTCTCCGACGAGAACCTGCATCGTCTTGTCAACGCCGTCCGTGACGCGCTCTAGGTCACATGAGGGGTCGTCGCATCGTCCGCCTTCCGTAATCCTCGCCACTCCTCGCCGCTGATTTCTCGGCTCCTGCCGCGAGGTAGTGTATCGTATGTAGTGTGAGGCATCACGCGGAATCGCTGCCCGTACGCTTCTGTCTCCAGTACGCCTCCTCCGACGGCTTGCAGCTTGAAACCAGGTCGCCATTCCACCATGATCTGGGTATCGCTTGTCGGTGCGGGAGCGACGTGATAGAGCGGCCCGTCTCCGAGCCGCTGTTCCACGATCAGGAAAGCGCCTTCGCCTTGGGGGGAGAATTCCGAATGGACAAGGACGTTGAGCAGGCGTTGTATTCCGTCTTGGGGCATCTTCAGTCCTTCTTCTTCTTCTTGATCTCTTCCTCGAGACCGAGTTCGGAAAGAAGTTCCTTGTAGCGGTTTCGGATCGTGACCTCTGTCACGCCCGCCACGTCTGCGACCGCGCGCTGCGTGCGTTTCTCGCCGTTGATGAGCGCCGCCACATAGAGCGCCGCCGCGGCGATGCCTGTGGGTCCGCGTCCCGAGGTCAATGCGATCTTGCGCGCTTCCTCGATGATCTCGACGGCTTTGGATTGCGTCATCGCCGACAGCTTCAGTTCTGATGCGAAGCGCGGGATGTAGTCGATCGGATTGGACGGCAGTATCTTGATCTCGAGCTCCCGGATGACGAAGCGGTAGGTGCGACCGATCTCTTTTCGGTCCATGCCGCTCGCTTCGGCGAGCTCGTCCAGTGTCCTTGGAACGTCGTGCTTGCGGCACGCTGCGTACACCGCGCCGGCCACGACGCTTTCCATGCTGCGTCCACGCACGAGGCCTTTCTGGACCGCCATGGTATAGATGCGGCTGGCTTCCTCTTCCACGCTCTCGGGGAGCTTGAGGAAGCTGGAGATGCGCTTGAGCTCGGACAGTGCGAGCTTGAGGTTTCGCTCGATCGCTGTCGAGACGCGCTGCTGCCATTTTCGCAGCCTGAAGAACTTGTTCTTGGTCTTGCTTCCCAGCCTGTAGAGGTCCGCGGCCTGTCCCACGTCCGTTCCCAGTCCCTTGTCGAACTGGCGGAAGCTCATGGGCGCTCCTGCGCGGCGGCGATTGGAGGCGGTGTCGCTATCGAATTCGCGCCATTCCTGGTCGAAGTCGATCATCTTGTCCTCGACCACGAGCCCGCAGTCGCGGCAGATGACCTCTCCGCGCTCTCGGTTCATGGCGAGGTTCAAACCACCGCATTCCGGACACTTCTTGACATATTTCGTCGTTACCGTCATCTTTTCAGACCCCCAACATAACGGTTGCTATACACAAATCCTTAAGAAAAGGATGCAGTCATCGTATTTAAGCGTTCTGTAATTTACTTAAAAAGAACGGTTTTTCTTTATAAACGATTGTGCTTTCCCGCGAGCGCCTATCCGGCCCTCCCGACCCTCACAGTATGGAGGCGGACTATATATCGTTTTTCCAGAGGTGCCCCTTCGATCTCCGCGACAGCAGGACGAGCGATACGCCTCCTGCCACGAGCAGCGTCAGGCCGATCCACAAGAATGTGCCGAGCAGATGGACGTCCGCCGTCACGCCAGCGAGCGGGATGAAGGCCGCGAAGACGAGGTTCGAGGCCATCCCTTGGATAGAGAACACCGTCGCGCGCCGGTCCTCGCTCACCAGCGTGGAGATGCGCTCGTGCACGAACGGCACGGAGAGCCCCCGCCCCACCTGGATGAGGAAGGTGAAGAGCAATCCGATGAGCGCCCCGACGATCCCGATCATGAAGTAGCCGACCACGATGACGGCAAGGCTCAGACCGAAGCCCACCAGATACGCGCGTTTTCCCGTGATGCGGTGCGCGAGCAGTCCGGACGCGCCGGCGACGAGCAGTTGCCCCGCCCAGAGCACGCCGAACCATCCGATGGGCACGCCGGCCGCTTGGTACAATGGTTGGTACAGCCAGGCGGCCACGCGCGTGCCCAAAGCAGAGATGACCCCGAAGGCGATGACCCACTTGAGCACGCGATGCCGGTGCAACGCGTCCTTGAAGGTCTCGAGCATGTGCGGCCAGTACGCTTTCACCGCGCGCTCGCGCGCGGGCTCCACGATGGTCAGCGCGAGGATGACCGACGACAGCCACACGAGCGCGCTCGCCACGTACGGCACCCGCAACGACAGCGTCGCGAGCGCTCCTCCCGCCAGGGCCGCGGCGGCCTCCCCGAAGCGGCAGACGAATTGGAGCTGGCCGTTCTGGCGCACGTACTCGTCCTTGCGCCCGAGCTCCACCAACGTCTCGTAGAAGATGGCCTCCTGCGCTCCCTGCGCGAACGACGCTCCCACGCCGAACAAGACGATACCCGCGAGGAAACCCAAAAAACCGGTCGAGACGGACGTGGTGAGCAATCCCACGCCACCGATGACCCCTGCGAGGAGGAGCGAGGGCTTCCTGCCGGCCCGGTCGGCGAACGCTCCGGTCGGTACGTTGAGCGCGAGCAGCACGATTGACAATACGCTCGACAAGAAGAACGTCTGCGCGAGCGTCAGGCCGTTGTGCGTGTAGAACACGACCATGATCGGCGCGTACGCGAGGAACCAGGTCAGGAACATCCAGAGCTTGATCTTCCAGACGTTGCGCTCCAGACGCTTGTGCCGGTCCATACCATCCCCAGCACCGGAATACTTTATTAAAACGCCACCCTCCACGCAATCCATGCGTCCCGACAAGCAGGTCAAGAAGGAATTCCTCAAGACCGCGCAGGAGAGTCCCGAGCGGTTCTACGCCACCGAGGTCCTCGAGAAACGTGGCTTCCTGCGAAAGCCCTGTCCAAGCTGCGGCAAGTACTTCTGGACGACCCATCCCGACCAGGAGAGGTGCGGGGACCCGGCCTGCCAGGGCAAGGTCAGCATGTTCGAGGATAATCCCGCCAAGCGCAAAATGACCTTCACAGAGGTCTGGACGACCTTCGCCGAGCACATGCACGCGCGCGGCTACGCGAAGATCCCGCGCTATCCCGTCGTGGCCCGCTGGAACCCTACCACGGACTTCACCATGGCGTCGATCGCGGCCTTCCAGCCGTACGTCATCAGCGGCGCGGTCGAGCCGCCCGCTAAGAAGCTCGTCATCCCGCAGTTCTGCCTGCGCTTCGGCGACGTGGACAACGTCGGCATCACGGGCAGCCACTGCACCGGTTTCGTCATGATCGGCCAGCACCAGTTCGTGCCCAAGGAGGAATGGGACCAGAACCAGGCCTTCGAGGACCTCCTCTCGTATTTGACCGACGTGCTCGGCCTGCCGCAGGACGAGCTCACCTTGCACGAGGACGCTTGGGCTGGGGGCGGCAACTACGGCCCATGCATGGAATTTTTCTCCAGGGGGGTTGAGCTGTGCAACCAAGTCTACATGATGTACGAGCAGCACGACGGCGGCGACCGGGAATTGCAGCTCAAGGTGCTGGACATGGGTCTCGGCCAGGAGCGCGTCGCCTGGTTCAGTCAGGGAGCGCTCACCTTGTACGATGCGACCTTTCCTGCCGTCATCTCCAAGCTCAAGGACGCTACGGGCGTCAGCTTCGACCCCAAGCTCTACCGGAGGTTCGCGCCCTACTCCGCACTGCTCAATCTCGACGAGGTCGACGACATCAAGGAGGCGTGGGAGCGCGTCGCCCACGCCGTCGGCGTCCCAGTGAGCGAGTTGCGCGAGAAGATCGAGCCCATGCGCGCCTTGTACTCCGTGGCCGAGCACGCGCGGTCATTGCTCGTCGCTCTGACCGACGGCGCCTTGCCGGGCAACGTCGGCGGCTACTACAACCTCCGCGTCATCTTCCGCCGCGCGCAGGACTTCATCGAGGACAACGAGTGGGACGTGAGCATCGCGGACGTCGCCTCCTGGCACGCCGAAGAGCTCAAGGACATGTATCCTGAACTATCGGAGGACCTCGACGAGGTCCGACGCCTTCTCGGCATCGAGCTCGACAAGTACCACGAGAACAAGAAGCGCGGCGCGCACATCATCGAGCACACCCTCAAGAAAGCAAGCATAACAAACGATGTGTTGGTGGAGCTCTATGACAGCCACGGCATCACGCCAGAGCAGGTGCGCTCGCAGGCAAGAAAGCAAGATATCGTCGTGACCGTCCCAGACAACTTCTACAGGCTCGTGGAGGAGCGCCACGCCAATGACGAGCAGCGCACCCAGACGCGCGTCGAGTCCGACGTGGACGTGTCCGGCATCACGGAGACAGAACCCCTCTACTATCGTTCCTACGATTACGCGTCGTGCGAGGCGAAGGTGTTGAAGGTCGACGGCAAGAACGTCATTTTGGACCGTACTGTCTTCTACCCGACCAGCGGTGGACAGCTCCACGACACGGGAACGATCGACGGTGAGCGCGTGGTGAATGTGCACAAGCAGGGAAAGCATATCATCCACGTCATGGAAAAGCCGCCTTCTTTCAAGAAGGGCGATACGGTGCAATGCTTGATCGACATCGACCGGCGCATCCAGCTCGCGCAACACCACACCGCGGCCCATGTCATCAACGGCGCCGCGCGACGCGTCCTGGGCCCGCACATCTGGCAGGCCGGCGCCGCGAAGACGCCCGAGAAGGGCCGTTTGGACATCACGCACTACGAGGCCTTGTCCGACGAGGAGATGCGTCGCATCGAGGAGGTGGCCAACGAGATCATCCAAGAGGACTTGCCCGTCACCAAGAACGAGATGAAGAAATCCGTCGCGGAAGCGGAGTACGGCTTCCGGCTCTACCAGGGAGGCGCCGTCCCGGGCAACCGCATCCGCGTCGTGGACATCCCCGGCTTCGATACCGAGGCGTGCGGGGGCACGCACGTGAACACGACCGGAGACCTCCAGTTCATCAAATTGCTCAAGTCGACGAAGGTGCAGGACGGCGTCGTCCGCATCGAGTACGTCGCGGGCAAAGCGGCGCACGACCTGGTCAAGCGTCGCGAGAAGCTCGAGAAAGAAGCGATGAACGCTCTTGGCATCGACGACCCCAAGCTCCTTCCTTCACGCACCGAGGAGCTCTTCACCAAGTGGAAGAAGGTCAAGAAGCTCCGCAAGAAGAAGCAGGACGTCCCGGAGGAGCTCTTGTCCCTCGCGGTGGAACCGTCCGATTCGAAGGATCCGCTCGCCGACGCGGCCGCGATGGTGAGCGTGCAAGAAGAGCAGTTGCCCAAGACCCTCGAGCGCTTCTTGTCGGAGCTGCGCGGATGAGCGTTGCCGAGCACACGAGGGATGCGTTCCGGACGGTCGCACGCGGAGCAACGGTTCTCCTCGCTGCCCAAATCCTGTACAGCGCCGCCCTCACGACCCGTGATGCGTTCGTCTACGAAGCGAGACGTCTCGCCGAGAATGTGTACATCACCAATCCGCTCTGCTCGGCCCCGTCGACGGAACTTGCAAGCGTCTCGTTCTGCCGCACCCAGGGAACGACGCTCGCCGATATCTTCAGGTGACTGGACGGATGGTCGTGTTTACCACTCCTCGAGGCTTTTTTGGTCGCGCGCGACCGTGATGCGCTTTGGCGGCACTACGCGCACCCACTTGAATCCCCAGTCATTGAGCATCTGCTCGGCGTTCGTCGTGATTTTCGGGGAAGCCAGGACGCCGCCGACCTGATCCGTCCCGCGCAGTCCCTTCATCTTCTCGACATAGCGCCGCAGCTGCGTCGCTGCGGCCAGTCCGGCGGTGTACCTCTTGCATTCCACGATGACCAGCTCGCCGTTCCCGTTGTGGCCGAACACGTCGATGAAACCGTAGTTCGTGTGCTCTTCGCGCGACAAGGGCTTGAAGTCGGGTGAGATGCTTGATGGATTGTCCCTGATCCAGTCGCTCATGTCCGCTTCTGTGCCGGCCAATACCTGCTTCTTGCCGTCCTCGAGCTTCATGCGCATCGCGTCGTGTATCTCCTGTATCTCCATCTGCACGATGTCGTTGGTCTGCGGGTGCGATCCCTCCAGCCACAACGCGCCCTCCTCCCGGTAGATGCTGATGCGGGCTCCTGGCTTGAGGTAGTTGATGGGATTGCCGTTCTCTGGCTGGTGGATCAATACTGCGTTGTCCTGCTTGATGATGAGCATCCGGTCCCCCCAGTCCAGCTCCGCCTCCGCCCTGCCTGAATAGAAGATGCGGCAGCGCACGAAGGCCATGAGCGACTCGTTGTTTTCGACGCAGCGCTCGACGAGCGCGGAGAACGGCTCCCACTCCATGGGATGCGCGAACGACAACCTCTAGAAAAAGCCTGCGCTCACGCGGCGGGGTGCTTCTCGCTTCGCAGGTTTCTGTACAGCGCGTGTTGCGCAGGCCGTGCCTGGTGGAGCGGATTTCCGTTGTGCGGATTGCCGCTGTCATGCATGTAGTCAGCTCCGAAGAACGCTCCGAGGCGCTCTGTGAAGCGCTCATACTCTCCCGGGCTCGTCAGGGCCACACAGTCATCGATCCACTCTTGCCCGACGTGTGCTTTCTCACCTGCATGCGCTACCCTGCTGATAAGGAGGTTTTTCATGCGTACTGGCTGGCACTGCTCCTATCTATACTTTTCGGAGCGATGACAGAACTTTATAAACGAAGCTGTGGAGAGGCGCGGTATGGAACGCAAGGACTACTGGCGCTTCACGCTCATCAGCTCCGCGCACCTGTTCGCCGTCCAGCTCGTCCTGCCCGTCCTGTCCCCGTATTTCGCTTCCCTCGGCTATTCTGACGCCTGGATCAGCTTTGTCTTCGGCCTGTTCCCTGTCGTGGCCGTCGTGGCGGGTATGCTCGTGGGAGAGCTCTCTGACGAGGTGGGCCGTTCGTGGACCTTGCGCCTCGCCTTCCTTCTCGGCATCGTGGCCTACGCCCTCTACTACTCAGGCATCGGGGCGGCCATCGTGCTCGCCCGTGTCGTGGACGCCGCGTGCTATTCCACCGTCGTCATACTCGCGCTCTCCAAGATAGAGGACGGCCTGCACGACCAAGACAGGGGCAGATACACCGGCCTGCTGTTCTCCGTGCAGACCGCGGCCAAACTCTTCGCCCCGGCGATCGGCGGCGTGCTGGCCGACCAGTTCCTCGGCCTGCCGTTTCTCACGAGCATGGGCATCTTCGCGGCCTTGGCGCTCTCCTTGCGCAAGGCACGCCCCCACCAGAAGCGTCCGGTCGCCGTGCATCCCTTCCACAATGTCATCCGCTTCTGGCAGGACAGGGAATTGCGCCCCCTGCTCGTCCTCGGACCGGCCATGCAGTTCATCAAGCCCGCTTGGACGGTCTTCATCCCCTTGCTCATCATCCGCATGGGCGGCTCGTACGCTGATGTGGGCCTCTCGATCACCGTGCTCGTCGCGGGCAGCGTCCTGCAGTTCTTCTTCGGCGACCTCGTCGACATCACGGGGCCACGGCGGCTAGTCATCGCCGGAGCATTGCTGAGCGGCGCCTGCCTCATCGGGCTCGCTTTCCTCGGTCATTCCTTCGAATCCATCCTGCTCCTCATGGGGGTATGGGGCATCGGCACGGCGATGTGGAACGTGAGCGCCTGGTCGTACCTCTCGCGCATCGGGCACCGTTCGCGTCTCCAGGGCACGCTGGTCGGCACCTACATGAGCGTCTCCAAGGTGGGCGAGGCGGTGGCGTACGTCGTCGCTGGATCGCTCGTGCTCGTCTATTCCTTCCACGCCCTCTTCTTCTTGCTCGGCCTGTTCGCCATCATCGGCGCGCTGTTGGGGAGCGCATTGTTCATCCTCTCGCTCAATAGTCGGAAAGCCGCTTCTGCTTCAGGCTCTTGAGCAGGAAGCTCTTGTCCTGCACCTCGTGCTGCCAATCCACGGAGAAGCGCGTGCAGCGCGCCTTCGCGTACGTCAATGCGAGACTCTCGTCCGAGAAGCGCAGCGGTTTCGTCTCCAAGGCCTTCCGCACCGCCTCCCGCACCACCCACACCCCCAGCGGGTTCGTGTATTCGCCGGTCACAAAACGCAGGCACAGTACGGTCGCTTGCCGTCCCAGGCTCTCCAGCTTCTCAAGGATGGGAAGGCGCGCCGCGTAATAGCCTCCGCCCGTGTCGTCCGCGTAGTTCGTGCGTCCAGAGTATGTCTCGTGGTCCGTCCACACGCGCGTCTCGCTCTGCCCGCTCACGGCGAACTCGAACAGCTCGTATTGCCAGTTTCGCGGCAAGAGGATGATGCAGTAGTGGTTGCCGTAGTGCCCGCCGAAGAAGGCCAGTGGCTCGCCGAGCACGGGCAATTCCTTGACTCTCTCGAGGAGCCGTTTCCCCAGCGTGTCGTCGACTGCCGTGATGCTCCAGCGTGTCGGCACGAGCCGTCGCTGGCTCTTCTGGCCCAGCACGCCGCCCGTCAATAATCGCGTGAGGTAGTGTTCGTCGATCTTGCCGTAGAGCTCGGTGATCGCGCTCGCTGCTTTCAGGTCGTTGTCCGAGACGGCTTTGTCCACGGCCTTGGGGATGCGTACGTTCTCGGTCAATCGGGATTGCACGAGCTTGACGGAGGCGCCGTGCGGCGAGGTCCCTGGCGGGTACTGGATGCTGAACGTCGGTACGCGGTCCAACCGCACCTCCATGTCCGTCGGATTCTTGCCCTGCGCGACGAGCTGCGCGTCCTGCAGGAAGCGGTCCCGGAAGCTCCGCACGTTCGCGAGGAACTGGCTGTTCACGAGGCTGCCGCGCTTCTCGAGAATCTCGGGTATCGGCGTCTGTGCCTTGCTCCAGCCCTTGGGATCGTCGTTGTCCGCGTATTCCTCTGTGGCGAGGATGCCCACGCGCACGTCCGGATAGCCGAAGCGGCCCACGAAGATGTTCGGCGCGCTCCCGCTGAATTCCTGCTTGAAGGTGCGTGGGCGGTGCACGAAGTATGGGCAGTCCGCCCTGCTGCAGGTCTTTGGCTCGACGCGTCCGCACGCGGCGCAGGGAAGTCGCATGCCGTCACGACGCCCCCCGCCGTTTTAATCGTTTGGGACCGCCTGTCCGGTGGCTTCGAGCGAGCGTCGTGCGACGGCGAGGTTGCAGCTGTCGTGGGAGGTGCACCACTCCTCACAGGCTTCCGCGTCTCTTTTCTCCGTGTAGTGCAGCCCGCAGTATGCGCATCGGAACGTCATGCATACGTCATGCTGGGGTACGGCATAAGTGTTCCGGATCGGAGAATCCTCATACATCTTGAATAATCTTTTTAAACCCCTGCCTCTTGGGGTGGACATGAAGTATATACATCTCGAGGAGGAGTTGGGCGCCGAGGAAGCCAAGCTCCTGCGCGGGAAGACCGTGACGGTCGTGGGCCTCGGCGGCATCGGCAGCACGGTCGCCGACCTGCTCGTGCGCACGGGCATCAATCTGCGTATCATCGAGAAAGGACGCGTCGAGGAGGAGGACCTCGATCGGCTCAGCCTCTTCACCCAGGATGATGTGAGCAAGTTCAAGGCGACCCAGGCCAAGAAGTACCTCACGAAGATCAATCCCGAGCCCACCATCAAGAGCTTCAACGAAGAGATCCTCAAGGAGACCCTCTTCCTCATGGACAGCGACCTGGTCGTGGATTGCTCGGGAAACTCCGAACTCTCCGATCTCATCAGCGAGTACTGCTTCAAGAAGGGCATCCCCTGCGTGTTGGGTGTGGTGCGCGACCACAAGTGCATCGTCGCCGCCTCAACCGACAAGAAGGCCGTCCACGCGATGCTAAAGGGCGTCAACCATGAGCGCACCGAAGGGCTCTTGCCCGCGGCCACGCACATGGTGGCCGGCTTCATGTACGTGAAGACGCTCAAGCTGCTGTTGGGCGTCAAGCCCAAGCGCGGCGTCCTCATCTACGACGTGTGGGAGCAGCAGTTCGAGGACAAGCGCGGCAAGAAGAAGTAGCGGCCTATTTCTTGCTTCCCTTGATGGTCAATAGCAGGATGATGCCGGCGACGATGAGGACTGCGGACACGCCGAACATGATCCACGAGTAGAGGAGCGGGCTGCGCTGTTGCGTGATCTTCCACACGTCGATGATACTCATCAGTCCGACGCCTATCCAGAAGGCCATCCCCAGCTCCACTTTCCGTCTCAGGTCGTGCGTCATATGTCTTTTGGCGGCTTTTTCTCCGACGAGAATGCGTACGCCCAGTATATAATCCTTCTCTGGATCGCTGTTCGTCGCACCTGAAAATATCAGGATTTAAGAAGGGTGCTTTCCGTATACTGGGGTATGCAGGCGAGCAGGATTGTACCCTACCGGATGCGCGCTGTCTTTGCGACCGCGTTTGCTGTCGCTGCGCTCTATGCATGCCGTTTGCCCGATGTGACGGGCATTCCGGGCCAGTACAGCGTCCTGTTGTCGAAAAAGGCGAGCCAGAGCCTCGACAGGGTGATCGCGAAGAACCGTGATGACGGCTCGGTCCGGGACGACGTATCCATAGATTCCGTGGGGCGGGGTCTCATCGTGACCTGGAAGGACGCCGAGGGCGCGCCTCACCTCGATGACTTCGTCCGTTTTGGCAATCGGTTCCTCTACCAGGCCAATCGACCTGCCAATCAGGCGGTCGCTGATACTGCCGTCGACAATGTCGTCGCAGCGTACTTTCGCGAGATGCGTGCGCGAAAGGAGTTCGAGAAGTAGCGCGTTCTGAGAATCGGTAGAAAAAAGAAAAAGCCTCGGCGTCGCCGCCGAGGGCGTTTTGCGGCCTCCACCGGTTAAAACGGTTTTGGGGGGTTGGGGGGTGATATGGCGTTTTGGTGGGTGGAGGCACAGAATCCCTCGGATTGCGGTTTTCCGCTCTCCTCGAGGAAAGTGAATGCCCGAGGACGGGGGAGCGCCTCGGGCGCTGCGCCCTTAGTGGACGATCTCGATACCGAGCTCGTCCGACATCTGTCGGCGGGCATCCTGCGCTTCCTTGGCCGTCTTCCGGCCCAGGACCCAGGGGCTCTTGACGCCCGTGATGATGGTCATCACGGTGAGCTTGCCCTTCATGTCCTCGGAGATGCGGGCGCCCCAGATGACGTTCGCCTCCTCGTCCATGGTCTCGGTGATCATCTCGCCCACGCGACTGATCTCATCAAGGGTCAGGTCGGCGCCTCCGTGTACGTGGATAATCGCTCCTGTCGCTCCTTCGTAGCTGATGTCGAGCAACGGGTTGCTCAACGCGCCAGTCACTGCTTCCTCTACACGGTTGCTGCTGTCGGAGGCTCCGACCCCGATGACCGCCACGCCGCCGTTGGTCATGATCGCCTTGACGTCTGCGTAGTCCAGGTTGACCAGGCTCGGCACGGCGATGGTCTCGACGATGCCCTTGATCATTGTCGCTATGAGTTCGTTCGCTACCGCGAATGCCTGTTGGATCGGGAGGTTCCCCGCGATCTGCACCAGGCGGTTGTTGTCGATGACGATGACGGTGTCCGAGACCTGTCGGAGCTGCTGGAGCCCGAACTCGGCCTTGTCCACACGTGCTCGCTCGATCTTGAACGGCATGGTGACCGTTCCGATGACGATCGCGCCCGTCTCACGGGCCACGTTGGCGATGACCGGGGCGCTGCCCGTGCCGGTGCCGCCGCCCATGCCGGCGCACACGAAGACCATGTCCGCTTCGCGCATGGCTTCCTTGATCTCGTTGAGGCTCTCCTGCGCCGCTTCGGCTCCCTTGCTCGGGAATCCGCCGCAGCCCAGGCCGCGAGTCGTATCACGTCCGAGAAGGAACTTGCGGTCCGCGTCCGTCATGTTCAGGTGCTGGACATCGGTGTTGCACGCGATGATCTCGGCTCCCTTGACTCCTTTCTGATAGAGCCAGGCGACCGCGTTGTTGCCCGCGCCGCCGGTGCCGATGACCTTGATGTTGGCGTGTCCCGCTTCGATCTCGTCGTAATTCACGTTGTTCGCGTCTTGCTTGAGTGCATTGTTCACGATGAAGTCCATCTCTTGTTTCCCCCGTTTCCGGTGTGTATTTGTGCGAGAGCTTTCGCTAGTTCTCGTACGTCATGTGTGTAAGTCGTGGTGCGCAGCACCGCTGGCGTGTCTCCCGGAACGCCTGTTTCCGGTCGATGTCGTCAGACAACCTACCCTGGTGTGTAAATCTGTCTTAGTGATTTATATGTATTTATCCTCTGGGGAATATATTTCCACGTGCTATCGCGCGAAAAGCACTGTTTTCGAGCCCGAAAACTGCCCCATCGCCTCGAGCATCTGATACTGCTCGGGCTCCAGGATGAGGTGGGTTATCGTGAAATGGTCATCTTCGCGTATCTGGGCCACTGTGGCGTTGATCAAGTCCTTGTCGATACCGGTGCCGATGATCACGATATTGGCCCTGCTCTCGGTGGCTTTCCCATGCATGAGTGCCTGCTCGATTCCGGGCAGAGAAGCGATGACGTCCACGAATCTGGCGATCGGGACGGGCTTTTCGTAGAGCAGTTGGGACAGGTATCTCGCGTCCTCGCTGTCGGCGAGCCGATAGACGGTAAGGTGTTTGTGTGTGGAGGCGCTCAAAAGCCCCTTTTCCGCGAGCTGGTGCAGTATCCTGTATGTGGTGGCGAGCGGCACCTTCGCCTTGCGCACGACCTCCTTGAGCACGAATTCGTCCTGCGGCTTCTGGATAAAGACCTGCAGGACACGGATACGTTTCTCGTCGAAGAGCTCCTTGAGGAGTTCGGCTCCGGGCATGGATTCGCCGATGAGAGCCTCTCTATATAAACTTTTCAGGCATGAAAATAGTTTTCATTTGTGAAAATAACTTCCTTATCGAGCGGAAGAAATGGAGGTGCGAGGAGAGAAGGAGGACTCCGGGACGCCCTCGCAAACGCCCCGGGCAGGGTGGTTTTGGTGCAAGGCTTTCCTGGGAGAATGCCTGGTTATGCCTTTCGGCCGTGGCTGTCCAGTGCATAGGATTAAATGCGCCGCGTCCTGTACCGAACTCATGGATATGAAGACCGCCGAAGGACGCGTGAAGGAATACTTCGACGGTTCGGGCTTTCCCGTCTGGCCGCGCTTCGCCATCCTCGCCCGCCTACAAGAGGAGATCGCGGAGATCGGACGCATCATCTCCGTCGAGGAGGGCCTGCGCGAGGAGTGGAAGGTCGACAACATGGATGCCGAGGACGAGTTCGGCGACGCCTTCTTCCAGCTCATCCACCTCGCCAACCAGTGCGGCGTGGACGCTGATGCGGCGCTGCGCCGTGTGTTCAGGAAATACGACAAGTATCGGAAGAAGGCGGAGTGAATCACGCACGAAAGCAAGAAAAGCGTGCGGTCGCTCCCATTCCCCATGGACTGGACGCCGTACCGCATCGCTCACCTCGGGAGGTGGGATTGGTATGTGCACAAGCGGCAATTCCACCTCGGACGCTCGTACCTGTGGCTTGCGACCCCCGAACCCGAGGACCGTTCGATTACAAGTCTTGATGAAGGTGAATGGAGCGACCTCGGAGATCTGATAGTTCGGCTCTCGGACCTCACAATCTCGACCTTCGGCGCGGGCAGGGTGGATTGGGCGAACCTGCAGAACGAGGCCCATCACCTTCACGTGCACCTAATCCCGCGATACTCCGGAGGAGCGGCCTTCGGTGATCTCCGTATCCCGCCGGATCCCTGCTTCGAAGACATCTATTCGGAGCATTCGCTCTACAAGCGGTTCCACGTTCCGGACCGCGTCGTCCTCGCCGTCGGGGCACGCCTGCGCGATGCCCTTCACGCGCCCTAGACTTTCGGCATGTAGGTCTTGGATGCCGGGTCGTGCGAGCGTTTCCCGTGGTTGTCGGAGTGCTCGCTCTTCCCGCGCCGTGGGCGTCCGCCGCTCCCGTGCCGTCTCGGGCCGCCATGGCCTCCGCCTCCGTGACCGCCACGACCATGTCCACCACGTCCGTGTCCGCCGCTCCCGTGCCGTCTCGGGCCGCCGCGTCCCCGTCCGCGTCCCCTGTCGTCGCGCGGGCCGTCCCTGCGCGGCAGGAAGTAGACCTTCTTGGGCCGGTAGTCGATCTCGTACTTGTTGATGTCGCGCAGCGAATCGCCCTCGATGCGGCTGAATTCGCGGTGCTCCTCGCGGTCGAGCAGCGTGATTGCCGTTCCGGCCGCTCCGGCGCGCGCCGTGCGTCCGATGCGGTGCGTATAGGTCTGCGCGTCCCGCGGCACCTCGAAGTTGATGACGTGCGTGATGCCTTCGATGTCCAGGCCGCGCGCGGCCACATCGGTCGCCACGAGCACCTTGAACTCGCCCTTCTCGAAGTCGCTGACCATCTTCTCGCGCTTGTTCTGCGCGTGTCCGCCGTGCAATGCCTTGACCGAGAAGCCCTGTTTCTCGAGGTATTCGGCGAGCTTGTCCGTGAACAATCGGCTGTTCACGAAGATCAATGCCAGTTCCGGTTCTTCCCGTTTGAGCACTTCGGCGCACATGTCGGCCTTGCAGGTCGCGATGACGTCGATGTACCATTCGGTGAGCAGGTCGTTGTCCACGTACACGTCCTTCATGGCGACGTACTTGGGGTCGTGCATGAAGCTCTCCGCCAGGTCGCGTGCCTCTCCGGGCATGGTCGCCGAGAAGAAAAATGACTGCTTGTGCGGCGGCGTCTTGGCCAATACGCGCTTGATATCATCGATGAAGCCCATGTCGAGCATGCGGTCCGCTTCGTCGAGGACGAAGAACTCGACGCTGCCGAGGTCCACGGTCTTGCGCTCCATGTGGTCGAGGATGCGTCCGGGCGTTCCGATGAGGATGTCCGCTTTCTCGAGGGCGGCGAATTGCGGCTCGTACTCCACGCCGCCGTAGATGACGGCCGTCTGGAGCTTGGTGTGTTCCGCGACGCTGCGCAACTCCTCGTCCACCTGCTTCGCCAGTTCCCTTGTCGGCGCGAGGATAATGGCCTTGATGCCCCGTCCCTCTTTCCCTGCGAGCTCTTGCACGATGGGGATGGAGAAGGCGATGGTCTTTCCGCTGCCGGTCTTGGCCCGTCCGATGACATCCTCTCCTTTGAGGCCGAACGGGATGCTCTCCGCCTGGATCCCTGTCGGGTTGATGATCTCCATCTTCTTGAGGGCGTCCACGATCGCTTTGTCCACGCCGAGGTCGGCGAAGGTCTTCTTGGTGTCTGTATCTGGTGTTTCCATGGTATCGGTAATCGGTCCGCCGCGTCTTGCGCGCGGTCGTGGTGAGAATTCGCGTGTGGGAACTCTCCTGCGCTGATTACTGCCCGGACGGAACGGCTGCTCCCTTATAAAATGAGCGCTTCCATATAGAAACGAATACTGGTATGGTATTTAAGCGAGTGAGTGTCTCCAGGGGTATGCGCTTTCCCCGGCTCTCCTCGCCGTTCGTCCTCGCGCCCATGAGCGGCGTCACCGACGTCGCGTTCCGCGTGCTCTGCAGAAAGCACGGCGCAGCCATGACCACCACCGAGTTCTGCAGCGCCGACGGCATCGTGCGCGGCAATCTCGTCACGCACCAGCAGCTCGTCATCGCCGAAGAGGAGACTCCCGTCGGCATCCAGCTCTTCGGCAGCAGCGTCGACACCGTCAAGCAAGCGGCGAAGCTCGTCGAGGAGAAAGCGACGGTCATCGACTTCAATCTCGGTTGCCCTGCATGGCATATCCTCAGCCAGGGGGCGGGCAGCGCCTTGCTCGCCGACCCGGCCCACATCGAGGGACTCGTCCGCGAGGTCTCCTCCGCGTTATCAAAACCGTTCACCGTCAAGCTCCGTCTCGGGCTCTCCAAGAACAACGAGAACTATCTCGAGGTCGCGCGCCGCTGCGTGGACGCGGGCGCGGTCGCCGTCACGCTCCACGGCCGCACCACGCGACAGGGCTACTCCGGCGAAGCGGACTGGGACGCGATCAAACGGCTCAAACAGACCCTCGACGTGCCCGTCATCGGCAACGGCGATGTCTTCACGCCCGAGGACGCGAACAGGATGCTCGATACGGGCTGCGACGCGGTCATGATTGGTCGCGGGGCCCGCAAGAACCCGTTCATCTTCGCGCAGGCCGAGCGCCTGCGCAGCGAAGGGGGCTACGAGCCGGTCTCCGACGAGGACAAGCTCTCCCTCTTCAACGAGTACGTCTCGCTCGCCGACCGTTTCGGGCTCGACTTCATCCGCATGAAGAGCCACGCCATGCAGCTCACCAAAGGCGTGGATGGCGCGCGGCACATCCGCGAGCGCCTTGTCCGCGCGAGGACGCGTCAAGAACTCGCCGAAGCGATGGAGGCGTCCCGTGCGGTCTGAGGGGGAGGAGCTGGTGCGCGCTTTCCTGCGCAAGTGGAGCACCATCGAACTCACCGATGAGGCCCGCGCCCTGCTCAAGGCGGACACGCATTCCGTGCGGACCCTGCTGGAGATCTACGCGTACGACGTGACTGTCATTGAAGACGCCGAGTTCGCGCCCGACAGGCACTGGTTCGCCGCACGCTTCAAAGAGCGCTACATGGGCGGCAAACATGCATAAGGCTTTAAAATAGCGGTCATGCTCCAGGGGTGATGGACACGTAGCTCTCGAAACGATGGATTCTTTGTACACGCGAGTCAAGCAAGGCGTCAAGGACTTGGGCGCCATCATCCCCGCTCCCGGTGAATACCGAGACATGCACGACCTGCCCGGCAGGGCCCGACGTGCCGCGGTCTATGGATTGGGATTTGCTTTCGCTGGCGCCGTGATGCTTGGTCATGCTGAGATGACCTGGAATGGCATCCCTTCCATCCATAGCGCGGGCGGGATAATCACCGCCACGGGGACTGGGGTGGCGTCCGCGAATCTCGCGGTCTATCATCTGTCCCGCTTCTTCGGACTGTAGTTCTTATAGCGCTGCCGCTCTGTGCTGAATGGGGTGGGAGAGATTCGAACTCTCGATCTCGCGGCCCCGAACCGCGAATCATACCAAGCTAGACCACCACCCCGGCGGTGAAGGGTGGCAAAAATGCGTCGCTTATAAACCTATCAGGCGACGATACGAAGTCGCTTGCCCTTCTTGGCTGGCACCAGCTCCTTGATGGTCACGCCGTGCGCTTTGGCCCACTCCTTCGCCGCTCCCTCCGACTTGAACGTCTTCTGACGGAACTGCGGCGGCGCGGGCATCTGTCCGTGCCGGTGGGTGCTGATACCCAAGGCACGCTTTCGTCGAGAATGCATCTTGCTCATGCATGCTATATGTCACGCGTCTATTTCTTCATTGCCCTTTGCAGGCGGGCGGCTGTTGCTGATGGTGGTACAGCTGCGCGATGAGCTTCGGGTTCTGGAAGAGGTGGTTCAGGTACCCGTCGGGTCGGATGAGTGTCCCGTGGTCCGGGTTGAACTGATCGACCGGCACAAGGAATATCTCGTCGGGCTTCTGGTCGAAGTTGTAGTCGTTCGCGACGAGCATGGACACGTTCTGATCGGGAGTGCCGTTCGCGTTCAATCTTACTACCCTGAGTATGGCAGAGTTCCCGAACTGTCCAATGCTATACCAGAGGCCTGCTGCGTAGGTGTCATCTCCGCGCTTGATCGTCCACTTTATTCGGTCGTGAAGATGAGAGAGCTTTTTCTCGAACGCGCTCTTTTGGATGACTGGAGGTTTGCTGCACGCCGCTGCTGCCGCTGTGAGCGCCACCAATCCGATTCCGCGTCCGATTCTACCCCAATTCATGTGTTCGTGGAACAGCGCGGGAGATATAAATGTTTCGCGGAGTACTCACTGAATAGTGGCTATTCGTTCTGCGAACGTTGAAATAGCTCTTGCTGGAAGACCTGCGCATGCACGACGACTATCTCTCTGTCTATCCGGATTGGGCGTCGGTCTGTATCGTGCTCGCCGGTGGTATCGATGCGCACGGACACATCCACGCGGACACCATGGCGCGTTGCGACGCCGGCCTGCAGTTATTAGATGAAGAGGTCGTCGAGCGGCTCGTCCTCACGGGCGGCATGCGCGCCGCGGGAAAAAGCGAGGCCCGCGCGATGGCGGACTACCTCGTAGCGCGGGGCGCGCCGCGTTCACGCTTGGTCTTGGAGGAGCGCAGTCGTGACACCATCGGCAACGCGGTCTACACCAAGCGCCTGCTCGTACGCGCTTCAGCGCGGCGCTTCATTCTCGTGACGAGCGATTATCACCTTGCCCGCGCGCTCATGATCTTCCGCCACGTCTTCTCGGGAAAAGACGTCTTCAAGGGAGTCGCCGCTCCGTCCGTCGACCCGGCGGTCCACCGCCTGCACGAGCTCGACATGCGGCAGCTCGAGGACTTCATGCTCTCCACGCTCCCGCAAGGCGATGACAAGCGCATCGAGCGCTTCATGCTCACCCACGTTCCGCAGTACGCGAAGGATTTATAGGGGAGTTTCCGGAGCGACACGCCATGATCTGCGGGGTGGACGAGGCGGGACGCGGGCCTATCATCGGTCCCATGGTCGTCGCGGCCGTCGCTGTCGAGAACCACTCGCAGCTCCCCAAGGGGCTCAAGGACTCCAAGCTCCTCACCCGTGAGAAGCGCGAGGAGCTCTTCGAGCGCATCGCTCGCCTGCCGCACGCCGTGCGTATCGTGCCTCCGAAAGAGATTGACGAATGGGTCTTCCAAGGTCGTCTGAACTGGCTCGAGGCCAAGCACATGATCGCCCTGCTCTCCGAACTTGGAGCGACAGAAGCCATCATCGATTGTCCCTCGCGCGACCGCGAAGGCTTCGCCGCGCACATCGCCTCTGCTGTCCCTGGCTGCGAGGTCCGCGCGATGTTCAAGGCCGACCAGAAGTACAAGGTCGTCTCCGCCGCTTCCATCATCGCGAAAGTGACCCGCGACCGCTTGATAGACGCCATCAAGCGTGACCTCGGCGTGGAGTTCGGCTCCGGGTACCTGACCGACCCGCGCACGCAATCCTTCCTCGACGACTTCGATGCGGACTTCCCGCACTTCCGCAGGTCCTGGCAGCCCTACAAGGACCGCGTCGCGGGAAAACAACAGCGGGTGTTGTTCCAATGAGTGAATTCGATAGAGGCCTCTTCGACGTGGCGATGCGAGGACTTCAGAAAGCCGAGACGCCCCACCAGCGGGAGGATGCGGCTCGTATCCTCTTGGAAGTGGAGGAAAAGGCGAAGCGTCTGGCCGTGAGTGGACCGAACGCTCGACGGGCAGAAAACTTTCAACACCTCCTCGAAGAGGCTTCCCGCATTCTCGCGCGAGGCAGCTTCACGAAAGAAGCTCTAGACCAGGCGATGCCGTTTCTAAGAAAAGCCGCAACTCTGTACAGGAAGTTGCGTTGAGGGAAACTGTTTTATGCAGGCGTCTCGATGCACGGCTATGGTGACTAAGCCTCCCGTCGCGCCTCCCCCGTCATCCACCTATCATGGACCCCTTCGCGCGAAGGGACTCCCGGAGCCGGACGGACGCCCTTCTGAAGACCCTTGCGGATGGTGCCCGATGGCGTACGCCTTGCGTATCGCCCGGACGTACGAGACACCGCAGAAACAGCAGGACGTTTTCGTCCGTCACGAAAACCTTTAAATACGCACATCCTGCCCACATCCACCCGTGGCCGAGCAAGAGAGCGTCTCCGAACAGAAGCACCTGACCACCCGTATCACTCGGATGGAGATGAAGGGTTTCAAGAGCTTCGCGCATAAGGTGGACGTCCCCTACGGCCCTGACTTCAACTGCATCCTCGGCCCGAATGGTTCGGGAAAGAGCAATGTGCTCGACGCCTTGTGCTTCGTTCTGGGAAAAGCGGGCAGCAAGGGATTGCGCGCCGAGAAGACCGCGAACCTCATCTACAACGGCGGCAAGACCAAGAATCCCGCCAAGCAGGGTGAGGTCCATATCTATTTCGACAACGCCAGCGGCGTGTTCCCCGTCAAGGAGAAAGAGATCAAGATCAGCCGCGTCGTCAAGCAGAGCGGCTCTTCCGACTATCTCATCAACGACGAGACCGCGACGCGCACGCAGATCGTCGATTTGCTCAGCCACGCGCGCATCAATCCCGACGGCTACAACATCATATTGCAGGGCGATATCATCCGTTTGGTGGAGATGAGCCCCAACGAGCGGCGAGGCATCATCGAGGAGATCAGCGGCATCAGCATCTACGAGGAGAAAAAAGCCAAGGCCGAGCGCGAGCTCGACCGCGTGGACCAGCAGCTCAAGGAGGCCGAGATCGTTCTCGCCGAGCGCAACACCTACCTCAAGGAGCTCAAGAAGGAACGCGACCAGGCGCTCAAGTTCAAGGAGCTCGACGACAAGCTCAAGCGCAACAAGGCAACAGTCCTCGTGCGCAAGGCCGACGAGCGCAAGTCGCGCATCGCCGAGCTCGAGAGCAAGATCGAGAAGGAGGAGAGCGGCATCGCCGCGGTCCAAGAGCGCATCGACGCGCTGAAAAAGGAGATCGTCGAGAACAAGCGCGGCATCGACAAGGTCACGCGAGAGATCGAGGAGCGCGGCGAGAAAGAGCAGGTCGCGCTCCATCGCGAGGTCGAGCAGCTCAAGGTGGACCTCGCCGTCAAGAAGCAGCGCACCGAGCAGCTCACCCAGGAGCTGTCGCGCATCGCCGAGCGGCGCAAGAGCCTCGAGGAGAACAAGAAATCGACAGAGCAACGGGTCGCCCAGCTCGAGAAGGACATCGCCGCCGCGCACAAACGCATCGCCGCGCGCGAGAAGGACCGCAGCCGCCTGGAGGCGAAGGCGGATGCGTTGCGCAAGAAGCACGACCTCGAGGGAGCGTCCGGCATGGACGGGCGCATCCAGGAGATCGACTCGGCCGCCGACAGTCTCCAGCAGGAGATACAGTCCTTGCGCGAGAAGCAGCAGGAATTGCTGCGCGACAAGGACAGGCTCGAGTACCAGATACAGACCATCGATGAACGTATGGCGAAAGTGCTTGAGGCGCAAAAAGAGAACAAGACCCAGCTCGCCCGGCTCAAGGCCGCCCGCTCGGAGCTCGCTGGCGTCAAGCGCGAGCTCGACGGCAAGCTCGACCGTTCCTCAGCTGTCGTCTCTGAACTGCAGACCGCTCGCGGCAAGCTCGAGACCCGCGAGCAAGAGCTCGCCAAGGTGCGCGCCCGGCAGGCCGCGGCGCAAGAGCGCACCGCAGCGGGCAGGGCCACGCAGGAGATACTCGCCCTGCGCAGCAAGAACAAGAAGATCCACGGCACCGTCGCTGAATTAGGACGCGTCTCCGAGCAGTATTCCCTCGCGCTCGAGATCGCGGCCGGCGGACGGCTGCGCAGCATCGTCGTCGAGGACGACCGCACCGCGCAGGATTGCATCGCGCAGCTCAAGCGCAGCCGCAGCGGCGTCGCCACTTTCCTCCCGCTCAACAAGCTCTCCTCCCGTCCGATCCCTGCTGAACTGCGAAACCTCAAGCAGTCCGGCGTGCACGGGCTTGCCATCGACCTCGTCAGTTTCGACAAGCGGTTCGAGAAGGCCTTCCAGCACGCGCTGGGAAGCACGCTGGTCGTCAAGGACCTGGACACCGCGCGAAAGGTCGGTATCGGTCGCGTGCGCATGGTGACCTTGCAGGGCGATCTCGTCGAGACCTCCGGTGCCATGAGCGGCGGGTACCGCGCGCGCGCCAAGGGCGTAGGCTTCGTCGAGGAAGAGGTGGCGGGCCGTCTCGCCGAGCTGGAGAAGGAAGTGGCTGACCTGCAGAGCGTCGCGTCCCGTTTGTCAAAGGAGCAGGAGTCCCTCACGAAGGATATCGAGGACCTGCGTTCTCGTCGCCACAAGCTTGAGGACGAGGTCGCTTCGTTGGAGCGCGAGCTGCATATCGATTCCGATGACGTCGATGCGTCCAAGGGCGAGAAGCAATCGTTGAAGGAGCGCGCCAAAGCGCTCGAGAAAGACATCGACGCTGTCGTCGCTGACGTGAGCGCGAAGAACAAGGAGCTCGCCAAGCTCAAGACAGAGAAGCACTCGTTGCGCGAGAAAGTGACCGCGCTGCGCAGCCCGCAGCTCCTCGCCGAGCTCAACACCTTCGAGCAGCAGAAGCAGAAGATCGGCGTGGAGATCGCGGAGATCCGCACGCAGGCCGATTCGTTGAAGGGACAGATCGACAGCATTCATCGTCCCGAGCTCGAGAACATCGACAAGATCCTCGACCAGCAGGAGAAGGAGCGCGCCTCGTTCATGAAAGAGCAGGACACGCTCGGAAAGGAGCTCGCGTCCCTGCAGAAGGACCTGTCCGTCAAGGAGAAGAAGGAGGCGGAGTTCCGCAAGCAGTTCAAGGGCTTGTTCGAGGAGCGTCAGAAGCTCCAGGACGAGGTCACTAAGCGCGAGGAGAAGGTGATCGTCGAGGAGGACAAGGTCCGCAAGTCCGAGCACGCGCGCAACGCTTCGAGCATCCAGCTCGCCTCGCTTAAGGCCGAGCTCGCCGGTATCGAGGAGGAGGCCAAGGAGTACGAGGGCGTCGAGCCGTTCAAGACGAAGGCCGACGCCGACATCCAGCGCGAGATCGCGCAGTTCGAGCGCATGGTCCAGGAAATGGGCGCCGTCAACATGAAGGCGCTCGAGATGTACGAGCGCGTGGAGAGCGAGTACGCCTCGCTCGTCGAGAAGAAAGAGGTGCTCGGCGGGGAGCGCGAGGACGTGCTCGTCATGATCAACGAGATCGACGCGAAGAAGCGCGAGCTCTTCATGAGGACCTTCAACGCTATCGAGGGGCACTTCAAGGAGATTTTCCTCACGCTTTCGCGCAAGGGAGAGGCCTTCCTCGAACTGGAGGTCCCTGACGACCCGTTCGCGGGCGGGCTCAACATCCGAGTGCGCCTCACGGGAAAGAAGTTCATGGATATCCGCTCCTTGTCGGGCGGCGAGAAGACGATGACCGCCTTGGCGTTCTTGTTCGCCATCCAGGAGTACGAACCTGCGTCGTTCTACGTGCTAGACGAGGTGGACGCCGCGCTCGACAAGAAGAACAGCGAGCGTCTCGCCAAGCTCGTGCGCTCCTACAGCGACGGCGCGCAGTACATCATGATCAGCCACAACGACACGATCATCAGCGAGGCCGACACGCTTTTCGGCGTCTCCATGAACGAGCACGGCGAATCCCAGGTGACGAGCCTCAAGCTCTGAGCGCAAAGCATTTAAGCAGGCGTCTTGAATTATCCTTGGGGAGTGATGGTAGAAGAGACGGCCTCGGAGCGACCTGTCAATGTCTTTCCTGTCGTGCGTTCAGGTATATTCTTGCCGTATTCGGACGAGATGCCGATTGAGGACGCATCGAGGGTCATCACCACGCTCGAGGATATGGCGCGCGCTTCGCTCGCGGATATGCGCGTGCGGGACCCTGACAGGTATGCCAACGCGATCGTGGCGACCGATGAGGTCACTACGTTGCTGGAGGCTGCCTATGGATTGACGAGTTTCCCGTTGATCGCGCAGCATGCCGATTCCAGGCGGATGGAAACGCGTGACGGTCTGAGGATTAACACCCTTCCGCTCGATATCACTCTGGACGAGCGCAGGCGGCTGCTTCCCGTCCTCCAGCGCCGGGTGCGCGACTGGCCCTTGCACTTCTTCTATGACAAGAATAATGGGACGATGCGGCATAAGGACGCCCGTTTGTTCGATTGCCTGAAGGACGCTCTGTCCGGTCTGTATCTGGCGAGCCTGTCCAATCTCACGATCTCCTATGATTTCGACTTTCCACCCTACCTCGACATATCCGTCTCGCTCATCGGGGGAGCGCTCGCTTTGGATACGCTGCTCGGCGATGAACAATCGCTCGCGCTGCTGGATGTCTCGCGCTCCGAAGTGATTCAGTCCTATCTGCGCTCAACTGTGCGTGGGGTGGATGCTAGGATTGAGCATCGCGACTGGTTCGTGAGGGGTATGGACCGGATAGCTGCCTATCTCTCCGAGCGCAGCGAGGAATCCCACGGGAGAGCCTTGTTCCATGATGTCTCCGGATTGGCGCCGAGCGATCTCGCCGATACGCACTTTCCGCCCGATTGGACTGTCAGCGCGGAGACCCTTGAAAACGCCCTGCCCATCTTCTTCCCGAAAGGGATGATCGATCCTGTTGCGCAGGCGGAGGACGCCTATAAGGAATGGTCCTCGCGATATCTCGGCTTCGTCGACAATCCGGAGAACCGCTCGCTCGCCCATCTGAGCAGGAAGGTCAGTAAGACGGTGTTCGGCTTCTCATTGCCATTGATGTTCCAAGAGAGGGAGAGCGATGTGTATGCCATGCCTCCTCTGCCTCGCCTACCGGCGGTCGCTTCTGTCCCGCCGTCCGAGTGGGATTCGGCCACTGACTTCCTCGCAGGGCTCCATGAAGGCGTGAGCCGGTTAGTGTATGCCTACGGCATCGGCAAGGAGCCTGAATCTTTCCACGAGCTTCAGCACTTGAGCACCATGGCGGTCATGCTCTACCACGCATCCCTGCGGGATGTCCAAGCGCCGATGGACGGAACAGAGGTGTTCATCGAGAACCTGCGTCGTTCAATCGTCTCTGATGCCTGGGCCTTGGACAGCGCCTTGCTCTACGGCGATCCTTCTGGTGAAGCCGCTGTGCATGCGAGCATCGTGAAAGACGTCACGCGTGCTAATATCAAGTACGCGTCTCGCTTCCTCCGGCACGGGCAGGATAAGTGGTCCGCGAGACAATTTTCCTACGAGATGCGCCCTCAATGCAAGAAGCTCGTCACGTACATCCTGAATGGGGTCCGGGGTCCGCAGCTCGGGAGGCGTATTCTCGGCTTCCAGCCCCTCGAAATCCCTGAGCGGGAGGAAGAGAAGCATCGATGATTGAGGCAGGGCTTGGAGAGCCTATTCGTTCCTTTCCGTTCGCTTCTCCCCAATATCCTTTTATATTGACCACTTCTCCGTGAGGACCCAATGGGCTTGGACCGACTGACCGATGGAACAATCACCGCCGTTCCTGTCTCTCAGACGATCGCGAACTCCTACGCGCAGGCCGCGGAGAGCTCTTTCCTCGATGCCGGACGGCACTATGACCGTTTGATGCGTCGCCGTCAGAAAAGGGAGCACGAGTATGTGCGCACGCGCGACTATCGTTCCTGGAACAATTCCCAGGCCTATGCCGCCCTTGCGGAAATCCTCTTCCAGTTCACCGACTTCCCGGGCGAGGTCGTCATCAATAAGGATTATCGGGCGATGGGGGATGGTCGTCAGGGGGTGCTCGTCATCCAGGGTCCGGAGGTGCTGCGATACAGGGCGAACACCGGACTGGACACCCGCGAACAGATCCAAGACGACATCGCAATCGCGGTCGATATCTGGGCGCGAGAGTTCGATATCGCTCCGAATCGTCTCACTTGGGACGCAGGATTGTTTCATGCCACTAGGCTCATCGCTGAGGCGGCGACCCGATGCGCGTCCTCTTTCCTCGAAGAGCCGATAGAGATCATCGATCGTCCCGAGTACGCAGGCAGTGCGTTGCAATACGTGAGCGAGCTCGCCGCGTTGGACGCGCTGCTCTCGACCGGAGCCGCTGCGCGTAGACCATGGGAGCGGAGCGGCGCCGTCGAACTCCTCGGCAGGACGCAGCTCGAGGTCCATCTGAAGCGATTGCGGAAGAATGGTGTATCTGATCTGCGCTTCAGGCATTGGGGGAAGCGTATGCTCAAGGACACTTTGGGCATGAGCATGGACGGCGCGTCGGCGCGCGAGATCCTGAACACCCGTTGGGGCAAGTGGCCCTCGCAGATGGTCGATTGACGCTCACAGCCGGTCGAACACGTCGAGCACCTGTTCCCTGGTCTTGTCCCAGCCGAAACGCCGTATTATCGAATTGCGTGCGTTCCGGCCTAAACGGGTGCGCAGCTTCTTGTTCTCCGCGAGCTCGGTGAGATACTTGGCCAGCGCGACGGTGTCGCGTTCGGCGAACAGCAGCCCGTTCTTTCCATCCTTGATGTAGTCCTGGACGTAGCCGACAGGCGTGCTCACGACAGGTATCCCGCACGCCATTGCCTCCATGACGGACAGACAGCTCGTCTCCGTCAATGAGGAGAGCACGTAGGCGTCCATCGCCTGCAGGAAAGGAACGACATCCTCCTGGAATCCAGTGACGGTAACGCCGTCGCGCTCGAACAGCCTGCGTATCTCGCGCAGCCCGTCCCCGACGATCAACAAATGCGTGTTCTCGTGCTTGGCCGCGAAGCGTAGGTAGCCGCGCAGCAGGGTGCGTAAGTCCTTCTCCCTCGCGAGCCGTCCGTGGTAGCCGACAACGAAAGCGTCCGGTTCGATGCCGACGCGCTTCTTCGCCGCCGCTTTGCTCTTCGCGGGAACGAACTTCTTCGTGTCGACCCCGAGGTTGATGATGACGCGTTTTCCCTCGATGCGGTGCCAGTACAATGTCTCGCTGATGTTCGTGGAGGGAACCAGCAGCAACGAGCACCACCCGTAGACCACGCGGTCGATGGCCTGTAGGATGCGCGGGAGCAGGCGGCGCGACACCTGTCCCCCGAGAGCGCGCGGCAGGAGTTCCCACTCGATGCTGTGTGTGTAGAACACGATGCGCTTGCGAAGCATTTTGGCCCAGAACGCCGCGATCATGCCGACGCTCCCCAGTGACTGCAGGAAGACGACCTCCGCCTTGCGGACGGCCGTGAAGATGCGGAACGGATGCAGCGCCGCGGGATGGAAGTCGCCGACGCGCCAGCGTACCACAGGCAGTTTGGTGACGGGCCAGTCGTCGTCTGTCGGCCCGAAGTCCGGGGCGATGACGTGCACCTCGTGCTTCGTGCGCAATGCGGGGATGATCTCCTGCAGGAAGCGGCTGATGCCGTCGTAGCGCGGCGGGTAGTTGTCCGTGGCGATAAGGATCTTCATCGTGCTTTCAAGAACACCTCTGCCATCTGGTAGCCGTGCCGCAGCCCGTGGATGAAGCTGCGCAGCATGACTGTCGGAATGAGTTGGTAGGTGCTGATCTTCTGGCTCTGGTGCGCGTGGATGGCGCGCCATTTCGTGCGGAACTGCTTGGTGATGTCCACCACCAATCGTGGTTGGTTGCGGTACTTCGTGTACAATGGATTCCACACGGTGTACATCCAGATCGGCGTCTGGAGCTTGTGCTTGTCGTGAACGGCGATGACCAGGTTGGCCACGGCGCGATGGTCGGGATACCAGTCGTCCACAGCCGTCGTGAAGATCATGCGCGGTTTCTCACGCTCGATGACCTCGTAGAGTTGCGAAGCGACATCCTTCTCGACGATCTCCGTCCCCAGCGAGAAATCCTTGAGCGCGAAGAAGATGGTCTCTGCCGTGCCGAGGATCTTGCTCGCCTCCAACGCCTCTTTCCTGCGGGTCTCGATGATGGCTTCCTGGCGCTGCCAGGGATGGCTGCCCTCGCCCATGCTGAAGATGACCACGACGACGCGCTCGCCCTGGCTGGACAGTCGTGCGATGGTGCCTCCGGGCCCGAGGGCCTCGTCGTCTGGATGCGGAGCGAGCACGAGGACTGTCATGAGTCCGCTAATCGGGGAGCAGTATAAAAATCGTGCTGACTGCGCCCGGCGGGAATCGAACCCGCAGCTCCGGCTTGGAAGGCCAGGGTGTTACCACTACACCACGGACGCCTTTGTGTCGCCTGCGGAGCCATGCGGCACCACGGACGCCTATCGGCCTCCGTGAGGCATCATCGCTCGCGCTCTGATGCACCACGGACGCGTGTCTGCTGGCAATCGACGGCGGTTTATAAGTGATGCTGCTCCGCCCGAACACCCACCAATATAAACACCAAGCGTTTCTGCACCACCATGGTCCTCGACAACCTCGGAGACGGCCTGCGAAAAGCCCTCAGCAAGCTGACGGGCGCGGTCTACGTCGACGAGAAGCTCATCAACGAGATCGTCAAGGACATCCAGCGCTCGCTTCTGCATTCCGACGTCAACGTCAAGCTCGTCTTCGAGCTATCGAATAACATCAAGGAGCGCGCCAAGCAGCCCACCCCCGCGGGCCTCACCAAGAAAGAGCAGCTCCTTAACATCGTCTACGAGGAGCTCACGACGTTCCTCGGCGGCGACTCCAAGGGTCTCACAATCTCCAAGAAGCCGTTTGTCATCATGCTCGTCGGCCTGTTCGGCAACGGCAAGACGACCCTGGCGGGCAAGCTCGCCAAGTACTTCACCACGCGCGGAAAGAAGGTCGCCTTGGTGTCCACGGACACGTGGCGTCCCGCGGCCTTCGAGCAGCTCAAGCAACTCGGCGCTCAGGTGGGCGTCCCCGTCTACGGCGATCCGAAGGAGAAGGACCCCGCGAAGATCTGGAAGAAGTTCGCATCTGAAGCGAAGGAAGCGGACATCGTCGTCTGCGACACGGCAGGACGCGACGCCCTCAACGACGAGCTCGTGGACGAGATATCGAGCATCGACAAGGCCGTGCAGGCCGATGCCAAGCTGCTCGTCATCGCGGCCGACCTCGGCCAGTCCGCGCAAAAGCAGGCGCAGATGTTCCACGACGCCGTCGGCGTCACGGGCGTCGTCATCACCAAGCTCGACGGCACCGCCAAGGGCGGCGGCGCCTTGTCCGCGTGTGCCGTGACCGGCGCTCCGGTCGTGTTCGTCGGCGTCGGCGAGAAGATCGACGCACTCGAGGAGTTCCGCCCCAAGAACTTCGTCGGTCGCCTCCTGGGCATGGGCGACATGGAAGCGTTGTTGGAGAAGGCCAAGCTCGCGATCGACGAGGAGGAGGCGCAGGATCTCACCAAGAAACTGCTCAAGGGCGACTTCTCGCTTCTTGACATGCATGAGCAGATGCAGGCCATGAAGAAGATGGGTCCCTTGAACAAGGTCCTCGATATGATCCCTGGTATGTCGGCCGCGGGCATCCCCAAGGAGGCCTTGCAGGCCCAGGAGGCGTCGTTGGAGAAATGGCGTTATCTCATGGACAGCATGACCAAGCGTGAATTGGAAGATCCGGAGGCCATCAATGCCGCGCGCATCGCGCGCATCAGCGCCGGCTCGGGGCAGCCCGAGAAGGAATTGCGGCAGATGCTCAAGCAGTACCGCCAGTCCAAGAAGATGATGAAGATGCTCAAGGGCAAGAGCTCCGAGAAGCAGATGCAAAAACTCATGAAGCGCATGGGTGGCGGCGGCATGCCAGGACTCAAGTTCTAGACTTGTTCATTGCTTTTCAGGCGTTCGACGAACGCGTCCCAGTCCTTCTCCTTCACCGCGCCGCCGGCAGCCGCCTTGTGGCCGCCGCCGTAGCCGTCGATGCCTTTGAGCGCGTTTTCGAGCACCCGCCGGCAATCCTTTTTCTGCGAGCGCATCGAGAACTTGATCTCATCGTTCGACCGCCTCCCGACGATGATGAGCTTCGCGCTTTTTCGCACGAGCATCTCGTTGGCCACTTCTTTCACCAATGACGTGCGCAGTCCCGAGAAGATGTGCACGTACAATCCATCCTTGACGCGCGTGTCCATCGCTTCTTTCCGTTGCCGTTCGTACTCCTCGCGCAACGGCTTGGCCTCTTTCCAAAGGAAGCGCGCCCGCGGCGACTTGCGCCCGAGCAGTTCCTCGGGCCCTTCGATGCGAGAAAGCGTGGCGATCCGTCGCTTGACCTCGCTCGAGCGTCCCTTGAGCAGGAAGGTGAACCAGCGCACGAGTTCCCCGAGCGGCGTGCCGTAGAGCGTCTTCTCTATCGTCGTCTCTTTGTCCAGCACGCTCGGATGCGACTTCGCGAGGGGCGACAGCAGGTCGGTGAACCAGTCGCTCGTCGTCCCGACAGCAGCGATCCACAACGGCCCGCCCAGCGCGCGGTAGACCCAGTAGCTCGTGGAGCGGTTGTCGCGCGCGTTGTGCAGCAACGGATTGAGGTACGCTGCGTGCGTGCGCTCGGGCGGTGGCGTGTGATGATCGAGCCAAAGAACATCTGTCTTGACGTTCGTGAAGAAATCCGGCGAGACGCGCGGCTTGTCGAGGATGACGACGAGGTCCGGCAGGTTCTCCTCGACCTTGCGCGCGAAGTCCGCGTCCAGCTTCGGCCCGCGCATAGCGGGCACGCCGATGGCGTCGGGATTCGCCGCCCGCACGAGCAGGTACGCTGATAGTCCATCAGGATCGTCGTCGAAGAACACCAACGGTCGGCCGGCATTCTTCACGCGCTCTGCAAAATCATGGAGTTCCGCGCGCGTGAGTGCCATGCCTTGTAGAACCTTCTGCGATTTAAGTACTTACGCCGCTGGGCGTAGGGAGTGCAAGAACCGGTGGCGGGGAATCTCCGGGATTTCTTCTTGCTGATATGGATGGCGGTTCAACTCATCCAGATACGTGCTGACCGCCTGATGGATTTTTGGACCGGCATCCTGGGCGAAATAGTTGATGGTGTGCTGCACTCCGACATTCATTCTTGTGCGCATCTCCACATAGAGTACAGCTTTCGGTTCGCTCTCCAGCGCTGCTTCGAGCTCGGCGAGTTGGAATCTGCGTGCGTCCCTCCGGGAATGGACGCTCGCCCAGTCATAGAAGTCCTTATGCCGCCATCTCCCGACGACAATCCCATCGCGCAGCACTGTGACGAGGTTGGAATCGAAAACCAGTTCATGCTGCGGGACGATCACTGTTGCTCGCGCCCCGGAAAGCATCATATATAAAGCCTGCGCTTCTAGTGGCCTTTTTCCCACACTGTTCAGGATTCGGAGCCACGAAGACGCTCCAAGACGTCGAAAAGCGCTTTCTCGAACGCCGCTTGCGTCCCATCGTTCACGATATGCATGTCCGCGAGCCGCACGCACTCCTGGAGATTGTTCTTGTCATCCTCGGCGTTCGCGAACTCCGCCTCCTCGAGCCGGACGAAGTCCTTGAAGGACGAGAACGTCGCGTTCCCGCGCCTGCGCAGGCGCTCGAACCGGACCTCGCGCGGCGCTTCGACCGCGAGCAGTGTGCCCTTCTCCTTGATGAGACGCGCCTCGAAGACGTTACGGATGCTCTCGATGACGATGTCCTCATCAGGAAAGCGTCTGATGTATTCCTCGACGATGAAGGCCGGCCCGTGCTCGTCGCGCATCCGGACGGCCGTTTCGCGCCAACCGTCCCTGTTGTCCGGCAATCCGTACCGCCGCGTGTACTCTTTTATCAGGTCGCGCGCGTTGCACTGCAAAAAGCCATGCTGCGTGAGAAATACTGCCGCGCTCGTCTTCCCGCTACCGTTGAGTCCGGTGACGCCGATGATCATACAGGCCTATTGTTCGCGCAACGCTTATAAAAAGCCCCTTGCTGCCCTCCGATAGAGGACTCACTGATTGCAAGTGAATCCGGAACGATACACATGGATTTGACTCTACTGCTGACCATCGGTGCGGCAATCGTCGGCCTTATCGCGTGCGCGGTCTTGTACTGGCGCAACAGCGCGGCCGATGCCGGCACCAAACAGATGCAGGAGATCGCCCAGGCCATCCGCGAAGGCGCGATGGCGTTCCTCCGTCGCGAGTACACAGTGCTCGCTGTCTACGGAGTGATCGTGGCGATCCTCCTCGGGATTTTCATCGGGATCTGGACGGCGATCGCCTTTATCGTCGGCGCGTCGCTGTCCGCGGCCGCCGGCTTCATCGGCATGCGCACCGCTACAAAGAGCAACGTGCGCGCCGCTGCTGCCGCGAGAAAGAGCCTCAACAAGGGCCTTATCGTCGCGTTCCGCAGTGGAGCCGTCATGGGCCTGGCCGTCGTCGGCCTCGGCCTTCTGGGTATCAGCCTGCTCTTGTGGATCGGCGGCTCTGTCATCGGCGGCACCGCCATGATCGAGGCCCTCTTCGGCTTCGGCTTCGGCGCGTCGAGCATCGCCTTGTTCGCGCGTGTCGGCGGCGGTATCTACACCAAGGCCGCTGACGTCGGTGCCGACCTGGTCGGCAAGCTCGAGGCGGGCATCCCCGAGGATGACCCGAGAAACCCTGCTGTCGTCGCGGACAACGTCGGCGACAACGTGGGAGACGTGGCTGGCATGGGAGCCGACCTCTATGAATCCTACGTGGGCAGCGTCATCGCAGCGATGGCGCTCGGACTCGTCGCGTTCCAGGGCAACGGCGTCGCGTACCCCCTGCTCCTCGCCGGAGCGGGCATCATCGCGAGCATCATCGGCGCGTTTTTCGTGCGCGCCAAGACCGACGCGCACATCCACAGCGCCTTGCGCAACGGACTGCTCGTCGCGTCCGTGCTTGTCGTGCTCGCCGCATGGGGCTTGACCGCCTGGCTGTTCCCGAATTTCGGCGTCTTCTGGGCGACCATCGCCGGGCTCGTCGCGGGCATCCTCATCGGAGTGCTCACCGAGTACTTCACGAGCGATAGGTACGCCCCGACGCAGGCAATCGTCAAGGCCTCCGAGACAGGCACAGCGACTAACATCATCGAGGGCCTCGCGCAGGGCATGCTCAGCACGGCATTGCCCGTCCTGGTCATCGTGATCGCGATCCTCGTCGCGTACTGGACGGCCGGCCTGTACGGCATCGCCGTCGCTGCTGTCGGCATGCTCAGCACGCTCGGCATCAGCCTCGCCGTCGACGCCTATGGTCCGGTCGCGGACAACGCGGGCGGCATCGCGGAGATGGCTGGCCTCGGAGCCGCTGTGAGAAAGCGCACCGACGCTCTCGACAGCGCTGGTAACACGACGGCCGCCATCGGCAAGGGATTCGCCATCGGCTCTGCGGCACTCACTGCGTTGGCCTTGTTCAGCACCTTCGCGCAGCACAGCCACCTGACGTCGATCAACATCCTGAACGTGAACACGCTCGTCGGCCTGCTCATCGGCGGCGCCCTGCCGTTCTTGTTCACGGCGCTCACGATGAAGGCGGTCGGTCGCGCGGCCTTCTCCATGATCGGAGAGGTGCGCAGGCAGTTCAAGGAGATCAAGGGTTTGCTCAAGGGCAAGGCCAAGCCGGACTACGCGAGATGCGTGGACATCAGCACGCGCGGCGCCTTGCACGAGATGATCGTGCCCGGTCTTCTCGCCGTCATCGCGCCCATCGTGGTCGGCTTTGCGCTCGGTCTCGATGCGCTCGGCGGCATGCTCGCTGGTGCGCTCGCTTCCGGAGTGCTCATGGCGCTCATGATGGCGAACGCCGGTGGCGCGTGGGACAACGCCAAGAAGTTCATCGAGGGCGGCGCCCTCGGCGGCAAGGGTTCTGCTCCGCACAAGGCGGCTGTCGTCGGCGACACGGTCGGCGACCCGTTCAAGGACACCTCCGGGCCGTCCTTGAACATCCTCATCAAGCTCATGAGCATGGTGAGCCTGGTGCTGGTGCCCTTGTTCCTCGCGGTCCTGCACTAGGCCGCGTCTTTCTTTTTCTCTATCTTTGCGTTTTCTTTCGCGATCTCTTCGATGACCGGATGCACGCTGCACTTCCCCAATGAGGAGAGCCGTTGCGTGAAGTCGTATTGCTCCTTGAACGAGCGGAACAGCGCTTCGCATACGAGGTCCGCGCCGTTGCTCACCTCGAGCAATGTATTGACGTGTGGGTCCTCGCGCAATCGCTCCTTCGCTGCGTCACGGTCCTTGGCCCGCAATGTCGCCCAGCATTGGAGGGGGACGTGGATGGATGGATAGTGCGGAAGCGATGTCATTCGCACGTCCTGTTTCTTCACGAGCCGCTGCAACCGTTCGTGCGCAGTCGAGACGGGTATCCCTGTCCGTTGCGCGATGCTCCGGAGCTTTGCCCGGCCGTCCTCGCGCAGCACGGCGATGATGCGTAGGTCTTTTTCCGTCAGCACGGCGTCACCTTGTACAATCCGTTGTCTCGCGTGTAGCATTGCGTGCCGATGACTATGAATTTGTGGTCGCGCAGGTATCGCGCCGCGCTCGACGCGCTGTCCGCTGCCGCTGTCGCTCGCGTCGTCTCGTGCTTGAGGTCATGGGTCGCGCGGTACATGTCGTATTTCATGGACAGCATGCCGAGCGACATGAGAATCGCCGCGCCGGTCCCCCAGCGCAACGCGCGCCGTATCGGCTTGTTGAGCTGGTCGATTACTTCTTTCACCGGGTCTTCCTTGATCATGGTTCTTTCCTCCGCTCGATGGTGTACTCTTTCTGTTCCTCGATGATATACTCGGGCAGCAACTGCCGCAGTTCATCCAGCTCCAGTTCGCTGCGCAGCGCGACGACCGGCACGTAGCGTCCGCGGAAGGTGCATTCCACGTCGTGCTGCGCGAGCAGGCGTTCCAGCGATTCGTCGTCTTGTCCCATCGCGATGTAGGTCCTCATGCGATCCACCTCCGCAGGAGCGCGTCGGTGCGCACCGCCTGGTCCGGCCGCACGAGCCCGTCGCCGTACTCGTCGTGCTCCCCGAGCCTTTCGGCGCTCGACAACAGCACGTCCTGCACGTACGCTGGGTCGGTGTTGAGCGCGTGGACAAGAGCGAGGCTTCCCGAGACGTGGGGTGTGGCCATGCTCGTCCCCGACCAGGACGCATGCCCATGGTCCGGTATGGTGCTGTACACGTCGACGCCCGGCGCGGCGATGTTCACTTGGTCGTTGTGCTGGCTGAACGGCGCGCGCTCCTTGTTCCGGTCGACGGCGGCGACGGAGATGACCGAGTCGTAGCTCGCGGGATATCCATAATCGCCGGTGCCGTCGTTGCCGGCCGCTGCCGCGAAGAGGATGCCGTGCGCCTTGAGCGCGTCGCAGACCGCTTCCTCCGCGCTGCTCGCGTACGCCGAGCCGAAGCTGCCGCTCAGGATGTCGAGCTTGTGGTCGATCGCCCATTCGGCCGCCCTGATGAAATCCACTTCGCTCCCGCTCCCTCCGCTGTTCAGGAACTTGAGCGCGTACAATGTGGCTTCCGGAGCCACGCCTGTCTTGCTTCCTGCGACGGTGCCGCTGCAGTGCGTGCCGTGCCCGTGGTCGTCCATCGGGTCGTCGCTGTCCGTGATGAAGTTGTGCCCTTTCTCGGGCCCGAACCGGTCGCGTAGCTCCGGGTGCGTGTAGTCGCATCCGGTGTCCACCACGCCGACGGCGACTCCTTTGCCACGGGTCACGTCCCAGGCTCCGGGCGCGCCGATGAGCTTGAGGTTCCAGTCGTTTCCCTGTGAGTGCAGGACGAGCGGTCTGATGTGGTATCGTTTCTCTTGGTATGCGGGCAGCCGTTCCCTGCTGAACTGTTCGGAGAGCGCCGCCCGCGCGTCGTCCGCAGCGTCCACGTATGCGTAGGGGATGTGCTTGAACGCGTGCACGATGCCGCCGAGGCTTCCGAGGACGCGTTCGGCGTCCTTGCTCGTGTGCTCGACGAGGTAACGCCTTGGAAGTCTTTCGGGAGACGCTTGCGCGTCCGTTATCCGCGTCCGGAGCTGGTCGAGGACGAGGTTGACGATCTTCTGTTCTTGTACGCGCGGTTCCATCAGGAGGAGTTCGGCCCTGTCCTGCACCGACCGCATCCGATCGTTGATGCGCGCGAGCAATGCGCTCGCCTCCGGGCCGTGGTCGCCACGTAGTTCTTCTGTGATGCGCGCGAGCGTGTCGATGCCCTGCATGAGCGCGTCGTGGTCGCGGATGAGATTGTACTCATGATTGAGTATTCTGAGCGCCTCCTCTCGCGCTTGTCCGAGTGACATGACGTGGTTCTCGTCGTTGCTTTTCTACTGTCTTGACTCGCTCGCTCCGGACACATTCTGTTCTTCGCGGAACATCGTGCCTAGCTCCCGTCAGATTTCCAGGGCTGCTCTGGATGGCATAAGAACGAGTTTTTCTATGGTATAAAATAACGAAACTATGGTGTTGCCTTGCGAAACAAGAATCCCGAACGATCCACGAGAAAAATGTGATGGGAGGCCAGGAGCCAGGACGTGAATCCCCGGCCTCCGATCGGATAGCGAGGGGTGGATTTGAATTCGGCGACCCTGCCGGATAGCGGGGGCCTCCACCGACCTCGGGGTTATGAGCCCCGCGGGCACTCCTGGCTGCCCCACCTCGCTACCTCGTGCGAACAGAGGTTATTTTATAAAGGTTTGGTGGGACCCAGCACCTGATGGATGGTGACATTCTGTTGGGGGCCATGCCAGGGTCAAAGCCTGGGAAGGAGCCTGGAATCATCAGCAGGGCGAGCGGTAGGTTCCTGAAGGCAGCGCATGAGGTGACGTCCCGTATCGAAGCGCTCGCTGAGAACAGCACCATCCGGTACAGGCTGGCGCGCGGAGCGTTGGTCAGCGCCGGTTTTCTGGCGGGGTACGGATTGGGCGTCCTCCCTCCGGAGTATCAGGTCGAAGTGGCGGGAGAGCTCGGACTGCCGAAGACGATATTCACGTGGGGGAACATCGGTGCGAGCACGATCGGAAGCTTGCCGGATTCATACGCGCTCTATCTCGCCCTGAACAGTGATCATCTCGCGCTGTCGATCGCCGGCACCATCATCCTGGGACTAAAAATCGGTTCGAACGTCGGGAGCAGCCTCTATCGAGGGTACCAAGCGCGCAAGAACGGTCGAGCGACATACAGTTATGGGGGGATATTCGGCCTGGGTTCGCAGATGACCTTCCGCGCCATCCCTTATCTGAACGAGCGTGCGCGTGAGGGAGTCGCCTCGTGGCGACGCGATATCCACAACAATAACGACACGCTGGCCTGAGACTGGGCCCGCCCGGAATCGAACCGGGGATTCCCGCCATGTGAAGGCGATGTCATAGCCGCTAGACCACGGGCCCGATGCTTGCAGCGAGCGGTCGCTCATTTAAATGCATGTCGCACCGCCCGCTTGTGCGATCCGCTGTGGAAGTACGCGAAGTAGAATCCGAGCACGGCGAGCACGAGCAACACCACCGCGACCGTGACCGAGAACGTCAACAGCAGGATGCCCAGCACGAGGCATGCGGGCGCGAAGACCTTCCAGAGCGGCAACGCTTCGGGAGGGGTCGTGACGCGCCGCTCCGTCTTGTGGTGGTGCCGCGCGTGGTGCTGGAATTCGGCGAGGTCCTCCTCCGGCACTTCGGGGAACGTGTAGCCTGTGTAGCCGCAGCGTCCGCACACGAAGCGTTCCGGAAGGCCGAACGGTCCTTGGAGGGGGTCGCTCGTGTCCTGCCTCACCTCCGTCGAACCGCACTGCGGGCACGCACTCACCAGTTTCTGCTGCATCGGAATGCGTACCGACACGAAGTTTCTTTATAAACGTATGTGTGGTTCACTGATACTTCACTCGTAGCGCAGGCTCTCCACGGGATTCTGCCGCGACGCGCTGCGCGCGGGCAGGTAGCCGGAGACCATGCCGATGACCGTGCTGAACACGAGCGCGCCGACGATCAGCCACCACGGCAGCTCCGCGGTGAGGAACGCGGAGTGCAGCACGGCGGTTCCGATGTACTGCACGGCTTTGGCGATGGCCACGCCGATGGCCACGCCGATCATCCCGCCGACCAACCCGAGCAGTCCGCTCTCGAGCAAGAAGATGCTCCGGATGTCTCCGGGCGACGCGCCGATGGCCTTCATGATGCCGATGTCGCGCGTTCGCTCCAAGACGGCGGTGTACATCGTGTTCATGATGCCGATGCCGCCGACGAGCAGGCTGATCCCGGCGATGCCCACGAGCACGACCTGCACGAGCGTGATGATGGTGCCGAAGCTCGCGAGGAGGTCCTCAGGCGTCTGCACGTTGAAGTCCTCCTCGCCGGCGCGCAGGTGTCGTTCCCTATCGAGCTCGCGCGTGATGTCGGCCGCCACCTGGTTCGGATCCTCTCCCGGTGCGACGCGCGCGATGATCGCGTCGCGCTGGTCGGTCACGTTCGTGAGCTGTTTGAGCGTGTCGATCGGCATGTAGACCGCGTGGTCGTCGGGCGCGTCCCCGACGGGCTCCATGACGCCCACGACCGTGAACTTCTGGCCGTTCACGGTGATACGGTCGCCCACGCCCACAGGATTCTGGAAGCTCGATGTGCGCGTGTAGTCGTATCCCACGAGCACCTTGTTCGTATCCCCCGGCCGCAGCTCGCGGCCGTCGTACAGGTCGACGGGTATGCTGTCCCGCGCTAACTGGTATCCTTGCGATGTGGGAAAGCCCGCCGCGTAATAGTAACCGACGTCCTGTCCGACCTGCACCCGCACCACGCGCAGCACGTAGCTCGATACCTCCGCCACCCCCTGCACGCCCGCTACGGTGTTCATGTCCTTGGTGGTGAGGGGGTTGCTGATGTCCCCGCCCGAGGCGCCGAACAGGTTCGCGTCGCTCTGTATGAAGAGCTTGTCCGAGCCGATGCGCTGGAACTGGAGGTTGATCGCTCCCTCGAGCCCTTGCCCGAGACTGATGAGGCTCACCACCGCGGCGATGCCGATGAAGATGCCGATCATGGTCAGCCACGCCCGTTTCTTCCGGTGAAGAAGGTTGTTGACCGCGAGCATGAAGACGGGCTTCACCGCAACGCCTCCACGGGTGGCAATCGTGCCGCCTGACGCGCCGGCAGGATGCCCGACAATGTGCCGACGACGAAACTGAAGGCGAGCGCCCCCACGATGAGCCACCAGGGGCTGGTCGCCTTGAGCACGCTGGGGCCGAGCGCCTGCGATGCGCCGAGCTCGACGAGCTTGGACATGCCGACGCCGATGAGCACCCCGATGCCTCCGCCCACCATGCCCAGCATCCCGCTCTCGATGAGGAAGCGCTGCAGTACCTGTGCGTTCGTCGCGCCCACGGCCTTCATGATGCCGATCTCTTTTCGCCGTTCCAACACTGCGGTGTACATCGTGTTCATGATGCCGATTCCCCCGACGAGCAGGCTGATGGCCGCGATGCCCACGAGCACTCCCGTCACGATTCCGAGCACGCTATCCACGGTGTTGAGGATGTCCTGCGAGGTCTGCACGGTGAAGTCCTCTTGCCGTGGCTTCACGTTGCGGTGCTTCCGGAGGTCTTTCTCTATCGCGTCGCGCGCGGCGTTCACGTCCTGGATGCTGTCGGCTTCCGCGACGATGAACGAGTATTCGTCCGAGAGGTTCAGGAGCGCTCGCATGTCCGGCTCGTTCATGAGGATGGCCTGGTCGCTCTGCGGGTTGCCTTTCTTGCCGAGGATGCCGGTGACCTCGAACTTCGTTCCGGCGATATCGATCTTGTCGCCGACCTGCACGGGCGTGCCGAACGTCTTGGCGTACTGCCCTCCGGCGGCGAAGCCCGCACCGAGCACGACGCGTCCGCGGTCCGTCGCGAGCAGTTGGCGTCCGCTCTCGATATGCTCGTTCGCAGACGACAAGACCATGTCGCGTTGCGCGCGGTCGTCGGGCAGGCTCGCTAGGAAGGCCGTGACCGCTTTCCGGTTGAACTGCACCGTGACCGGTTTGAGCAATCGCCCCGTGGCTAATTGCACGTACTGCGCCTGCTGCACGACTTTCAGATCGCTCTTGTCCAGCTTCACCGCGGAGCCGACTCCCGGAGGTCCGAAGCCGCCGCTCTGTGGCTGGATGACGAGCGTCTGCGCGCCCAATGCGGAGAACTGTTCCGCCACCGCGCCGCGCAATCCCTGCCCGAGGCTGATGAGCCCGACGACCGCGGCGATCCCGATGAAGATGCCGATGACGGTCAGCCAGGAGCGCAGCCTGCGGTGTATGAGGGAGCGAGCCGCATAGGTGAAGCTGTCGCGAAGCACGCTTCACCTACTTCTTGCGCCGCCTCCGGTACCACCAGATGCCGCCGCCCCCGACTACGATCACGATCAGGATAATCCAGAGCGTCGCGCCGCTGCCGCCCTGCTGCGCGGGGATGTCGACGACGAAGCTCTGGGTCGCGTTGTGCTCCTGGTTGAAGCTGTCCTTGTAGCTGTAGGTGATGGGTATCGTCACCTGCTGCTGCGTGGTCTTCACCGAGAATCGGATCGTGTCCCAGTCGTCGCTGTCGATGTTGCCGACGTACTGGTCGCGTTCCTGGTCCGGCACCGTGTAGTCCGTGCCGCTCGCGATGTGCGCTTCGGCGAACTTGATCTGCGAGAGTCCCTGGTTGACGATGCGCACGGACACTTGTGCGCCGCCCTGCTGCGAGGTGACCGAGTCGATATAGGCCTTCACGTCTGGCGTCGCATCCACGCGCATACCGATGGTGTCGGTCTGCGTCTTGGTCTCGCCGAGCTCGTCGAGGTACGTGATGGTCACGGGGATCCGGTAGCTGTCGGCCGTCGCGCCAGGCTTCGCGCTGAGGTGGAAGCTCACGTCGGCGGACGTCTTCGGCATCACCAGTTGCACGGTCTGTCTCGCGGTCCCGTCCATGGGGATGAACGGACTGTTGCTCAGGTCGAGCGAGACGCTCAGGTCGCGCAATCGCTGGTCCGCCTGGTTCTGTATGGTGAGAGAGACCGTCGCGTCCTGTCCCGGAGCGACCACTGCTGGCGTGCTCGTCACCGCGCCCACGAAGACGCTGGCCTGCGTCGGCTGCACCTGTATGGTGAGCTGGTGGTCCTGCCAGCTCTGCGTGCCCTGCTTGGTCTGCACGAGAAGGATGTGCGGTCCTGCCGGCGCGGCAGCGTCCACGCGCACTTTCACGTGCGCGACGTACGTGCTCTGCGCGGCGAGCGTCCCGACGTCCACCGTGCTCTGCCCTTCGGGCTGCAGGTTGTCGCTCGACAGTATCTGGAGCTGGACGTCGCCTGCCTGCGAGGTCCCGTTGTTCGCGATCTGGATGTACACGTCGAGCACGTCGCCGGCCTGCGCGGGCACCGGTTGGTAGCGCAGCAGGCTGACGTCGACCGGCGTGCTGGTCTGGAGCTGCGCGGCCACCAGCGGCGTTGCGAGCGCCAGCAGCACGAGCAGCAGTGCAGTCTTGTTCATTTCTTTCCTCCTTGTATCTGGCCATCCCGCAGGACGAGCACGCGCTCTGCGTTGTGCGCGACGTCCTCGTCGTGGGTGACCATAACGATTGTTGTGTGTTGTTTCTTGTGCAGGTCCTTCAGGAAGTCCATCACCGTGTCTCCTGTGGTGCTGTCGAGGTTGCCTGTCGGTTCGTCGGCGAGGATGACTTCCGGTTCCGTCGCTAGTGCGCGGGCGATGGCCACGCGCTGTTGCTGTCCGCCCGAGAGCTCTGTCGGGCGGTGGTCCATGCGGTCTCCGAGCCCGACGAGCGTGAGTAGTTCTTTCGCGCGTTTCTCTCGTTCGGGCGCGGGGATGTTCTGGAAGACGAGCGGTAGGGTCACGTTCTCTTTGGCGGTGAGCGTGCCGAGCAGGTTGAACTGCTGGAAGATGAAGCCGATCTTGCGTCCGCGCACCAGGGCTAATTGGCTCTCGGTGAGTGTGGCGATATCGTGGCCGTCCAATACCACTTTTCCTTTGCTGGGTACGTCGAGCGCGCCGATCATGTTCATGGCGGTGCTCTTCCCGGAGCCGCTCGGTCCCATGATGGCGAGGAACTCTCCGCGCTCCACCTCGAGGTCGATTCCGCGCAGCGCATGCACGGGCTTGTCCCCCATGGTGTAGGTCTTCCACACTCCTTTGAGCGTGATGATCGGCTTCTTTCGTGCGGTCATCGTATCCTCCTCAACCGTTCGGTGAGCCCCGACAGTTCCTTGTTGATGCGTTCGGCGTTGGGCTGCAGGAGGTCCGCTTGCCACAATCGTAGCAGTTCGTTGCGCAATGGCGTGAAGTTCTTGCTGATGGGCCGCAGCGGGTTGCGCCCCGTGCGCTGGATCTCTGTCAGCAATGCGATGGGCATCGACAGGTCCTCGTTGCTGAATTCCTGGAATACCTTCATGCGTTCGATGACCGCGCCGATGAGCTCCTTGCTGTGGCTGACCGCGTCGTGCGCCTCTTTCTCTCCGGTCTTCGTGAGCGTGTAGACTTTGCTTCTTCCTTCCTGCGTCGCGCTGATGCTTCCCTCCGCTTCCATGCTCTCCAGCAACGGGTAGATGCTGCCCCAGCTCGGTTTCCAGCCTGTGCGCTGCTCCACTTCCTTGGCCATGGCGTAGCCGGTGTGCGGTCCTTCGAGGAGCAGGTGGTAGATGAGGGTCTTGAGATGTTTCATATATCGGAACGGATATAACGGTTTCGAGATATTTAAGGATTATGTATAGACAGGATATCGTCGAGGGCGTTTTTCAGCTCGGTGATGCCTTGTGTGCGTCCCTGGAAGTGGATTGTCCGCATGCCCAGTTCCCGTGCGGGCGCGATGTCCTCTGTCTCTGAATTGCCGACCATCACGCATTCTTCCGGCCGTGCGCCGATGCTCTTGAGCAGGCCGGTGAAGGCGTCGGGATCGGGTTTGATGCGTCCGGTGAGATACGAGAGCGCGAGCGTGTCAAACAACGAGAACGTGTCTTTCTCGCGCTGGATGAATCGTTCGACGGATTTTCCGGTGTTCGAGAGCAGATGCAGCGACAATCCGCGCCGCTTGCACCCTTCCAGGAGTCCTTTGACCCCGTCGAAGAAATGCAATGTCTGTTCCATCGCGTGGAAGGATTCCTCGAGCTCTTCCTCGCTGATGCCGCCGACCGCCTCGCAGTACTGCTCGAAGAAATGCTCCTCGGGGATGTCCTTTCCCATCCAGCGCGTGGTTCCCCACGCCAATAACCGCCCGCGCGGCGTGCAGAGCAGCCGTGGATCGCTGTCGGCCAGCGTGCCGAACAGGTCGAAGACGAGATGGCGGATTGTCACACCACGCCACGAGGGTCTCTTCATTTAAAGCTCTCTCCTACGTATTCTTTCCGAACACCTATATACTAGTACGTGTCGGCGTCCGCATGGGGGAAGAGGAATCTTCTGCAGGTATTGAGCTCAAGGAGCTTAAGAGTCCTTCTGAGCTTGAAAAGGCGATCACGAACACCAAGCTCAATGCTGCGGTCGTCTTGTATTACGCCTCGTGGGCGAGCCAGAGTCAGGCTGCGATAGAGAGGTTGACTGATGCTCTCGCTTCGGAGCATGGACCATTGGGTGCATACGCGGTAGATCTCGACAGTGAAGGTATGGATGATCCAAGGGTGATGCAGCTGGTGAAAATGCGCTCCCACATCTATCAGATTCCGTCCGTGATCGCGTATCAAACCATTTCAGGTGAGCCTATTTTCCCTCATCTCGATGGCCCGCAATCACAAGAGGCGTATAGAATGCTTATTTCTCAGGTCCTTGATCGTGCGGCGTGACTACTTCTTGAGCATCGATGCCAGGAACTTCCCTGTGTACGAGCCTTTCGTCTCCGCCACGCGTTCCGGAGTGCCTTCGGCGACGACCGTGCCGCCGCCCGCGCCGCCCTCCGGTCCGAGGTCGATGATCCAGTCAGCGTTCTTGATCACGTCGAGATTGTGCTCGATGACCACGACGGTGTTCTCCTTGTCAACCAATCGCTGCAATACCTGCAAGAGCTTTCTCACGTCCTCGAAGTGCAGGCCTGTCGTCGGCTCGTCGAGCACGTAGACCGTGTGGTCCTTGCCGCGCTTGGCGAGCTCTCGCGTGAGCTTGATGCGCTGCGCCTCCCCGCCTGACAATGTCGTCGAGGGCTGTCCGAGATGCACGTAGCCCAGGCCCACGTCGTCTAGGGTGCGCAGTTTCCGACGCAGGCTCGGGATGTTGTCGAAGAACTCCCGCGCTTCCTCCACGGTCATCTCGAGCACATCGGATATGGTGCGTTCCTTATACGTGACCTCCAGTGTCTCTTGGTTGTAGCGCTTTCCCTCGCATGCCTCGCACGGCACGTAGATATCGGGCAGGAAGTTCATCTCGATCTTGAGAAGGCCGTCGCCCTTGCAGGTCTCGCAGCGCCCGCCCGCGACATTGAATGAGAAACGTCCGGGGCTGTAGCCGCGCATGCGCGCCTCCTTGGTCTGCGCGAAGAGCTTCCGGATGTCGTCGAAGACCTTGGTGTAGGTCGCTGGATTGCTGCGCGGTGTGCGCCCGATAGGGCTCTGGTCGATGACGATCACCTTCGAGACGTCGTCATCGATGGCGAGGCCCGCGTTCGCTCCGGGCACGATCTTCGCGCCCATCACCTCCTTTCGCAACGCCTTCTGGAATGTCTCGTTGACGAGCGTGCTCTTGCCGCTTCCCGACACTCCGGTCACGCAGGTCAATACGCGCGTGGGGAAGCGCGCATCGACGCCCTTGAGGTTGTGCTCGCTCGCTCTCTTGACCGTGATCCAGCCCGTCGGCCTCCGTCTTTCCTTCGGTACGGGGATGCTGCGCTTGCCCGAGAGGTACTGCCCGGTGAGCGAGCCGCTCCGCTCGACCTGCTTGGGCGTGCCCTGCGCGACGATCTTGCCGCCGTGCCTCCCCGCTCCCGGTCCGAGGTCCACGATGTGGTCCGCCTGGCGCATCGTCTCCTCGTCGTGCTCGACGACGATGACGGTGTTGCCCAAATCGCGCAGTCCCTTGAGCGTGTCGATGAGCTTCTGGTTGTCGCGCTGGTGCAATCCGATGCTCGGCTCGTCGAGGATGTACATGACCCCCATGAGATGGCTTCCCACCTGCGTCGCGAGCCGGATGCGCTGCGCCTCGCCGCCCGACAACGTCCCTGCGCTGCGAGACAATGTGAGGTAGTCGAGCCCCACGTTGCGCAGGAAGGTCAATCGGTTGATGATCTCCTTGAGCACCTGCTTGGCGATGAAGGCCTGCCGCTTGCTCAATGTCAATCCCTTGAAATAGTCGAGCGATTCGTTCACGGGAAGGTCCGTGACGTCGATGATGTGCTTTCCCGCCACCGTCACGCCGAGCACCACGTCCTTGAGCCGCTTGCCGTGGCACGCCGGGCAGGGATGCTCGACCATGTAGTCCTCGAGGTGCGCGCGGAAGCGCTCGCTCTCCGTCTGCATGTACAACCGTTCGAGCATGGGCAATACTCCCTCCCAATCGTCGCCGCCGTTCAGGACGTAATCGCGCTGCCTCTTCGGGAGCTTGTTGAAGGGCTTGAACACGTCGATGCTCCTGTTCGCGCGCTTGAGCTGGCTGATGCGCCAGCCGTCCATGCGCCGGCTCCACGCGTCGATAGCGCCGTCGGCGATGGCCAACGACGGGTCCGGCACGACCAGCTCCTCGTCGAACTGGCGCAGCACGCCCAGGCCGTGGCAGGTCTCGCACGCCCCGAAAGGATTGTTGAAGCTGAACATGCGCGGCTGGAGCTCCTCGAGCGTGACCCCGCAGTCCGGACACGCGTGCGCCGTGCTGTACAGGTGCTCATCTTTGCCGAGCACTCGCACGAAGCCGCCGCTGCGCACGACCGCTTTCTCCACGGCTTCCGCGAGGCGCGAACGTTCCTTCGCTTCGACCGTGAGGCGGTCCTGGACCGCGTCGATATCGTGCTTGACGTAGCGCTCGAGCGCGACCTTCTCATCCGTGCGCTGGATCCTCCCGTCGATGCGCACGCGCGTGTATCCCTCTTTTCCCAGATCGGCCACGAGCTTCTCGTACGTGCCCTTCTTCTGCCGCACGATGGGCGCGAGGATGGTGACCTGCTCTTTCTTGTGGTCCGCCACCAATTGCTCGGTGATCTGCTCGGGGCTCTGCTCCTCCACGGGCTTGCCGCAGTTCGGGCAGTGCGGCATGCCGATGCGCGCGAACAGCAATCGCAGGTAGTCGTAGATCTCCGTGACGGTCCCGACCGTGCTGCGCGGGTTCCGGTGCGTGCTTTTCTGCTCGATGCTGATAGCCGGCGAGAGCCCCTCGATGCTGTCGAGGTCGGGCTTGCTCATGAGGCCGAGGAACTGCCTCGCGTACGCCGACAAGGACTCGACGTAGCGCCGCTGGCCCTCGGCGTAGAGCGTGTCGAACGCCAAGGACGACTTCCCGCTGCCCGACAGGCCCGTGATGACAATCAGCCGGTCCCGCGGCAGCACGACGTCGATATCCTTGAGATTATGCTCTCTAGCCCCCCGTATGACGATGTCCTTCTCCACCAGAGCGCGAATGCGGGGCCGTTTTTGAAGCTTGTGCAGGAGTGTCGTGTGCTATCGCTTCTCCAGCCGTTTCTCCAGTTCCTTGATGCGGTCGCGTATCTCGATGGCGAGCTCGAAGTTCAACTGCTCGGCCGCCGCGGCCATCTCCTCGCGCAAGGATTCGATCGTCTTCTCCACATCAGCGTCTGGGATGTGCTTGGTGTCCTTCATGGCCACGCGCTGCTCGGGCACCGCCTTGACGATGGTCTTGGGCGTGATGCCGTGCTCTGTGTTGTACTTCTCCTGCAATGCACGGCGCTCGTGCGTTATGGTGATGGCGCGCCGCATCGAGTCCGTCGTCTTGTCCGCGTACATGATGACGCGCCCGTCCTTGTTGCGCGAGGCCCGGCCGATGGTCTGCAAGAGAGACCGTTCGTTGCGCAGGAAGCCTTCCTTGTCCGCATCCAGGATTGCCACCAACGACACTTCGGGGATGTCGAGCCCTTCCCGTAACAGGTTGATGCCGACGATGCAGTCGATCTCGTCCGCCCGCAATTGCCGGATGAGCTCCGTGCGTTCGAGCGTCTCGATCTCGCTGTGCAGGTAGCGCACCCGGATGTCGCGCCGCGCGAGGTAGTTCGTCAGATCCTCCGACATCTTCTTGGTGAGCGTGGTCACCAAGACCTTGTTCCCGTCCTCGACGGTCTTGTGCACCTCGCTGATGAGGTCGTCTATCTGCCCTTTCGTGGGCTTGACGGTGATGTGGGGGTCCAAGAGCCCTGTCGGCCGGATGACGCATTCCACGAGGTTGCCGCTCGTCTTGGTCTCGTACTCGCCCGGCGTCGCGGAGACGAACATTGTTGTCGGCATGCGGCCCTCGAACTCCTCGAAGGTCAACGGCCGGTTGTCGAAAGCGCTGGGCAGCCGGAAGCCGTACTCCACGAGCGGCTCCTTGCGGCTGCGGTCGCCGTGCGCCATGGCGTGCACCTGCGGCAATGTCTGGTGGCTCTCGTCCACGATGAGCAGCCAGTCCTTCCCGAAGAAGTCCAAGAGGGTGTGCGGCGGCTGCCCTTCCTTGCGCCCGGAGAAGTGCCTGCTGTAGTTCTCGATGCCGTTGCAGTACCCCAGTTCCTCGATCATCTCCAGGTCGAACCTCGTGCGCCGCTCCAGGCGCTCGTGCTCGAGCGGTCCGAGCGTGGGCAAGTACCCCTCCAGCTCCTCCTTGATGCCCGCGATGGCGCGCTCTTGCTTCTCCTCTGTCGTCACGAAATGCTTTGCCGGGAACAAGACGATGCGCTCGGCGCGCTCGATCTCCTCTCCCGTGACGTGGTGCCTGATGCTGATGCGTTCGACCTCGTCGCCGAACAATTCGATGCGCACGTGCTCGTCCTGGTATCCCGGCACGACCTCGACCGTGTCGCCTGTCACGCGGAACTGTCCGCGCTGGGGCTGCGTGTCGTTTCGCTCGTACTGCATGTCCACAAGGCCCTTGATGAGCCCTTGCCTATTCATGCTCTCTCCTCTCTCGATATGCAGGCTCAGTTCCTCCCAGTCCTCCGGGTCCCCCAAGCCGTAGATGCACGACACGGACGCCACGACGATGACGTCGTCGCGCGACAAGAGGTTGGCCGTCGCGCGCAAGCGCAACGCGTCGATCACGTCGTTCTTGCTGCTGTCCTTCTCGATATAGGTGTCCGTCTGCGGCAGGTAGGATTCCGGCTGGTAATAGTCGTAGTAGCTCACGAAGTACTCCACGGCGTTTTCGGGGAACAGTTCGCGCAGTTCGCTCCACAGTTGCGCGGCGAGCGTCTTGTTGTGCGCGAGCACCAATGTCTTCTTGCCCAGCGCCTGGATGACGTTCGCCATCAGGAAGGTCTTGCCGCTGCCGGTCACCCCGAGCAGGGTCTGCTTCTCCTGCTTCTTGTAGCCCTCCAGCAGCTCCTTGATGGCTTCGGGCTGTCCGCCCGCCGGTTTGTACGGCGCTTTGAGCGAGAATGGCATGTGGGTGAGAATGGGGCGCGGGTTTTAGGCGTTGCGTTCGAGACGGTCCAATGGATTTGGGATCGCGGCGATGTCGCTGTTCGCGATGTGGGTGTAGACCTGGGTCGTGTCAAGGCTCGCGTGGCCGAGGAGCTGCTGGATATGGCGTAAAGAGACGCCCGCCTCCAAGAGGTGTGTGGCGAACGAGTGGCGCAGCGTGTGGGGCGTGGCTTTAACGGCCGCGCGCTTGCCTGCCTGCTCGACGACCTTCTGCACCGATTTCTTCGAGTACTTGCCATTCCTTCCTTCGAGGATATAGGGGGTGGCGAAGGTGTTCGTGGCGTAGTATCGGAGGAGAGCTGACTGCAGGGACTGCGAGATCGTGGTGTAGCGATCCTTGCTGCCTTTGCCCTTCCTGACATGGACCAGTCCGCGGTCGAAATCGATGTCGTCCCGTCGGAGATTGACCAGTTCCGACAGTCGGAGGCCGCAGGAATAGAGCAGTTGCACGATGAGCTTGTGCTTGGGGTTCTCTGTCGAGTCGATCATCGTCTTGACCGCTTGCCTGCTGAGCGCCTTGGGGAGCTGTTTTGGCCTTTTCTTGATCGGTATCTGATTGAAGGAGAACGGGCTGTCCAGGATGTGGGTGAAGAGGAACTGCAGCGCCGCGCGGTGCAGGCGCAACGAATTCGGGTTGACCTTACGCGTTAGCAAGTAGTCTTTCACACTTTCATGGCCGAGTTTTGTCTCCTTGTGTCGAAGATACGCAAAATACTGAGCCAGGACTGAGGAGTACGCACGGACAGTCTGGCCGCTTAGGCCCTTGAGAGCGCAGATATCCTCCAGTTGCTTAAGCAGACGGCGCTCGACGTCCTCTGTAACCATGCTCCACCGCTCGAAACAAACTTCAATAGTTCATTGTGGATAAAACCGGAATGTCTCCGGTTAGGCCTAACATCCATGGTTCGCGGGCGCAAAGCGTCCGCCATAACGTATGTTAGTTGTCATTGTGCTTTCAGAAAACCTCTCAAAGACCTTCACCTTTGTTCGGTATCGGGCATTCTGCTTTCGCTGAACAAGATGTAGGATTCTCCGCGAGTGAAACCTGCTTTTGTGTAGAATTCAAGCGTTGCTTCATTGAACGAAGGAGCGAATAATGAAATGTATCTCAGTCCTTTAGTATCGCAGCGGGTTCTAAATTCATCAAGTAGTTGTTTCGCAATACCTCTTCGCCGAAAGTGTGGATCAACTACCAACAGACTGATGAATGCTTGATTAGCTTTCATGGGCTCGCCAACAACATATCCGACAATCTGCTGTTGCTCTTCCGCTACAATAAACAATTCATCATCATCCACTAGCACTTCGAAGTACTCCTTGACAACGTGCTGACCTTCTGGAGTTAACAATTCAGGAATCTTACTAAGGGATTCGCAAGCAACACAATCATCAATTGTGGCAGTACGGATAATCATAGTGGCTCAACGCAAAGACAGTATATAAATCAAATTGATTCACACGAAAAAATTGAAGAATTATCGAGAGCAACACCAACTAACAACGACTAGCACGCATCCTATCAGGACGCGCTCAACCCGTATGTTAGTGGCAATACGTGTGTTCGTGCGTTTTTGCGGGTAACAGTTATTCCATGAGATGCGCGACGTACGCTCTTGCATTCTCTTCATTCGGCATGATTCCTGTTGCTTCGCGTAGCGAGGTCATGTCGTCTATCCATCCGTTCTGGATGAGTGTGGAGTATCTGTTCTGTATCACATCCTCTGGGACCTTGGGGTTGATTCCTGTTGCTTCGCGTAGCGAGGTCATGTCGTCTATCCATCCGTTCTGGATGAGTGTGGAGTATCTGTTCTGTACCACCTCCTCTGCAGGGTTGATTCCTGTTGCTTCGCGTAGCGAGGTCATGTCGTCTATCCATCCGTTCTGGATGAGTGTGGAGTATCCGTTCTGTACCACCTCCTCTGCAGGGTTGATTCCTGTTGCTTCGCGTAGCGAGGTCATGGCGTCTATCGATCCGTTCTGGATGAGTGTGGAGTATCGCTTCTGTACCACATCCTCTAGAATAACACCATCGATATCAAGGGCGTATTCAGCTACTAACTCCTCTAATAGCGACATACAGGAGGAAAGAAAACAGTACTTATAAACATACCGGTAACTAACTACTATTTAATGGGAACATTGTGTTCTTGGGCCTCTCCGCACCTCCGCGCACGTTCAATACGACAGCCATTAACAATGACTAGCACGCATCGCAAGCGACTCGCTCAACCCGTATGTTATGGGAAAATGCAGATATGCTTTCAGGAGTTCAGGCACTTCATTTGACTCCATGACGAACACGATTGAAAATGGGGTTTATAGTGGATTAAGTCGGAAAGATGCAGTATCTGTGGATGGATTGACTTCAGCTATTTGTTCGGACGCGCGAACAATGTCATCCAAGTCCACTGCATCCAAGAAATCAAGGTCTCGGTCTGATTCCACATCTCGAAGATCAAAGAGTACATTGCTCCATGAAACTGCTACGTCTGAAAATACGGGGATGACTCCCCACTGCGCATCGTAGCTGGAGTCTGGAGTTCCTTTTGCGCTGTATCCTAAAGAGCGAACGCTGAGTGGCAGTTCGGGAATTTTGAAGAATTCTACTCTGTTGTCTGTGTGATGGCCGACGAGGAACTTTCGTTGCCCTCCGTCATCTCGTACAATGCCAACAAGCTTTCCCGCTTCTCCGAGCCGAACATAACCTTTCGTGGTGCCCCGAGTGTGACCGTAGGTGTAATCTCCTTCGTACGCAAAATCCATGTTAACACAGTATGTTCCTCCTTTATAATAGTATCAATTCGCGAAATTCAAAGACTGCGCCTGGCATATCGGCAGCAACCCATAACAACGACTAGCACGCATCCTATCAGGACGCGCTCAACCCGTATGTTAGTGGCAATACGTGATTTTCAGAAGTTGCAAGGTTGGCAATGATTAGCTCTTCTTGTATCCCATTTTTTTCTCGTATGCTTTGTGATCGAAGATATCCAGCACAAATGCGATAATCTCAATCTGAGATTCATCGTTTGTCAGCGTATACAGCATCCTCCACGCATCCGGCAAGTCTACCCAGAATAAATTCGTCACTCCATACGATTTCTTGTACGCCTCAGGAATTTTGCTTTTTGCGATCGGTTCACCATAGTGGATGTTGTTCTTGATCAGATCTTTTTTCTTGTTGAAGGCATTCAGTATTGCGCGCTCTGTTTTTGACTTGCTTGCCTCTTTGTTCAGATAGTTGTAGACCTCTTCTGCTTCTGGAGATAAAATAATGCGTGCTCGTTTCACAGCTCTAAACCTGATTGAATCGCTCGTTGTAGCTTTTGATTCTGATTGTGGATCCAGGTAATTCCATCTATGCTTACGGCGATCTTGTTACTTTCCTCTAAGTACTTGAGGATGAGTTTGAGGGTATTATGGTTGACTTTTCGTGGCAACGCGCGTTTGATTTGAGGAACAGTGACGATACTATCGTCGAGCTTGTTTATTGTTTGCTCTACCATGATCACTGTGTTTAGCGTGGGCCAGTGCTTCGGATCCGCATCTAGAATAGCAGACATTTACATCACCTATTGATACAGAAATGTATCCTTTTCTATTATATAATTCTTGCGCTTTCATTGAGTATCTTGCACTAAAAATCACTTACAAGCCATTAACAAATGACTAGCACGTATTGTTTCACAACGCGCTCAACCCGTCTGTTAGTTCAATTTTGGAATCCGAGCTATTTTAGCATAAAAACGGAAGTGCCCGCGTCCTTCGGACAGATAGTCTTGACTTCGTCAAGAAGAATGTCTTGCCTGATCCGGTCACGCCGAGCAGGGTCTGCTTCTGCTGCTTCTTGTAGCCGTCCAGCAGCTCCTTGATGGCTTCGGGCTGCCCGCCCGCCGGCTTGTGGCGCTTTGAGCGAGAAGACCGTGTTTCTGGGCATGAGGCTGGGAGCGACCCCGTGCTTAAGATGTTTGTGCGAGCAGCCTGTCGTGTTCCGGTCCGCCCAACGTTTAAGTATCCGCTCGCCTGGACGTGGCCATGGAACCCGCGACACCGTCGCTCGACTTCCGCTTCTGCCTGGGCGGGGGAAGCCTCTCGAAACATCTCGAGTCCCTCGTGGATTCGTTGCCGTCGGACGCCTCGGACCGGCAGGTCTTCGACATCCTCCGCGATTACATCATGCACGATCCGTTCGGGAGGAATGTCTTGCTCTCCGTGTTCCTGCGCCCCGACCTGCGGGAAGGATACGCTTCGTCAAGCTGTGTCGTGCGAGTAACGGCGGTCAGGGACCGTTTCAACGGTTATTCGCAGATCACCCACTACGATTTCTTCCGCAAGCATGGTTGGTGCCAGAGCGTCGTCCGTGAAGGATAGGACACTGCGAGAAGCCGGCGTTATGCGTCTTCGCTGCCGGACGCCATTGCTTTTTCGAAGAAAAGCTTTTTGAATACGTCACTATTGACTCGTGGAATCATGCGGTCCTTGCAGATTCCCGGAACCGATTTTCGGATTATCGGCTCTTCCGCACCGATGCAGACGCTCTATGAACAGATACGCCGCCTGGCACAGCTCGACATCCGTGTGCTCATCCAGGGAGAGACTGGCGTCGGCAAGGAGCTCGTCGCCCGTGCCCTCCATCATCTCGGTCCCAACGCCATGAATCCGTACGTCGCCGTGAATTGCTCGGCCCTCCCTCTGGATCTTGCGGAGTCGACGCTGTTCGGGCACCGCAAGGGCGCGTTCACCGGGGCGAGCTCGGACAGCAAGGGCTTCGTGAAGGCAGCTGAAGGAGGGACGTTGTTCCTCGATGAGATAGGCGACATGCCGCCCCAGCTCCAACCAAAGCTCCTGCGCTTCCTTGAGGAGGACCTTATCATTCCGGTCGGAGATACCTTGCCGCAGAAGGTCGTCACCCGCGTGCTCTCCGCGACCAACGCATCGCTGCGCGACGCGTTCGAGGACGGATTCCGTCGGGACCTCTTCCATCGCATCGCGCAGTACGAGATCATCGTCCCGCCATTGCGCGAGCGACCGGATGATATTCCGGAGATCGTGGCATATCTCCATGCACGCACGCGCAGCCATTTCGAGGCGAAGACCCTCGGCTTCACCGAAGCGGCGGTGGAGCGACTCAAAAATGAGGCGTGGCCGGGCAACGTGCGGGAGCTCCACGCCGTCGTGATGCGCAGCATAGTGAACCGATGGGAAGGGCATATCGATGTCGATGACATCTCCATGAACGGCCACCAGCCCAAGCTCCATCCTGTAGAGACTTCTGTGGGAGCGTACGAAGGAGGCCTGTCAACGCTCGACGGCCTGCCGGGCTGGTACTCGCCAGGAGTCCTTCTTGTCACCACGAAGCACTTCGGGTCCCTTCCGGGAGCCCTCCGCAAACCGACGCTTGAGACAAGAATACGAGAAGGTCGCTTGCGCGGAGGGTTCGTTACTGGGGGTGCTCTACCGCAAGGCGTGCTGTACCTGACAGAGGAAGAGCTGCCGCTCGCGCTAGACAATGAATCATCGATATACGGGCGGATGCGTGAGGAGATCCGTGGAAGCCTGTTCAACAGTATCTCCGGAAAACCGTTCATGCTGTTCACGAGCAAGGACATGCATGGATTCGAGGGCGTCCGTCGGAATACGCATCACGTGCTGGAGTACTTGAGAGAGGTCGGCGTGAAGGTGGTGGGATCCTCACGCCCGGAGATATATGCTGTTCCGAAAGACTCCCTGCAACGTTTCATGAGTCCGGAACGCGGCAGTCCGGCGAGACTGCGCTATATGGAACGGGCCGTGGACGCGTTCTACGCGCGTTGGACTGCGGAGGATTTTTCCTCGTCGTAGTCCGCCCCACGCATCGCGCAGAACCTTTTTGAACAAGATGCGATTCCGCTGCGTATGGGAGGACGATTGATGCCCGGGCCGATGCCTGGCGCTCTGGGAAGCCGCGATGGCCCTCGCGTGATCGGAAGGACCGTTCGAGGCGAGATGAATCGCATCGCTGCGTTGCCGACGATCGATGAGAAAACAGCGGCGCTCGGTGTCTTTGTCGCTGACCCGACGTGGAAACGACTCGAGCCGTCCTTGCTGCCGGGGCGCCCACTGTCGTTGCAGGTCTATTATCCTCGAGGCAGTGGTCCGACGATCTACGTGTTCCACGACAGCTCCTACGACGTGCATCGTCCTGCCGTGCACTGATTCTGCGTCAGAAAGGTCGTGCGGCTATCGCTCCTTCGCGTCCGTGAAATGTCGGAGGAGCTGCGCATGCAGCATGGGGTTCGCGGCGAGCAGGCTCGGCTCGGTGATGGTCCATGGCTTGCCATCGAGCCCTGTCACGATGCACCCTGCCTCCTCGAGGATGAGCGAGATCGGGGCGTAATCCCAGATGCGTGCTCCAGCGCCGAAGAAATGGTCGGACCTTCCGCACGCTATCTGCGCTCCAGAGACGCCGATGGAGAACAAGTCCTTGAGCGAGCCGTTCTCCCGGAGGATCCTGTCATGGACGGCGATCATCGCTTCTTCCCACGTCGGATCGTCCCATGGGAAGTCGAGATGGCCCACGCTATCGTCCACCGCCGCGTGCGTCGAGCACGTGATGCGCTCGCCGTCGCGGTACGCCCCTTCGCCGCGGCTGGCGGAGAACGTCTCCTTGGTGACTGGGACCCTGATCGCCGAATGCATCACTTTTTCGTTCTCCACGAGCGCGACCATGATGGCGAAGACAGGCAAATGCCGTGAGAAGTTGTGCGTCCCGTCGATCGGGTCGACGATCCATGTGCGCCCCGAGAAGTCCTTGATCCCGCCCGCCTCCTCGCTGAAGATGTTGTCGTCGGGGAAATCGTGCCGGATGCTCTCGATGATGTGGCGCTCGCTCGCTAGGTCGGCCTCCGTGAGGACGTCCGCGCGAGACGTCTTCTCGACGTGGCTGGTGTTCCCGAAGTAGGGCATGACGATTTCGCCGGCTTCTATGACGAGCCGTTCTATGCAGTCTCTCATCGCGCTGCGTCGTGCAATCGCTTGTATAAGTGGGTTCCGGTCCTCTCCCCCAATACATCCTGCAGTTCTTTCTTGCTCGCTTCCGCGATATGCTCGAACGTCCCGAAGCGCTTGTAGAGCTTGTCTTTTCTCGCCGCTCCGATGCCGGACACGTGGTCGAGCATGCTCGCGCTCATGGCTTTTCGCCGCCGCCCGCGGTGGTGCCCGATGACGAAGCGGTGCGTCGCGTCCCGGATGCGCCGCAACAATAAGAGCCCTGGATCCTTGTCGTCCATGCGTAGCGCAAACGACAGTCCGGGCACGTAGATCTCCTCCTCTTTCTTCGCGAGCGCTATGACCGTCACATGGTCTTGCGAGGCCAATGCCACTCCCGCCGCCGACAGCTGTCCGTTGCCGCCGTCGATGACGATCAGGTCCGGTAACGGTGAACTAGCATACCTTCTGGACACCGCTTCGCGCATGGAGGCGAAGTCGTCGTGCACAGCGTCGCGGATGATGAAGTGCCTGTACTCCGACGGGTCGGGTTTGCCGTTGCGGTAGCGCACGCTCGCCGCCACCGTCTCCGCCCCTTGGTGCGTTGAGATGTCGAAACAGTCGATCGTCTCCGGCGCCGCGGCGAGGTTCAGTCGCTTCTGCAGGCTCGCAAGGCCCGGATCCTCCCGTGTCAGCGCGAGCGTCGCGTTCTGCTGTGCCAGCTCCAGCAATCGTCGCTTGTCGCCTCGCTGCGGTACGGTCACGTTCACCGTGCCCTCCACGAGCTTCGAGAAGTATGTTGCGAGCGTTCTTGCCCGTTCCTCGCTCAGCCCGCCCACGATGATCTCTTTTGGCGGTATCGCCTCGCGGTACAATGCCGTGAGGAACGTCTCTTGGGCGTCGGGCGCCTGGGGCAGCCGGTACTCGCGCTTTCGAGCGATGACGCCGCGCCGCACGGACAAGACGACGAAGACCTCCTCCTCGTTCGACGCGTTCCCGATGACGTCCTGGTCGTGGGTCTCCTCGCGCTCGACGACCTGCGTCGTCTCCAGGCGCTCGAGCGCGGCGATCGTGTCCCGCACGGTCTTCGCCTGCTCGAAGCGTTGCTTCGCCGATGCGTCGCGCATCTCTTTCTCCAAGCGCGCGACGAGCGCACGTGTCTTTCCCTGAAGCACCGCTTCGGCATCCCTCACCCTTCGCGAGTATTCCTCTTTCGTGTCGTGTCCCTCGCACGGTCCGGTGCAGTTGCCGATGTGGTATTGCAGGCAGACGCGTTTGGGCAGTGTCCGGCAGGTCCGCAATCGGAAGGCCTTGTTGAGACCGAGCACGATCGCCCGTCGCGCCGTCCCGTCCGTGTACGGCCCGTAATAGTGTCCACGCCGTCGCTTGTTGCGCGCGGTCAGGATCCTTGGGAACCGCTCGTCCGTGACGAGTATCCATGCGTATCGCCTGCTCTCGCGGAGCATGATGTTGTACGGCGGGATGTGTTGGTTGATGAGCCGGTTCTCGAGCAGGAGCGCCTCGACCTCGTTGCGCACGGTGATCGTGTCGACCTGCGCTGCTTTCTCAAGCATGCGTCGCGTCTTGTCGTCCACGTCCTTTCGGAAGTAGCTCGCCAGTCGTTTCTTCAGGCTCGCCGCCTTGCCCACATAGAGGATCGCGCCGTCCGCGTCCGAGAACAGGTATACTCCTGGAGCGTTTGGGATGTCGGTCGGCTTGCGCATCGCTTTGTGGAACGCGCGACGGTTCTTATTGCTTGTCGTGGTGTTTGGGAACAGGGCTTTCCGGGGTCTGGTTGTGTTTTTCGGAGTGTAGGAAAGTTTAAATACGACCACTTTCAGGTTCGACGTGGAGAGAGCAGGGGAGAGACCCTGCATGGAGTGATAGTAATGAGAAAAGGAGAAATGGGCGTCGGAACCCTGATAATCTTCATATCTCTCCTGCTCGTCGCCGCGGTGGCTGCAGGAGTGCTTATACAGACTGCTGGGAGCCTCCAGCAACGAGCGTTGTCCACCGGTTCTCAGGCCACGAGCCAGATCAGCACGAACGCTGTCGTGCTTGAGGTCAGTGCGGTCGACGGGACGAACCAGAACATCGAGAACTTCTCGATGATCATGAAGCTCGCACCGGGAAGCGATTCAATCAAGCTGGGCGATTCCACGCTGACGCTGAACACGGTCAACACGACGACGACGTACATCTATGACAATGCGTCGAGCACGCCTTCGGTGAACGCGACGGACCAGAACGGGACGTTCGTGGTCACGTACCTGCAGCAGGGCGCGAACCACCAGAACGGTGTCATGGTGCGCGGCGATGTGGTCGAGATGCAGTTCCTCGCGCCGAGTTCCATCGGTGAAGGGGCCTATGTGCGTCTGAACTTCATCCCGAAGATCGGCACGTCCACGCGGGTGATATTCGACACGCCGGATGTCATCAGCACGGAGCGGGTCTACCTGTATCCATGAGTAGACGTGCGGAGATGGGTGTCGGCACCCTCATTATCTTTATTGCTATGCTGTTGGTCGCCGCGGTCGCTGCAGGTGTTCTCCTGCAGACCACTGGCAGCCTCCAGCAGAAGGCCCTATCGACGGGCCAGCAATCGAAGGGTGAGATATCCACCAACGCGAAGGTCATCGAGGTCTCGGCAGTGGATGGCACGGACCAGACGGTGGAGAACTTCTCGATGCAGATGAAGTTGAGTCCCGGCTCCGATCCGATCAAGCTCAGCGAGGTCACCTTGACGTTCAACACGGTGAACTCGACCACGACACTGATTTATCGGGCCCCGACCAATACTTCGGTCTATTGCTCGAACGCCACCGCGAACCTCACTGCGAGCCAGTGTGCGGGGACCGCCTCCGCGGGCTCCGGTTCGTACACTGGCAACTTCACGGTGGACTATCTGATCAATGGGACCAATCACCTCGATGGGAACCTCCAGCGTGGCGATGTCATCCGGGTATACTTCGACGCGCCGTTCTCCATCGCCCAGGACGAGGCCGTCCGGATAAACTTCATCCCGAAGATCGGTACCCCGACCCTCGTGGAGTTCAACACGCCGGATGTCATCAGTACCGAGCGGGTCTACTTGTATCCCTGAACTCTCTTTTCCTTTTCCTCTTTCCGAAAACACGAAAAGCTTTATATACTACTGCGACGGTGGAGACCCAGAGACATCATGAACCGAAAAGCAGAGATGGGTGTAGGGACGCTGATAATCTTCATATCGCTATTGCTGGTCGCGGCTGTTGCGGCCGGAGTGCTCATACAGACCGCGGGAAGCCTGCAGCAACGTGCCCTCTCCACGGGCACGCAGGCCACGAGCCAAATCAGCACCAACGCCTTGGTGCTTGAGGTCTCCGCCACCAACGGTTCAGACACTGCGGGAATCAATGCCTTCTCCGAAGTCATGAAGCTGGCTCCGGGCAGCGACCCCATTAAGCTTGCTGACGTGACATTGACCTACTCGACATCCACCGACTCGATCACGTACAACTACCGGAACTTCACTAACGCCTCTGCATACTGTGGCACGAACACCACTGCGGTGGATTGTGTACAGGTGTCCGGCAAGACTGGGAACTTCACGGTGGAATATATGCAGGAGGGGCCCTCGCACCAGAATGGCGTCCTCGTCCGTGGCGACGTGATTAAGCTGTACTTCAACGTGACCAACAAGATCGGCGAAGGACAGCATGTGCGCATCAGCTTCATCCCGAAGATCGGCACCCCGACCACGACGGAGTTCGACACGCCTGACGTGATGAGCACGGAGCGGGTTTATCTCTATCCATGAGCCTGACCAGCTTCCTGAAGTCACTTTTCCGCGACCTGTTCGGCGGTAAGAAGCAGGTCAAGCTCGGCCTGTACGGTCCTCCGAACGGCGGCAAGACCACGCTCGCGAACCGTATCTGCGAGGACTGGCTCGGCGAGGAGATGGGATCCGTCTCGAGCATGGCGCACGAGACGCGCGAGGTCCAGATCAAGGAGAGTGTGACCATCAAGAGCAAGGACGGCCGTGAGCTCACCTTCAACCTCGTCGACACTCCTGGTATCGCCACGAAGATCGACTACGAGGAGTTCATCAAGTCGGGCATGAAGGAGAAGGACGCCAAGTCCCGCGCCAAGGAAGCGACCAAGGGCGTCATCGACGCCATCAAGTGGCTCGACGACATGGACGCGGTCATCGTCGTCCTGGACTCCACCAAGGACCCCTACAGTCAGGTCAACATCACGATCGTGGGCAACCTGCAGGCACGGGACATCCCGGTACTGCTCGTCGCGAACAAGACGGACCTCAAGAAATCCGATCTGAAACGCATCCAGGCGGCGTTCCCGCAGTACAAGATCGTCGGTATCAGCGCGAAGTTCGGAAAGCACATCGAGGACTTCTACGAGTCGTTGTTCGAGGTGACGAAATGAGCCTCACCCTCCAGTTCATCCCCTATCAGGAGATCGACGGCCTGTCGAGCAAGGAGCGCATCAAGAAACTATTGGCTGTGGCCAAGCAGAACAAGATCGTGCTCATGGAAGGACGCCTGACCCCCGAGGAGGAGGGATCGCTCATCCAGAAGACGATGGAGTCCATCGACAAGAAGTTCAAGGGCATCGAGCTCGCTGTCTTGTACCCTGACGCGGGCAACCAGGAGTTCCTCGGCAAGCTCAAGAGCAGGCTCGTGAACCTGCTCCAAGGCAACCGCGCCGGCCTGACCATCATCGGCCCCGCGTCTGTGGTCAAGGAGATCAAGCAGGACCCAGACAAGATCCAGTTGCTCACGCAGTGAGTTTGTTTTCCGCACGTCGCGCACACGAAAGCTTTTGAGCGAGTTGTCTGCTCATCTGTCATATGCCGCACACCGACGACAGCTGCTGTTTCGTGGTCCAGCTCTGGATCGTGCACGACGGGAAGGTCCTGCTGCGGCTGCACGACAAATGGGACCTCTGGCTGGGAGTCGGTGGCCACGTCGACCCGGGAGAGGATCCGCTCCAGGCTGCCCATCGGGAAGCCAAGGAGGAGGTCGGCCTGGACGTGCACATCCCCGGAGAGCCTGATTACGCTCCAGGAGACGAGTTCACGCTCTTCCCGCAGCCCCTCGCGATCGACCGGCACAAGGTGTCCGAGACCCACGACCACTTCTGCATCGAGTTCGCGGCCAGCGCCGACAGCGACCGTGTCGTGCAGCCCGACAATCACGAGCGCACGGTCTGCAAGTGGTGCACCCGCGAGGAGATAGAGAGCATGGATATCCCGGAGAGCACCAGGCGGCTCTGCGTCGCGGCCCTGGACCTCCTCGGCTAAGCGAATCCTTTATATAGCGCGTCTGAGACTGCTAGGCACATGCCCCACCAGTGCGTGCAGTGCAACACCTTCTACGACGACGGTAGCAAGGAGATCCTCGACGGCTGCAGCAAATGCGGCGGGAAGTTCTTCTTCTACGTCAAGAAGAACAAGGTCGAGGAGGCCAAGAAGCGTGGCGCGGCCCTCTCCGAGGAGCAGCGCAACCAGATAGAGAGCGACGTGCTCAGCCTCATCGGCGACGAGATCGACCGGGACAAGCCCGTCGTCTTGGACATCGAGTCGATCAACATCCTCGGACCCGGCCGCTACGAGCTCGACCTGGTCAACCTTTTCACCGACCGCCAGCCCCTGGTCTACAAGCTCGAGGACGGCAAGTACGTCATCGACATCGTCGAGTCCTTCCGACGCCACGCCGCCGCCAAGAAGCTTTAGCGATTCCTTCTAATAGTTCCTCTCGTTCGTGCTCTCATGCGGTACGACATCCATTGCCATCTCGACTCCTACGACGATCCCGCGTCGATCGTCTCGCGCGCCAAGGAGTCTGGCGTCGGTCTCATCCTCACCAACGGCACCGGGCCTGATTCCAACAGGAAGGCGCTCGCTCTCGCCGAGCGCTTCCCCGAGGTCGAGGCCGCTCTCGGGTTGTACCCCACCGATGCCGTCGAGCTCTCCGATGAGGAGGTCGACGCGGTCCTCGATGGCATCAAGCAGCGCGATCCGATCGCCATCGGCGAGGTGGGCATCGACTATCATTATGACGACACGCACAAAAAGAGGATGCGTGACGTCTTCACCAAGGTCCTCGACCTCGCCGAGGAGATCAAGAAACCGCTCCTCATCCACAGCAGGAAAGCGGAAGCGGATGTCATCGAACTCCTGGAGGGGCGGAGCGTCGTCGCGGACATGCACTGCTTCGGCGGCTCCCTGAAGCTCGCGAAGCGCGCGGCGGCGATGGGTTGTTACTTCAGCATCCCCGCGACCATCGTTCGAGCGACGCACTTCCAGCGCCTCGTCGAGGAGGTCCCTATGGAGCAGTTATTGACCGAGACGGACAGTCCGTGGCTATCCCCCGACCGCGAGAAGAAGAACGAGCCCGCTAACATCGTCCTCGTGGTGAAGGAGATCGCTCGCATCAAGGGATTGTCGGAGGAGGAGTGCGCCCGCCTGCTCTGGGAGAACGCTTCCCGTTTCCTTTCGAGATCCTGATCGCTCCCGTCCCGAACAACGCTCCCGCGACGAGCAATGCCCCACCCCCTGCGAGCGCTGCCGGGGGTGTCGACAGCAACAGGTGCGCTGTCCCCGGAACGATGCTCGACGTCCCTGTCGCGGGCGTGATATTGAGATTCACCCTAACACCGACCCCTGCGGCCATGTCTCCGCCTTTGGGGATGATATAGACGTATCCTGTCCCTAGACCTGGAGGGGTGTCTGGCCTGACGCGCAGCTGCGCTTCCTGACGGGAGACTCCGGTGATCGTCCGGTCCTCGCTGCCGCTCAGCGAGCCGCCCCCGACGATGGAGTACTTCCCTTCTCCCTGGATCGTGAGCGGTACGTCCACGAGCGCTCCTGGCGCCGCGGTGAGGTTGAGCATCGCAGGATGCACCGCGAGCAGCAAGAGCGCGATCATCGCGCGACGGCCACCACCACGAGCCGTCCGAGGTACGTGCCCGCACCGACCGCTCCGGGCGTCACCTGCACGTCGATGGCAAGGTCGCTTCCTGGCGTGAGGTTGACGGCGTGGCCGCGGAAGCTGTCCGTCAACGGGAATTCCTCTCCGAACAGTCCATACTGCACCTGGCCGACGACCGTCTGTCCGAGCGCGGGCACCGTGCCGCCGACCTGGATGTCCACCGGTAGACCGCCCGTGTTGCGCACGATGATCGTCCCGTTCGCGGGGACGCCCGCTTCCGTCTTGAGCGCGAGCGTCTGCTGCACGTCGATGCTCACTGCCGGCAGGAGCTCAACGGATATGTCCGTCGCATCCTGGAGCGTCCCGTCGTCCGCCACGATATGGCAGCTGCCGTTCTCGATATGGCAATAGCCGGTCCAGACGCCTTCCTGCAGAGTGAGGGCGATTCCGCCCGCCGTGACGGTCAGGTTCCCAAGACCGTTGTCGTCCACCACTGTCACGTTCACGGTGATCGTGCTGTTCGAGATATCGAGGGCCTGTATGCCCGGTTCCGGGGCGGCGTCGGCCAGCGACACGTCCGTGATGTGGGGGGCGCTGTCGGTCACGTTCACAACGAGTATCGTCGCGCCGCTCTCTCCTCCTGTCATGCTGAACCGCGGCTTTTCCGCCACGAAGTCGGCGCTGTTGTTCCCCGTGTCGTTGACGCGCACCAGGGCGAATCCCTCGTCCGGAGCCGCTGCTGGTGTCCCGTCGAAGCGCTGCGCGTCCCCGTAGCCCACCGTGTCCACGACGTTCCCGTCCGCGTCGAAAAGCTGCACGAAGCCCGCGCTGTTCGGCATCGTCAAGGTCTCCTCATGGTCGGCGTCCGGCCATGCGCTGTCGTCTTTTCCCGTGCTCCAGCCGGCATCCGCCATCAGGTACGTGCTGTTCGCAGGTATCGTTCCGCTGAGCGTCGCGTCCGTGTCTGACGTCGCTGTCGCGAGGTGCCAGCCGTCCACGTTCACGGCGTCGCCGGTGTTGTTGAGCAGTACGAATTCGCTGCCGCTCTCGTTGAACGCGTCCGGATAGATCATGTCGATGCGCACCGCGGCCACCAGTGGCAGCACGAGCAGCGCGAGGATGATGAGGTGTTTCATGCATGCGTTGGTGCACGCGCGGTTTAGATGCCTTGTTCCTTCGGGGCGGGAATACCGCCTGACTTCCGGGCGTTTGTCCGGCCCCGCGGCGGTTTTATATAGCAGTCTCGCCGCTTTCCGGACATGATACTCACCATCGACACCGAGAAGGACTCGGCGCAGCGCCTGCGTCAGGCGGCCGATTTCCTCCGACGCCTCGCCGGCGACTCTGCCTATCCTGAGCCCGTCCGCTCAGAGCCTGTCGAGCCGAGCCCCGGCATGCTCAACATGTTCGACACGGAAAGCGAGCCGGCCCCCGCTCCCGAGCGCACTGATGTGCGCATCGAGCCCTACTGATGCCCTATCGCTATCTCCCGCACACCGCGGAGGTGAAGTTCGAGGCCACCGGGGAAACCCTCGCAGAGGCGTTCTCCGAAGCGGCCAAGGCGCTCACGCATGTAATGACGGATGAGGATGTCCGGGCGGAGCGCAGCGTCCCTATCCTGATACGCGCCGAGAGCAAGGAGGCGTTGTTCTTCGACTATCTCTCCGAGCTCATCGTGCTCTTGGACACCGAGGGTCTTTTCGTCTCCTCGGCGGACCTGCGGATCACGCACAACAAGGATTGGAACCTCTCCGGGAAGCTCTCTGGTGATGACGCTGCGCGCTACGCCCGCCATGGTGATGTCAAAGCGCCGACGTACCACGACATGCGCGTCGAGGAGGGAACGCCCTGCCTCGTACGAGTGACGCTCGATATCTGACATTTTTTAAACGACCGGCCATTGCGGGCGGTTAATGGCGAAAGAGCGGCTCAAAAAGACATCCGATGTCACGTATGTCCTCCCGAAGAGCGGGAAGATGCGTGTTCCGGGAAAGCTCTTTTTGTCTGAGAAGCTCCATGATATGGTCGAGGATTCTGCCGTCCAGCAGGTGGAGAACGCCGCTGGCCTGCCTGGTGTCGTGGGCGCCGCTCTCGGCATGCCCGATATGCACGTGGGCTACGGCTTCACGGTCGGAGGCGTCGCCGCCTTCGACGCGAAGGACGGCATCGTCTCACCTGGAGCGATCGGCTTCGACATCAATTGTGGCGTGCGCGTCCTCGCGACCGACCTTGATGCGGATGTCGTGGAGGAGCGCATCGAAGCCCTGCTCGAGCTCCTCGCCCAGTCCGTTCCGGTCGGCGTGGGCGTCAAGAGCAGTATCCGTCTCTCCAGGCAGGAGCTCGATGAGGTGCTTCGAGAAGGAAGCGGTTGGGCGCTCTCCCATGGTTTCGCGACCGAGCAGGATATCGAGCGCACGGAGGAGAACGGCCGTTTCGACGCGTCCGACCCTGCCAAGGTCTCCGACCGTGCGAAGGGACGTGGCATGAACCAGCTCGGCACTCTGGGCGCGGGCAATCATTTCCTAGAGGTGCAGGTCGTCGAGAGCATCCAGGACAAGGAAGCAGCGAGGGCCTTCGGCATCACGCACGAGGGCCAGGTCTGCGTCATGATCCATTGCGGCAGCCGCGGTATGGGCCATCAGGTCTGCACGGACTATCTGCGTGAGATCGAGCGTACCTTCCCCGATATCATGGCTGCGTTGCCGGAGAAGAATCTCGCCTACGCGCCCCTGTCCTCGACGGTCGCCAATGACTATCTCGGCGCGATGCGGGCCGCGGCGAACTTCGCCTTCTGCAACCGGCAGGTCATCGCGCACCAGGTGCGGAAGGCCTTCTCCCGATTGTTCCCGGGCTGCTCTGTCAAGCAGGTCTATGATATCGCGCACAACATCGCCAAGCGCGAGACCCACGTGGTCGACGGCAAAAAGGTGGATGTCTTCGTCCATCGCAAGGGCGCGACGCGCGCTTTTCCTGCAGGGCGAGAGGAGGTGCCCGGGGTGTACCGCTCGTTCGGCCAGCCCGTCCTCATCCCTGGTTCCATGGGAACGGCCTCCTACATCCTCATCGGCACGGAAAAGGCCATGAGCGAGACGTTCGGCTCCTCGGCGCACGGCGCCGGTCGCTTGATGTCGCGCACACAGGCCAAGAAGCGTTTCCATGGACAGCAGGTGACTAAGGATCTCCTCCAACGCCACATCCATGTCAAGGCGGCCTCCATGAAAGGCGTGGCCGAGGAGGCCCCGATGGTCTACAAGGATGTGGACGAGGTCATCCGCGTGACGGAGCAGGCAGGCATCGCACGTCCTGTCGTGCGCTTGGTGCCTTTGGGCGTGCTGAAGGGCTGATCCTTCATCATAATCGAAATTACAGGCGCATAAACCTTAATTAGCCCCTCGCGCAAGCACTCATATGCGCCTCATCGTGTATGGGTTGGTGGCTGTGCTTTTCTGCGCGCTGGCCACCGCAGCCTCCAGCGCTCCCACAAGTGTCAGTGACCAAGCCATGCTGGATTGCGCGCACCCGCAGCCAGGATATCTGATGTGCGAGGATTTCGAGAACGGCAGCCTCGGCTGGAACGCCTGGTTCGCCCAGTCGCCCTGGGTGGAATGCCTCGGCTGCAACGCGAGCGGCAATATCCCTGGTCAGATTCAGCTCGTGGACAACGAGTCGCACGACGGGCAGTGGTCCTTGTATATGCCGGCGGCTGCTTCCGCCGGTTATCAAGGGGCGTCGCTCACCTGGCGCGACTGCAATGGCACCAAGCAGCAGGGTTGCAATCTCCTCAATCACGACGAGCTGTACTTCCGGACGTGGGTGAAGCTCGCGCCGGACCACCAGCATGTCCATCACTTCCTTTCCATCGGCGGGACGACCCCTGACGGCTACTGGAACAGCGAAGGCACGGCCGGCTGCCGACCGACAGGCAATTTGTCCGTCGGAACGACCCTCGACATGGACAGCGCCGGGAGCCTGTTCTGGTACACTTATTTCCCAGCGATGCACTGCGATCCAGGTGAGGTCCAGTACGATCCGAACTGGTATTGCAGCGGCTCGTACGTCCAGAACATCTGCACCCAATGTGCTTCTCGCGGCTTGGCGTGCACGAACGGTCCCGAGTGCTGCTGGGGCAACGTCTTCCATCCTTCGCCGGCCGTGACCTTGCCGGAGGGACCGTGGGAATGCCTGGAACTGCACCTCAAGCTCAACACGCCGGGCAAGAACGATTCGGTCATGCAGTTCTGGCTCAACGGCCAGCTCATGGATACCCACACAGGCATCGCGTTCAGAGACACCTCCGACGTCGGACTCAACAAGGCGTGGCTCCAGCACTACATCCCAGCTGGTGAAGTGACGTACAGCAACCGGATCTGGTTCGACGACGTCGCGGTCAGCACCCAGTACATCAGCTGTGGACCCGCTCCGAATACGACCGGCACGACCCCGCCCGTCGTCTCTGCGGGCTCTCCCTCCGGACCGCTTCCGTCAGGCACGACCAACGCGACGCTCTCGGTGCAGACGAACGAGAACGCGACATGCAGGTACAGCGTCTCATCGGGGACCCCGTACGCATCCATGACCGACGCTTTCTCCACGACCGACGGCATCCATCACACTGCCGCGTTGACAGGTCTGCAGGACGGCGCGTCATACTCCTATAACGTGCGCTGCAACGACTCGTCCGGCAACGTGGACCCCACTGATTATCCCGTATCCTTCTCTGTGTCGGCCCCGTCGTCGTCGCTCGTCGTGTCGGTGGACAGTACCTACGCGGGCTACTCGTCCGCGGTCATCCATGACAGCGTCATCAATGCGACAGGAGGCACGGCCACTACTTGGGCGTCGGCCGAGAGCACGACCTCTCCGCACTGGATCGAATTCACTTTTCCTGCCCCGACCGTGTTGCACGCTTTCACGATCGATTGGGCGTATAATTCGAGGCTGTCATCCTACATGACCTCCCAGCACATCGTCGTGCAATATTGGAACGGCACCGCTTTCTCGAATGTGACAACGGTGCTCTACTCTGGCGATGTCGCGCGCTCGAATGTCACGTTCCCGCCGGCGAACGCCACGATATTCAGGCTCTATCAGCCGGCGGACCAGGGCAGTTCCGGGTATCCGTCCGTGATGTGGCTGACCGAGGTCGGTTACAACACCGCCGCCTCGCCGGGCGACCTGACCGGCGACGGGAAGGTCGACTTGCAGGACCTCGTCTTGGAGGTCGAGAACCTGCATAAGACGAGCGGCTACACTGCAGGAGCGGACTTGAATGGAGACGGCACGGTGAACATCTTCGACCTCGTGCTGCTCGTGCAACACTGGTCTACTCCGTGATGATTTGCGCGCCTTCCGTGTAGTCGATGAAAAGCGCCGCGCGCCCTCGCTTGGGCCCTTCGTGCAATACGACCTCCGCCGCTTCCACGAGTTCCTTGTCCGCGTTCTCCAGGCTCGTCATGAGATCTTCGGCGCGCTTGTTCGCGCAACTCGACACGACGGGTATCCCCAGCTTCGCGACGATGTCGGCGATCCAGTGGTTCGGGATGCGAACACCGAACGTCTTCGAGCCGAGATGCACGTCCTCGCAGACGCAATCAGGGTTCTTGGCGCGCGCGATGACCGTCACCGGTCCGGGGAAGTGCTTGGCCACGTCGGACGGGACGTCCATGTTCTCGATCACCCAGTCCACGCTCGGGGCGATGACGGTGAACGGTTGTGTCTGCCAGCGTTTGAGCACGCGCAAGCGCATCACGAGCCGGGCATCCGTCGCGTCGCAGCCGATGCCGTAGAACGTATCTGTGGGATGGATGAACAATGATCGTTTGAGGAGCGGCAGGAAGTGGCGTTCCTGCATCTCCACGTCCTCCCGTCGCACCTGCATATCGCAGTGAGAACGAGGATGTATAAAAAGGGAATGAAACGAGCCGCTATGCGGCGAGGTACCCGCGCATGAAACCTTCTTCATGCGCATCGAGCGCATCGCAGAACAGCTCCTCCTCGACCTCTTCGGAGTCGTAGAAACTCATACTGTCCACCCCCGCGCCTCCCAGACGCCTTGCATTGCGCGTCTCGTCTCGCCGCGCACCTGTCTGAACGTGATGTCCGCTATCGTCTCGGTCGAAAGATCCATATCGAATCACCTCACTGCCTTCAAGGCTGCGCGCGCTTATAACCGCGGCGCGCGTGCATGTCCAGTGGGAGCGCTCCCTCTGGGGGTGCGCGGTCTTGTCGCTGTCACGCGCTACGGTCTGAGCTCGAGGAGTCGGTCCGCATCCGCCGCGTACAAGAAGTACTTCGCGATGTCCCCCGCGAAGTGCTTGCGTATCTTGCGGAACTGCAGGCGCGCCTTTGTGGGTCGCAAGGACTTCTTGACCTCGTACACGTGCACCTCGCCGTCTTTTTCGGCGAGCACGTCTATCTCCGCCAGGACGCGTCGGTCATCGTGGAGAAAGACGTTGGTGCGCACACGGTCATAATCCCTGGCCAACTCCTTGCTGAGCTTCCACACGAAAAGCTCGTGGATCGTGGCTTGCGTCACCTAGCAGGATAATCACCGGAAATCCCCATATAAATGTTATGCACGCTCATTTTTATCGGGGGAAGACATGCCCTCTCCATGGGTTCGGTGGCGGTGTACTGGATGGGAGCGGAAGATGATCCGCTGGCGGGGCGTTATGTCACTGCCTTGGGGCGCGACCTGTCATGGCGCCTGCACCGGCTCTACCCGTCCGCTCGTGTCCGTTCTGACCCAGAGCATGGTGCGTTGCAAGTGACTGGCGCCGATCCCGGAACGGTGCGCACGCTCGTCCGCACCTCGCTGCTCGGCCCGTTCGCGGTCCCCAAGCAGGACCCGACGTATCGTGCGCTGCTCCGAGAGCGGTTCCCCAACTATCCCGCGGATCGTCTGGATGACCTGTTCTCATCCGAGTTCCATGACGAGTCGGCCATCATGCGCTTTCTCGGGCTGCGGTCGGAGGAAGCGCTCGACAATCTCGTCGCGCGCACGAAACTGGATATCATCGAACGCGACGGGGTCGTGGGCGCTTACACCACGGTGATCGCCGCTGCCATGCGCGTCTTCCACACCTACAGTCCCGTGAAGGATAGATTCTATTGATCCCAAGAGGCGTCCCGCATCGTCTTCAGACGAGCCGGTCGCTCCTGTCCTTTCCACACGTCGCCCACGCGCTGCAGCCGGTCATGCATGTTCCTGACGGTATAGCGTTGCGGCGAGAACGATGGGTCGAGCGCTTCCTCCCAGGTGAGCGGTGCTGCCACCGGAGCGCTCGGGCGAGCCCGAACGCTGTACGGCGCGACAGCGGTCTGTCCGAACGCGTTCCGCCAGCAGTCGATCAGCACTTTTCCATGGCGCGCGTTCTTGCGGTACTTGAGCGTGAAGCGCTCGGGTGCGTGCTCGAGGATGCGCCTCGCGAGCGCTTTGGAAAACTCACGCACCGCGTCGAAGTCCTCTTCGGGAACCAGCGGGACGATGACGTGCAGTCCCTTGCCGCCCGTCGTCTTCACGAGAGGGTGCGCGCCGAGCCGTTCGAGCAGTTCCTTCAATCGTCGCGCTCCGTCCTGCACTGAACCGAAGTCATCCATCTTCGAGGGGTCCAGGTCGAAGACCATCCTGTCAGGCACGTGCAGGTGCGCGGTGGTGCTCAAGAAAGCGTGCAGCTCGATGACGTCCTCCTCCACCAACCGTTGGAGGTCCTCCGCGCCCGTGAGGACGGCGTAGTTCTTCACCCCTTCGCTGTGCTGTACCGCTGCCGTGCCGATGCCGGGGATGCCGCTCGCCTCCTTCTGGAAGAACCCCTCCTCGCTGATGCCCTTCGGATAGCGCCGCAATGCGATGGGACGTTTCACGAGAAACGGGAGCATGGAGTGCGAGACGCCCGCATAGTATTCCGCGACATCCCGTTTCGTGATGCCCGATTCCGGGAAAAGAATCTTATCGGGATGTGTGAGCTGCATGACTTGACCATGCGCCCTGTCTACAAAAAGCCTATGTTGTGAAGCGCTTGCGCTCGTTCGACAGGTAATACAGCACAAGCAGCGACCCGATCAGCACGATGCCGCCGAGCGCGCTGCTCGCGAGCAGCCAGAGCAATGACACGAGGATGCCCAACAGGGACAGCCCGATGGCGCTCGTCCACGCCCATTCACGCAGGCGGTACACGCCCACGCCGACGGCGATCTCTAGTGCCGCTGCGCCGAGGAAGAGGAATCCGAGCAGGTTGGCCTGCTGCATCGTGCCATACGTCACGAAGAACAATGGGTGGCCGACCCACATGCCGGCCAGGCCGATGATCGCCGCGATCAGCGCGTCCAGGAAGAGGAGGAACGTGACCAGTCGCACGCCCATGGGTGGTCGTTTCATGCGAACGTCCTCCGCGTGCGCGGCTGCGCCATGTACCAGAAGATGACGCCGTTCACGATGACTCCGACGACGTCTAGCCACAGGCTGAGCAAGACTCCCACCAGGGAGAACAGCCCGAGCACCGCGGTGAGTATCAGTGTGATGCTGTGCGCCCACGTCCGCGCGCGCCACAAGCCCCAAGCGAGCGCGCCGTAAAGGACAGCGAAGACGAGCAGGAGCACCGCGACGAACGCTCCGGCTTGCATCAGGGCCGGTCCGAGCGCCGCTCCGACCAGCGAGTCGCTCTGCCGTGTGAGGAAGAGCGCGATTGCGCCGAGCGCGCACGCAGCGCACAGCGCCCAATAGAAGATGGAGACCGCTCGCACTCCTCCTGGCGTTTGCATGCTCTTGCCCTGGGAAGAGGGGTATAAAAAGGTTCTTCTACCGGGGGAAGTCCCTGTACGAGACCAGCAAGAAGAGGTACTGGAAGGCGTCCACGGCTGCGACGAGCACGAGGATCACGACAAGGATAGCTCCGAGCAGGACGCTCGGTTGCGCGGTCATCAGCAGCGACAGGAACAGTCCGCGCGCCGAGCCTTGCACCTGCCCTTGCACGAACGCGGCCACGGCGACGATGACGAGCACTATGAACGCTCCGAGCAGGTCCTTGCGCGTTAACCGATAGCTCGCCTTCAATGATGGAATGCCGCGGTGCCCGCCCCAGAACACGCCGGGACCGCCGAAGATGAAGCGCAGTTGCAGGAAGAACAGGTACGCCAGATAACCGATAAGCAAGAGGAAGGCCATGAGCGCCATCCCCAACACGTTCTGCGTCAACAAGGTGAATGCCAACAGGACCGCGGCGACCAGGATGAGCGGGGCGAGCCCGAGCCCGAGCAGGGAGAGACGGAACGAGAAGTAGCTGCCGAAACGCTTTGCCGCCTGCCGCAGCGCATCCTTCCATCGGAGCTTCCCGTGCAATGCGTCGTGCGCTGAGGAGTAGCTCACCGCGCCCTGCGTGACGCCCACGAGCACGAGCAGCGCGAACGCCGTGAGCGCCAACCAGAGCGTGCGCAGGCTGAAGATTTTCTCCATCGTTTGCGTGCTCATCGTGTTTCCCACGTAGTCGCTCACCGTGCTGTAGTTCGCCTGCAATGCGGGCGTGTTCGTGTACGCGTCCGTCGCTTGCTGTATGCTGTGGAGTATGGAGAGTCCGCCGGAGAGCTGCAGGAATCCTCCGATGATGATGAACGCCGCGATGAGATAGACGAGCGAGGGTATCACGAGCGTGCGGTGCGTGTTGAGCGTGCGCAGGCATTCGGTGATGGTGCGTCCTGTTTCCACGCTTTGTTCGGGGAAGCGTCCTTAATAAATTCAGATGCCGAAGCTCTCTTCGAAGGCCTGCACCTCGCGGATCATCTGCAGGTATTTCGCTCCCGCGTCGGTGATGGCGATGAGTTTTTGCCGTCCTTCCTTCTTCTCCTCGACGAAGCCGCGCTCCTCGAGGTCGGCGAGATAGCCTTTCATCTGTCCGTGCGAGAGGTTCGACCCGTACATGAGACGGGTGGGTTTTATCGAACCCCCTTTGTTCAGGATCGTCGCCAGCATGTCTGCGACGATCTCAGCGCGTGACCTGTATTTTCCCATGGCGTTGTATGGCGTAGAGTGTCAGCACGAGTCCGCCGAATCCGGCGAACTGCACCGCGATTCCCAAGAGATAGAAGAGCTCATGGGTCTTGAAGATAAAGAGCACTTGGCTAAGCGCGAGCAGGAGATAGCTGGTGAGCACGAAGCGTGCTGGTGCGGTGTTCCTTTTACGTACTCTGTTGAAGTGCGCGGTCACGGTCGCGGCGAGCAGGAGCAGCGCGACGATGTGGAACCAGTAGACGTGCGCGATGCTCGCGAACGTCACGACCACCAGGAACGCAGCTCCGAGGAGCAGGTTGCGCTTCTTCTGGGGCTCATACAGCGTGTAGAGCGTCCCGAAGCCGAGCAATATGAGCAGGCGGTACAGCAGGACCCCGATGAAGAGGAACGCCTCGTCCGAGAATATGGAGGGGAATGTCGCGAAGCCTGGATGCACGGTCTCGGCGAGCTCGAAGTAGATGCTCGCGTCCAGGATGATGCGCAGGAACAATGCGGCCGCGACGATGAGCAGCGCCCGCTCGAGCACGCCGAACTTGCCTTGGTGCGAGCTGTGCGCGCGGTATTTGTGCGACGCGAGCGCGACGAGCAGGATGGCGAGGACGCTGATGCCCTGGATGATGAGCGCCTCTTTGTAGAACCAAGGAGGCCCGAATAACAGGGCTATCGTCCACTCCATCGAGTGACGAACCCGAAATGCGGTTTTAAGGCTTGTGGAACAAGGTTGTAGAGGAGGCCTTCACGCCGTTAATAAGGATGCGTCCCCACGCTCTTGTCGGAGGTGCAAACGATGCAAATGCTGCAACTGGAGTCGGACGATTGGTCTGTGCAAGGCTTCTGGGTCACGTACGACCTGGAAGGGGATGTCCATAAGGTTCCCGGACTCCCGGAGCATGTCGAGCTCGACGATCTCGACACGATGAGCGACACGGATTCCCTTTTGGAGGCGGAAGGGATCGACCCGACGGAGGAGGGCTTCATCAAGGGATACCTGGAAGCGTAACGCTACTGTCTTTTTCCCCCGGCGACCCGCGCGGAGATGTCCTTTCGGGGGCATTTTCCGCGCACCCTTTTTTCTCGATGCCTCGCATTGATTGTTCTTCACCTGCTGGATCGGTTGCGGACACTCGTAGGCGTCCGCGTTGATTGCTCACGCCCGTGTCGCTCGCGTTTCGATCGTTGGGGCCGGGAGCCGGATGTTCTCCCCCTCCGTATCGCTGAGGAGACTGAGCGCGAGCGGTTCTGTGGTCGCGATGGTGCACAGTCGGGAGAGCCGTCGCAGAACGGTGTCCTCCCCGACGATCTCCGCGACGCGCTCGTATTGCCCGATCTCTGTCGCGAGCTGCCGGAACAGGTCGTTCACGGTGAAATATTCGCTCTGGGCGAGCGCTCCGGCGTTGGAGAAGGCCCGTCGGAGAATGACGCGCATACCCTCGTCCTCAAGGACGAATTTGCGCAGCGTGATCCATTTCTGCAGCGGTTTGTAGTACGTGCAATACATGTCTTTCGCGTGCCTTTCGCAGAACTGCAGCCTCTCCTCGACGAGCTTGTCCATCCATTGGGCGTATGATTCCGCCATCCGCTCCCAGCCGATGGCGATATGTCCCGGCTGCGGGCGGACGATCAGGCGTGCTTGCTTGAGCGTGCCCAAGAGTTCCTGGAACTCGCTCTTTGGCAGGCCGACCGCTCGCTCGACGGCCTTCTGGGCAGGGGTCCCATCTTTGACCGTGAAGAGGATGCGTGAATATTGCGCCTGCAGACGTTCGTCCCGAAGAGGCATGTGCTTGGTAGGGAGTTATTACTAATAAGGGCAATCTTGAAGGAATGGTTATGCGTTTTCTTCACTACATGGTGGCCGCTACGATTCAGTCGTCTCCGTAGCCGCGCACGAATCCTTCTTCGGCCTCGTCGATCTCGTCGTCGGCCAGTTCCTCCTCGGGCGTCTCGTCGTAATCCTGCGTCTCTTCGGGTTGTTTCTCTTCGGGCTCTTCTTCCGGAGTGGGTTGCATGTCGCCTGCCGGGATGTTCCTGTTCATAAATCCTCTCGTTCGTAGATGTTGCGTCTGTGGCCGATGACCAGCACTCTCACCGTCGTCTCGTCGATGTCCGCGAGCACGCGATAGTCCCCGACCCGCATCCTATGGAGTTCCGAGCCTGCGAGGCGTTGGTACGCTCGTCCGGGATTCCGCAGGCTGTCGATGATCTTCCGCAGGATGCGTTCTTGTATCTTCTTCGGAAGTTCTTCTAGTGTGCGTACGGCTTTCTCATCGACGTGTAGTTCGTGGATCAATGCCGAACCTCTTGCGGAGTTCGGTTTCGCTCACGTAGCGTCCTTCTTGCATCCTCCGTCTCGCTTCCCGGATGGCCTGCATCGTCTCGGTGGAGAGTTCTGGTTCCTCCACAGCGTTTTCCGCGATGGCCGCGAGCTTGTTGAGGATGACGTCGTAGCTTTCCTGCGGGTGCTCCCTGAAGGTGTCGAGCCGCCGTTTCGTCTCCTGGCGAAGCTTGATGGTGGTCGGCATACCAAGGTATACTACAGTATTCTTTATCTGTGTTTCCCTATGCGAACCAGAATCTTCAGAACTCCGTCAATGACTGGTTCGCGGGGCGGATGATCGTCGTCGTGCCCTCGGGCCCGCCCGTGATGCGTTCTTGCGTGATGAACTTGTTCTCGGCGAGGTAGCGGACCTTGCGCTGGAAGGTCTTGTACACGCCTTTTCCGCCGGCCGCTTCGTACTTGGTGAACACGTCGCCGATACGCGATCCCGGGCTTTTCCTGCACAGCTCGAGCACGAGCTTCGCTTCAGGGTCCAGCTCCTTCGGCGATTTTATCGTGAATTCGTCGAGCTTGGCGATCGCGCCCTCCACGTGCTTCGCCGTGATGTGCTCGGCGAACTTCTCCTCTGCGAGCATGCCTGCCTCCTTGAGCAGGTACAATCCGACACGGATGTCGCCGGCGGCGGCCGTGCGCCTCGCCACGAGCGCGAGCGCATCGTCCTCGAAGACGCCTTCGCGGAAGGCGTACTCCAGGCGGCGTCCGAGGATGCCCGCCACTTCTTTCTCGTTGTAGGAGGGGAACTCCAGGAGCTCCGCCGTCAAGCGGCTCTTGACGCGCTCGTCGAGCTCGACGAGCCATTCCTTGTAGTTCGTGACCAAGAAGATGGCTTTTCGCTCGATCCCTTCGATGAGAAAGTAGAGGAAGTCCGTGTCCTCTGCCTTGTCGATCTCGTCGAACACCAGGACGCTCCGCGTCTTGTTCAGGTTGTGCGCGACGATGCGCATGAGCTCGTCCGTCTTCTTGTTGTGCGTGAAGGCGTAGCCGATCTGGTCGCAGATCTCGGCGAGGACCTTGAACGTCGTATTATACTTCCAGCAGTTCACGAAGATGGGTGTGATGCGGTCGGTCTCTTGCTCGAGCTCGCGCAGCACGTAGCGCGCGGCCGCGGTCTTCCCCGTGCCGGGCGGCCCGTGGATGAGCAGGTTCCTCCCGGAGCGGTCGTTGAACAGTGGCTTGATGCAGGTCGCCAGGTGCTGTTGCTCGTCCTCGCGGTAGGGCAGCACGCCCGGCAGGAACTCGTAGTCGAGGGCGTGCTCGTCCTTGAACACGGATTTCGATTGGTCCAGCACGTCCTTGAACAATCCCATAGGGGTCCACTGGACAGACATCGCTTATAAGAGCTTTCTGGGTTTGTCCAGTGGCTCAGGTCGCTTTCTGTGCGGCGAGACGTGGAACCTCTGTAGGGGTCTCCGCATCGAGCACGATGACGGGGTGTCTCCTATTTGGAAAGTAGACCTCCGGGAGGCCCATCTCATAAAGATGCAAGCCCTTGCGATCGTTCCTTAAGAATGCCAGCACGTGCTGCCCTTTGCGCACCGCGTTCCAACAGTTTCTAGCCCTGTATGTTACATGAACTTGTCGCTCTTCCTGACCGAGGCGCAATGCGACGTATTTCCTCTTTCGTCTCCATCTGAGCTGATCGGGGTCTGGAACGGATTCTACGCGGTCAGTCACTGTGAGTTCGTTAGAAAACCAGTATCCTTTCTCGTCGATATCGGAGAACCGCTCGAATGGGCGGAGCCTCTTGCCGAGTATTCGGTCGCCAAGCACAGGGCGGTTCGTGAATGTGATGCCCGATGGATTGAACGTTCCCTTCATGACATCCACGATATCTTTCGATCCTCCTATCATATAGACGTCCCCTTCTTCTGTCGGTGAATATAGGCCAGCTACTGCGTCGACGAGATAGGATATCCCCGCGGGCAGGTATCTGAACATGCGCACGCTCCAGTATGTGCCGAGCGCTAAGACTGGCAACAGGATAAAATCTTCTGACGGAATGTGAGGGATTTGGGAGAGCCGCTGTATGGTTTCTGGCATGGTCTGGATCACGTAGCTGACTACGACGCCTCCGCCAATCCCCATGCTCAGCGAATGTGCTGTCATATGGCGAGGGTACCGCTCGACTATTTGCTTGAGCGCTTGCTCTGTGGACAGGATCTCACTCATCTATGGCCGGACTCCAAGATGCTTAAAAAATGTTACTTCTGCAGGAGGGTTACTGTATGTAGCTTCCGCTTTCAACCTGCCGCGTCGTGCCGTACAGGACGGTGATGTCGGCGTGGCTTGCGTCGCTCGTGCACGCGAAGTGCGCATCAAAAGCGCCGCTCGCGCTCTTGAGGAAGACGCTGTTCGCAGGCGTGGTGCAGCCGCCGCTGAGCTGGACGCGCACCGCGCTCACCTGCTGCTTCGCATCAAGGTGCAGGGTGACGCCGTCGCTCGTGGCAGTCACGCCTGAGCAACTGATCGGCCCTGTCAATTCGCAGCCGCTCTTCGCGTGCTGCGCGGAAAGCTGCGCTCCGGCGGCTGCGATGACGAATGTGGTTGCGATGAGCGCTGCGAAGACGATTAGTGTCCGTTGTGTCGTGCGAGAAAGCATCAATATACTAATAACACAACTAGAATATAAATTTGGATTTTTTCGGGGTTGCCGATTTACTTACATCCAGTCGTCACACAGTGATTTAAATGAAGGCGAGGGCGCTACACGTTCCGGGAGCGGAGGGAAAAGTGAAGAGCAAGCGAAGCAACGCGCAGACTGCATTTATCGCTGTACTCCTTCTTCTGGCGAGCATTGGTGCTGTGAGCGCCGTCCAATTCCACATGTACCAGATATCTGGTCCTGCGCATCCCAGTACTACAGTCAGCTACATCCTGAACCTCACCAACAACGACAGCGTCAACTACACGAACTTCACCGTCATGGAGATGACGGACACGAGCTACCTCAACTTCACCGCGAGCAACGGCACATACGGCAACAGCACGCAGAACTCCAGTCAGTACATTCTCTGGAACATCCTCAACCTCCAACCGAATCAATCCTTCATCGTCGCGGCCAACTACACCGCCCTGCAGAACGGGAACACGCAAGCGTACGCTGATGTTCGTAACTCATCCAACGTCTCGCTGAAGAACGTCACGATCCCCCTCAATATCACAACGACCGGCCCGTCATACCAGGTCCTGATCTCCATGCCGACGAGCGTGAACGTGAACGACACCGTCGACATCAGCGTCAACGTCACCAACCTGCAGACGCAGAACGCCAGCAACCTCACCTTGTACCTCGATTATGCGCCGACATACCTCAATTACACGTCATCCTCGCCGACCCCTACGGTCGACAACCACACGAACGGGGAGTTGCGGTGGACCTTCAATATCACGGGCAACAATTCGCTGTTCTATAGTATGAACGCCACCGCGGCCCTCAACGGCACGACGAGCGTCAACGCTACACTCAAGGATGAGAACGGGACGAACCTGACCAACGACTCGCGCAGCATCACGATCAATACCGCGCCCGGCGGACAAGGTCCGCAGAGCAACTATAGTCCCTTGTGGAGCCACGCGCAGTCGGCGAAGTTCCTCGCTGCCGCCGCGAACTTCACCTTCCCCGGCGCGCCGTACGTCGCGCGCGGTCCCGGCTGCTATCGTAACCCGCAGTACGCGGGCAGCTTCACCACGCCCGGTGAGAACTGCTGCAACACGCACTCGAGCAACGGGACGGACGCGTGCAACGGCAAGGGCGACGTCAACTATGATACTGCTGCCGTCTGGACCGAGCAGCAGGGTGACTACATGGCCTGGCACATCAGCGGGCCGTTCGCCGTCAGCAGCAACATGAGCGTCTGCGACGGCACGAACAAGAGCGTCGCCTTCGTCGTGGAGTTCGACATCGACAACAACCAGAGCACCGGCTGCAACCCGAACAACGAGAGCTGCTATCCCGGCTCTGACTACCAGATCTGGTACTTCCCCGACAGCAACAAGACGCTCTTCACCCAGCACAATCCAAACGGCTCCGACTCGAACGGCATCAGCTTCTATGCGAACACGAGCATCAGCGCGAACGACACCTTCATCTATTACAACTGTTCGGCCACGGACCCGAAGGAGCAGGGCATCACGCTCGTCGTGAACAAGACCGCGGCCTTCGGCAACATCACGCCGAAGCTCAACTTCGAGACCAACACCTTCAACGTCAGCCAGCACACGGCGAACCCGATCGACTTCCTCACGAACTTCGGCGGCGTCGGTTCGCAGAACTACTCGTCTTTCCTCGTCAACGGCCCGCCGCCCGACCAGGGCGCGTGTTACCTATTCGACCACACGAACGCGTCGTCGTGCGTGAACAACACGAAGAACTACAAGTGCGTCTGGCAGGCCTTCAACTCGACCGACGGGCTGTGCAACCCGGACTTCAAGGCCTTCAACTCCACCGCCGGATGCTTCGTCATCAAGAACAGCACGTCGTGCAACGATAACGCGAACAACGGCATCGGCGACTGTCAGTGGCAGTCGAGCGTGAGCCTGCCCAACGGCAGCACGGGCATGTGCACCGAACAGTTCAATCCCTCGCAGATCACTGGCGGCAGTTGTGACGCGGCGTGCGGCAGCTGCTTCACGCAGGACCAGTGCGCCAACAGCAACGCGAACGGCGGGAAGGACTGGGGCGGTTGCCAGTGGTACAACGACACGTTCAACCCGGGCGGCTGGTGCGACATCAAGGGGCTCAAGACCACGTGCGCCGCGAACCCTGCCGACTGTTACACCAACACGACGTGCGCCGCGGCGGGCTGGAACTGGAACAGCACCTGGTCGGTCTGTCAGAGCGCGCCGAACACGGAGATCTGCTTCAACGGTGTCGACGACAACGGCAACGGCCTTGTCGACTGCGCCGACCCGCAGTGCGCGAACGCATTGAGCTGTGGTGGGAACCTCAACACCCTTACTGGTCCATACCAAGGGCTCACCGGCACACAGGCGCTCAAGATGAAGCTCGGCGAGGGGATGGGGAAGATTCTGCGCCTCAAGGCGGATCCGCCCGATAATGCGTCCTCGAACGTGAGCATCGGTGGCTTCGGCATCGCGATTAGCACGTACGGCATGGGAGTCGGGATGATGATGCACAATCTCACCGACCTCAAGGCGTGCGGCGGCAATATCACGGACATGAAGTTCATGTACCTCATCGATACCGACGCGAATGCTTCGACGGGATGCAACGTCACGGTCAACAGCGTCAATTACACCGGTTTCGAGTACATGCTCAAGTACGGGAACTACACCCAGGTCAACGAATCCGGTCAGGAGAAGCTCTTCTACGCCTGCTATAACGGCACCTGGGTCGTGCGTGACGCGGCGCTCTCTCCAGCCACCATGTCGACCGGCCCGAATCAGTCCCAATCCACTCCCGTCGAGTGCTCACCGCAGCAGTCCGCTGCCGCGGTGATGATCGCGCAATCCTCCCTCGGGAATCCCACCGGCAACATGCGTTTCATGGGAGCGGTCATCAACGGCAGTTGGAGCAACGTGAGCAACCTCTCCGCGTACGACGCTATCAGCAATGTCTACTATACTCCTGGAACCATGGACGTCAAGCCCGTCGATTGCTTCCAGAACCCGAGTTCGTGCGGCGCCACGTTCGCGCTCCTCGGCCAGGGGAACTTCATGCCCGTCGAGGACTGCATCGCTCCCGGTGACGAGAACGGCAATGGCCTGGTGAACTGCGCCGACCCTGACTGCGAGCTCGCGCCGCAGTGCAAGGGCTCGTACAACGTCTCCGCGGACGTGACGCGCCCGACGATCCAGACGAGCAACGGCAACCAGTTCACCAACGGCGCGGTCGTGCGCTGGGTGTCGAGCGAGCCGACGAACGGCTCCATCCTCTTCTACAAGAACGATTCCACGTGCTCGACGCTCAATAGTACGATCGTGGACCTCGGCCCGCAGAACGTGGCGAACGACGTCTTCCGGCCCTGGCACCAGCTCTTCCTCGGCCAGAAGACCCTCAACTACTCCCTCACGCCGAACAGCACGTACTTCTACCGGATCCAGAACATCGACTACGCGAATAACACTGGTCTGTCCGCGTGCATCAACTTCACGACGGCGTCGTCGGCCGCGAGCACCGCGGTCATGTTCAACTTCACGCCGAACGGCACCCCATCGAGCTATCTCGGCAACCTCTCCATCATCGTGAACGGGACGTCGTACAATACGAACAGCACCCTAACCTTCGGGCAGAACTACGTTGACGTGAACCTGACGCTGCGCAACCCGAACGCGAATGCGAGCACCAACTGGTCCATCACCTTCGAGGACGTCGACCTCACTGACACGTCGCTCCTCGACCTCAGCGGAGACCTCATCGCGCAGGCGCAGGGCAACTCCACGCTCATCGGCATCGGCCACAGCGCCTGGTCGACGCTCGCGCAGAAGCTCGGCGCGCAGAGCATCGAGCTGCAGATACCCTATCCGGGCGACAAGCTCTATCACTGCGCCGATAATGGCACCAACTGCACGGACATCAGCAACTCCCCGGGCGTCCAATTGCTGTCCACCACGGCCATGTCAAGCACATGGCAGGTACCCGCTTCTTTCGGCTTCAGCAGCTATACCGCGGGCAGCACGACCTACACCCTGGTGTATGCGAACCAGACGACTGACAACCTCTCCGCGCTCGTCGACGCGAACACGAGCATGCTCTTCTCCGCGAACAACACCATGAACACGAGCGAGACATACAACTTCAGCGTGGACGCTCCCCCCGGGGTCTCTGCCTGGCTCAACGGAAGCACGACGCGGAATAGCGTCGCCATCGCGTCGAACGCGACCGAGTCGTTCAACCTCACCGTCTCGGCGAACGCCTCCGGTGTCTATCCCATATCGGTCCTCGCGACGCTCGCGAACAACAGCTCGGTCGTGCTCAACAGCAGTCAGGACATCAACATCACGCTCAACGCGACAGCACCACCGACATCCACGATATCCGCGCCGGCGAACGATTCATGGACCAATGATAGCACCCCGCAGATCACCTTCACGCTCACTGACGACTATTCGTCGAGCATCAATTACACGGTATTCGTGGACGGCTCGTCGAGCGCCACCGGCAACGCGACCAACAACACGGCGAAGAGCGTGAACCTCTCCTCCTTGGCGGACGGTACGCACAACGTCGTCGTGCAGGCCACTGACGACGCCGGCAACAGCGTGAACAGCACATCCCTCACGCTTCATGTCGACAGCACCGCACCGACAGCGGCCATCCTCTCACCGTCGAGCGGCGTGTCCGTGAACACCACCACGCCGACCGTGAGGATAAACGTCTCAGACAATATCGCGGACCCGATCAACTACACGCTATTCGTGGACGGTTCCGCCTCGCTCAGCGGGAACGCGTCCTCGGGCGTGGCAGAAAACCTCACACCGACGCTCGCGCAGGGCAACCACTCTCTCGTCCTCCAGGCGACCGACGATGCGGGCAACGCGATCAACACGTCCGCCACGGCCGTGACGGTGGACACGACCGCGCCGAGCATCACGATCAACGCTCCGGCGAACGGCTCCAACACATCCACGTCGGTCGGCTTCAACTTCACGCTCACCGACAACCTCGCCTCGACCATCAACTATACGCTCTACGTCAACGGCACGGCCAACGGCACGGGGCAGATGGCCAACGGCACCATGGTCCTCAACAGGACCCTCGCGGCCGGCCTCTACGATTGGAGCGTATCGGCCGTCGACGAGGCGGGAAACGCGGTCTCCTCGGCGACGCAGACCTTCACCGCGGTGAACCTGTCGGTGCCTAACCAGACCGTCTTCACCGTCGCCGACACGGACCATGACGGCAACGTCGAGCTCAACTGGACGAACGTGACCGACGCTGTCTCCTACAAGGTCTACCGCAAGGCCTCCTCGTTCTCCAACCTCTCGGGCCTGTCGGCGCTCGCCACCGTCAGCGGACTGGATTACACGGACAACACGACCGTGAGCAACACGACGTACTGGTACGCGGTCACGACGGTCAATTCTCTGGGCCATGAGAACACGACCTTCACGGCGCAGAACGTGACGGCGAACGACACGATCGCGCCGTCCTCGCCCACGTCGCTGAACGCGACGACGAATACCGACGGCAGCGTCGCCCTCACCTGGACCGCCGTGACGAATGACACGGCAGGCAACGCCGAGACGCACGGCAACGTCTATTACATCTATCGCACGACGAACGTGAGCGCGCTCAACACGAGCAACACGAGCGCAGCCCTCAACACGTCCACCAGCGCCTCCTACACGGATACGAACGCGACGACGGGCACGAACTACATCTACGTGGTCGTCGTCAAGGACGATGGCGGCAACCTCAACAGCACGCTCGGACCGACGAACAATGTCTCCATCACGCCCGCGGCGTGCACCACGACGTACACCTACGGCAGTTGGAGCGCGTGCTCGTCGAGCTCGCAGTCGCGCACGGGCACCCGCACCTGCTATGGCGGCGGGAACACGACCGACACGCAGACGCAATCCTGCACCTCATCCACTGGTGGCGGCGGTGGCGGTGGCGGTGGTGGCTACGTCACGCTTCCCTCGGCCGTGTCCAAGGTCGCCACCCAGACCTGGGGATTGCTCTCGGCGGGCGGCTCGAACACGTGGACCGTCCCCGCGTCCAACGTTTCGGTGATGCGCATCGCTTTCCAGGTGAACGAGACCCTCGCCTACGCGAGCATGACCATCGGCCAGACGTCCGCTCCGCATCCTGTGGGACGGCCGGTCTACCAGTACTTCGACATCAATACGACAGGACTGCCCGACAGCTCGCTCGTCGGTGACGCGACCATCCGCTTCTCCGTCCCGAAGAGCTGGATCACGTCGCACGGCTACTCTGTCTATGGCGTCGTCCTCTTGCACTACGTGAACGGCTGGCAGCAATTGCCCACGGGAGTCGTCTCGCAGAACAGTACGTCGGTCACCTACGAGGCGCGCACGCCGGGCTTCAGCCCGTTCGCGGTATCGTTCGCCGCCTCGAACACGCCGACCACGCAGCCCTCGACGAACTCCACGATCACACAACAGCCCCCGACCAAGCCCGGCACCCCACCGCCCGAGCAGAATCCGAACGCGTCCAACTCGACGCCGCCGAAGAACGTCACGAACACGACGGCGACGCCGCCCCCGCCGAGCGGCGGCAACGGCTGGATCGGTTGGGTCCTCCTCGCCATCGCCGTCATCGCGATCGGCGCGTACGCTTGGCACGAATACCGCGCGCACCGCCCGCCCAAGAGCCCTCCGAATGAGGGTTGGGAGCATGCGATGGATCAGGCGCCGTCCTTCGAGCAGCAGTCCTAGAGCCCTGAGCGCGTTGCGCAGCCGGAGTATATCGTGTCCTGCAGCAGTCTTTCGGCGCGCCGCGCGTTGTCGCACGCCTGCAGCGCCTCGGCCTGGTAGGTGCTGATGCTGTCCGTCGACGGTCTCTGCAATCGTTCGGCGAGCGATCTGAACGATGAGTCGGCGCTCTGCACGTAGGGCGCGGCCCGTGCCCGGTGCTCGATGGGGATGCGCGAATCATTAAGGCGTCGCTCGAGCGCCCCGGTCACTTGCTGGGCATGCTGCACGTCGTTGGTCAAGGTATCCTTCAGCGATGCTTTCACTTGCCGCTGGTACGACGGCGCGAGGAACGCCCCGAGGGTGATGACGTATCCCAGGGGGATTATTACTACGGGCTCGCGTAGCCGTTTCCACTGCATGTTCGGTGAGCGACAGGGCGCTCTTTAAATCGCTTACGCCTTGCTCCAGGCGAAAAGGAATGTGGCTGCGAGCAGGAGTATCCACAGCGTGCCGATCCAGCCGAGCACGAGCCCCGCGTACGCGAGCGCTCCCTCGTCGGCTCGCTTCGCCCGAACACCGAGGATGATGGCGGGGACTCCCGTGACCGGTCCGGTCACGAGAGCGAGGATGCCGAGGATGAGTGCTGCTGTCGCGCGCTTGGGCATGGACCTTTCCCGTGCAGGAGGGTACTAAAGCTTTTGGAGTTCCGCGAGCAGGGCGTCGCCGTACTCCGCCACGCGCGCAGGTCCCATACCGTGCACCTGTTCGAGCTCTCCTGCGGTGCGCGGGCGGAGCTCTGTGAGCTCGCGCAAGGTCTTGTCCGTGCAGATGCAGTACGCTGGCAATCCCTTGCTCGCCGCTTGCTGCGCTCGCCAGCGCCGCAGCCTCTCGTACGCACCGTCGTCGCGGCCGTGCCGCTTGGGGGCGAGCGGTTTTTCGAGGAACCGGCTCTGGGCGCCCGCGTGCGTCAGAACGAGGGTCTCTTTCGCGCGCGACAAGGCGACGTACAGCAATCGCAGTTCCTCCTCTTCCTTGTCGAAGGATGGGTCCTTGATGAGGTCCATGACCGGATGGTCCGATACCTTGCAGGGGAAGTGCCGTTCCGCGCACCCCATGACGATGACCGCGCGCGCCTCGAGCCCCTTGATGGCGTGCACCGTGGACAGTGTGATGCCCGTCGCGTCCGTCTCGTCCTCCTCATGGCGCAGCGTGTGCGCAACGCCGTTCCTTGAGAGCAGCGCCGAGAGCTCCTCGAGCTGCCTGTTCGTCCGCGCGAGCACGAAGACGTCGTCGTGGTTCGCCGCCGCCAAGAGCGACGCCACACCTGCGCGTTCTTCGTCCTCGTTCTTGTAGAAGAGGACTTGCAATGCTCCTTCCTCTTCCGTGGTCGTCGCGAGGTCAGGCAGTCCCATGGGCGCGATGGTCGCGTTCATGAGCTCGATGACGCGTCGCGCGGATCGGTAGTTCTTTCGCAGCTGCACGGTCACGTCCGCGTCAAATTCGGTGATGAATCCGACCTGGCTTCCTCGCCAGCCGAAGATGCTCTGTCGCGGGTCCCCCACGACGAACAGGTGCTTCGGAGAGAGCAGTTCGAGGAGCGCTTGTTGTGCGGTGTTCACGTCCTGGTACTCGTCCACGAGGACGTGCTCGTAGCGTGGAATCGCTTCCGGCCTCTTCCGTAAGAATGAGAGCGCGTCGCGCAGTTGCCCGCTGTAGTCGCGCACGCCTTTCTCGTCCATCGCTTGCGCGATGCGTCGTGCGACGCGCAGCAGTGTGGTGGCGAGCGGGGACGCCCCGGTCGTGGGGATGTCGGCGTCCTCGTTCGCGTAGTGGTCGAGGATGCCGTACACGTCGCTCATGAGCCTTCGGAGGAGCTCGTCCTTCTGGTGCTCTTTTCGTTGTGCTGGCGTGAAGTATTCGTGCACGAGCGCTGCCGGTTCGATGCCCATCCCAGCAATCGCTTCCCGGAAGAGCTGGATCCTCTGCTTGTACATGACCAATGGTTTTCCCTGACCATTTTTCCGGAGCAATCGTTCGCAGAACGCGTTGAACGTCGTGGCATGCACGGGCGTGCCGAGCCGCTCCTGCAACTCCTTGCGCGCTTTCCTGGTGAAGGTGATGGCCAGCACGTCTTCCGGCGCGACGCCGCGGAAGCGCGTGAGGAACTGCGCGCGCGCAGTCAAGACGGCGGTCTTGCCGCTCCCCGCCCCGGCCACGCACCGCACCCGTCTCGCGGGGCACACGATGGCGTGGCGCTGCTCGTCGTTATATCGTTCGAGGAAGAACGAGAACTGCTCCATGAGCGCTTTGCTATCCGCATCCATCGCGTCCGTCTCGAAATGGCCTGTGTAGGCCGCGTCCTGGAAGCTCGGTTCCTTGAGCTCTTTCGCTCCACGCGCGGTCAGCGCGAGGAGCTTCCAGTAGGGCTTGTCCTCGGGGCTCTCGATGCGGAGCAGGCCGTTGCGCACGAGCTTGTCCACCATCGTGGCGATCGCGTCCTTGGACGCTCCTTCGAGGCTGCCGTAGCCCTGGAGCTCCATGTAGGTGTCGTTCACCACCATCTTCTTGGTCACCGCTCCGGAGAGGATGTCCACGAGCGTGCTCTTGCCCACATGGAAGGGCAGTTCCCGCACCGTCGAGAGGATGGCGAGATGGTCGACGTCGTCCATTCTTGGCTTTTCGCGGACGATTGTTTATAAAGCGTCTGCCTGCGCGTCCAGTGAGACCCTACTCTTCGATAAGGAATATATACCTCCGCTTCTCGGTCTGCGGCATGGGTAAAGGGGGCTTGCGCTGGCGCGCGCTCGCGGCCGGCCTCGCAGCGACGGTCTTCTCGGCGGCGCCGCTCGCCGCGCAGCAATTGCCGTCTGAAGCCCCTCCTGCATTGTCCGTCTACCGACCGGCGCACCCCGAGGGTTTCCGCTTCAACAATCTCGTCGCGCTCACGGCGCTCCGGACGATCGTCGACGCGTATCGCGCGAGCCTCGAGGGACAGTCCTTCCTGCATGCCGCGAAGCGCTTGCTCGTTCCTGAGGCGCTGCGGAGCGCCGGCATCTTCTTGCAGCAGCAGGCCGTCATGGACGGCTCGACCTTCGGCCCCCTGTACACGGGGAGCCAGGAGGTCCTCGGCGCTGCCATCGACAATAGCATCCACGGCCGGCGGGCCTGCGCCGGCGTGACTGTGCATTACCTGTACGCCCGTTTCGTCGACGACTGCGGCGACATCTCTGTGCATCTCTCCCGCGAGGCCATCGAGGGGACCGCTTGGCGGTTGGTCGCCGGCGAGCGCCCCGCCTACAAGGAATCGCTGAGCACGGGCGTGCCGACCTTCTGGTTCACCAAGACATCCCATTTCATGGAGCCGATGCGGAGCACGGCGCCGGTCCAGGGGGATTACACGCTCGGGACCATCGGCCTGCGCGATCTCTCTGGGTTGTGCGCCGCCTATCAACATCAGTTCGCTGTGATCTGGCGGATGAATCTCAACAGCCCCGAGGTGCAGCGCGATCTGCTGGTGACCCAGTACTCCGCGCAGAACGTCCAACGATTGCGGGGGTACACGCTCATGCACGAGCTCTCGCATTTCGCCGTGAACAAGGAATGGCTCCTCGGGTTCCATGCGCAGGAGCGGCGGTTCTCCCACGCGTCGCCTCCGCCCTTGTGGCCGCCACGCGATGCATTGCGAGCGTTCCTCGGTCAGGAGAGCGATTGGATGCCCGACCTGCAGTACACAGCCTCCGCGGTCCTCTCCATCGGGCTGTACTGGGAGGATCCGGATGAGTTCATCGCGCGCAGCACGATGGGACCCTATATCGGGAACCCGTAAGGCTTAAATCCCTTGTCGCGCGGTCTCATCGTGTGGCAGATTCCATCCCGCCTTTCGTCTGGCTCGGTGTGGGAGCGGTCGTCGTGGTCGTCTCCCTTCTCATGTCCTCATTGCGATTGTTCGTCATCGTCGGGGTCGTCTTCATCCTCTGGGGGATCGGCAGTCTCTATCGCGGGCGCAAGGACACCCCCGCGGTCGCGCAGGGCCATACCTATCACACCAAGGCGCCGCACGTCGAGGGCAAGCAGCGCTGTTTCGTATGCGGCTCGCTCAACAGCCCGAAGGCGAACTTCTGCGGGCACTGCGGTCATCGGCTCAACTAAACGCTTATAAGCGCATCACCCTGGTTATGCGGTATGCGCACCGTGCTCCTCCTCCTGCCGTTGCTGCTCGTCGCGGCCACCACCTTCTACGCGGACAACGGCGTCACCATCGGTGGAGAGCATTTCAACGTGACCGTCGCCGGCGACAACAGCGCGCTTTATCTCACCGGTCCGTACTACTCGCTCCTCCTGCGTCCGGGACAGTGCGACAACAAGGATATCTATGTGGTCTGTTTGCAGTCGATCAGCGAAGACCGCGTCCAGTACTATCCGCACATCTACCAGATCAACGCGACCATCACGAACAAGTGCGGCAACGATTGCGTCGGCTTCGGCCAGAAGTGCACAGCGACGACGAAGTGCGGCGGTGCGTGCGTCCACAATGTCTGCCAGCCCTCCGCGCCGTGGTGCGGCGACGGCTATTGCGACCCGGGCGAGCAATGCCCGGCCGACTGCCCGAACCAGACCGTGCAGAACACGACGAACACCACGAATGTGACCGTCCCGCCGGCCGTGGTGAACGTATCGAACGCTTCTTCGAATGTTCCTGCGTCGACCTCCGCGGCGAGCAAGACCGGCTCATCGAACGCGACGGCGCCCGCGCCGTCACCGACCGCCTCGCAGAACACCACGGCTCCCGATCAGAGTGCCTCTTCGAAGAGCGCTCCGAAGCCCGCTCCAGTGGCCGCGAAGGTTCCCGGACCGAATTATGTCGGCGCCGGCATGGTCGTCCTCATCGGCCTTGTCGTGATGGTGCTGTGGATCCGTAGCCGCCGGAAGGAGAAGAAGGATCAACCCCCCATATAGCGCTTCTCGTACTCGTCGAGCTGCGCGTCGATCTGCTTGTCGCGCGTCCTGTCGCGATACCTCTTGAGCCGTCGCGGCGCGGGGAACTGCTTTCTCCAGGCGAGCCCGAAGACGACGCCCACAGCGAATCCTGCGAGGTGCGCGAGGTGCCCCGTGTGGTCCGCGTTCGCGATGGCTCCGATGGTCTCCACGACGGCGTAGCCGATGCCCAGCACGATCATCGGCAACGGCAGGAAGTCCAGCCAGATCACCATGAGCGGTCTTAGCACGATGAGCGTGCCGATGGCGCCGAAGATCGCTCCTGAGGCTCCGAGCACGCTATAGTACGTCCCGATCCCCGCGAGGTTTCCCGCGACGCCGGCGGCGATGAGCACCCACGCGAGGCGTGTGCTCCCGATCACCCCTTCGAGGATGCCGCCGAAGATGAGCAGGGCGAACAGGTTCCCCAAGAGGTGCGCGACCGATGCGTGCGAGAACAACGAGATGAAGAACTGCGGCTCGATCGCTCCGACGTGCCAGGCGAAGCGGTACGGCACGATCTGCTGCAGCCCGAAGACCACGACGAGGATTCCTGCCAGCCAGAACGTGTAGTATCGTACGCGCGCCACGTGCGCCGTGAGACAGCCGAGTATTTAATGCCTATCAGGCTAGGCTTTCCCGAGCACGCTCTTGTTGCCCATATACGGGCGCAGGACCTTGGGTATGGTGACCGTGCCGTCCGCTCGCTGGTGGTTCTCGAGGATGGCGACCATGGCCCTGCTCGTCGCGAGCGCGGTGTTATTGAGGGTGTGCGCATACTCGCGCTGGCCGTCCGGATGCACGATCCTGATGTTGAGCCGTCGCGCCTGCGCGTCCGTCAGGTTGCTGCAGCTTCCCACCTCGAAATATCCTTGCCGCCGCGGGCTCCACACCTCGAGGTCGCTCTGCCTCGTCTTGAGGTCTCCGAGGTCTCCCGAGCACATGACCAGTTCGTGCCACGGCAGCTCCAGTCCGGTGAAGATCTTCTTGGTGATGTCGAGGAGCTTGTCGAACCATTCGTCGCTCTGCTCTGGATGGCACACGACGATCTGCTCGATCTTCTGGAACTGGTGCGTGCGGAACAGTCCTTTCTCGTCGATGCCGTGCGCGCCCAGCTCCCGCCTGAAGCACGGGCTGATGCCGCACAACGTGATGGGCAGTTCCCTGCTGTCCACGTCCTGTCCGGTCAGCATGCCCACCAATGGATGCTCGCTGGTCCCGATGAGGTACGCGTCCTCGTCCTCTATCTTGTAGATGCTCTCCTCGAAGAACGCGATGTCCACCACGCCGTCCACGATGTCGCGCCGGATCATGTAGGGCGGGACCACAGGCGTGAAGCCTTCTCCCACCATGATGTCCAGGGCGTAGCGTTGCAACGCCTGGTCGAGCAGCGCCAGATCCCCTTTGAGGAAGAAAAAGCCGTTGCCGCTAGTGCGCCGTGCGGCGTCGAAATCCGCTATCCCGAGTTCCTCGCAGATCTCCACGTGGCTCTTGGGCTCGAAGTCCGGCATGGGCGTCCCGCCGTGCGTCTCTTTCACGACGTTGTCCTTCTCCGATTCCCCGATGGGTGTCTGCGGGTCGAGGAAGTTGGGTATCGCCTTGAGCGTCTTGTCGAGCTCCTCTCGCAGGCCGCTCTCTTTCTCCTCGAGCGCCTTGAGCAGGGCGGGTATCTCCTTGGCTTTCTTGAGCAGGTCTTTCGCGTCCTTGCCCTCTTTCTTCGCCGTGTTGATGGCGGCCGAGACGGTGTTGCGGTCGTGCCGCAGCTCGTCCAAGTCTCCCTTGACCCGTCGCCATTCCGCGTCCAGGCTCAATGCCTTGTCCACGAGCGGCAATACGTCCTTGTGCCGCGCCTGGATGCTCGCGCGGACCTCGTCCGTGCGCTCCCTGATGGCGTTGATGTCCTGCATACCGCTCCGTGATGCTCAGTGGTTAAAAAGGGTTGTGCCTAGGAGAGGGTGTAGCTCGCCGTGCCGGACTGCATGCTCAACGTCACGAGCGTGCTGTTGAGCGCGACGGGCGTGTTCGAGCCGGCCACGTCGATCGTCACGTATTGCGCGCTCTGGTTCGAGACGCTCCAGACCCCGACTTGCTGTATGGTCGGGCTGCTCGCCGGCGCCGTGACGTCGGCCGTGGTCGGTTGGTTGCGCACGACCTGGACGATCGCTCCGACAGCGAGCGCCGCGACGAGCATCCCCGCGATGAACAATATGAGCGCTGCCTGGCTCCTCATGGGTACACCGCCTCCGGATCGTGCACGAACAATCGTGGCGTCTGGACCATCAGGCTGGACTCGATCTTCTCGAAGAGCAGCTTGATAGTGAGGTCCTGTCTTGGCCGGATGGCCGTCGGCAGCCGGCAGGTAATGCGCACCACGTCCCCTTTGGAGAGCATGCCTTGCTTCCAGTCGCTGCCTTTCTGCGTGTAGATATAGGTGCATGTCTTCTTGGGCGGCGCGGTGATGAAGCTGTAGGTGCCCGCGCTTTTGCAGCCGAAGCTGTTGCAGCTGGTCACGTTGTAATAGTAGGTCGTCGTGGTGTTCAGTCCGGTAATGGCGATGCTATGCGTCGTCGTCTGCGTCGCGTTCGTGACGTTCGTCCCTAACGCGCTCGTGTTCCCGTAGTCCACGCTGCTGTTCGCCGCCGCGCTCGTCGTCCAAGTGATGGTCGCTCCGGTGTCGGTGATGTTCGTCGCTTGCACGTTGCTGATGATGGGTGTGAGGTCTGCTGGCGTGGTGAAGCTGTAGGGCCCGACTGTCTCGCAGCCGTCCGTCGTGCAGCTCGTGATGTTGTAGTAGTATGTCGTGCTCGTCAAGAGCCCGGTGATGGTCGCTTGGTGTGTGGTCGTAAAGGTGGTGTTCGTCAGGGTGTTGCCCAGCGCTGTCGTGTTCCCCCACTGTATGGTCCCGTTCGCGGCGTTGAGCGTCGTCCAGTTCACTTGTTTTTGACTGAGGCTGAGCGTCCCGTTCCGCACGCCGCTGATCTGCGGCAAGAAGACGTAATCCACGAGCGCCGCCGTGAAGTCGAAGCTGCTCGTGTCCGTCGCGCCGTAGCCCTGGACGACCGATAGCTGGTCGAGCCGTGCCGGCGTCCATGCGCAGCCTGTCGGTGTGACCTCGGCGTAGGTCATGCTCGCCTGCGCGGGCAGCGTCGCGCTGCACCATTGCGTGCCGCTCGAGGCGTTCTCGAAGAGCAATGTGACCGTCGCGCTCTGCGTGCTATAGTCGATGCGGTACGTCATGTTCTGTATTGTCGCCGTGGATTGTCCCAGGGCGGTGTAGTTCGCCGTGTAGTTGTTCGTGCTCGTTCCCGTCGCGCTCGTGATATTGTCGTAGCTGTTCACGCCGGACACCGAGCAGGTCACGCCGCTGCACGTCGCCACTTGGAGAGTTTGGTAGGTGGTGAGGTTGTACGGCCCGGAGGTGTTGCAGGTGTTGCCGTCGCAGCTGGTCACGTTGTAGTAATAGAGGGTGTTCGCCGCTAGGCCGCTGATGGTGGCGCTGTGGTTTGTCGTGAGGCTCGTGTTGGTGAGCGTGGTCCCTAGCGCTGTGGTCGTCCCGTACTCTACGGTGCTGTTCGCGGCGTTGTTCGTGTCCCAGGCGATCGTCGCCGCGCTCCGGCTCACGTAGGTGTATCGCACGAACGTGTCCTGCACGGGCGGTGGAGAGTAGACCACGGTGCTGTCGAAGTAGTCCACATACGCGGTGGCGGGCTTTCCCGTGTCCCCGTTCGCGAAGTTCACGCCCAGGTCGGCGAGCTTCGCCGGCGTCCATGCGCAGCCGGTCGGTGTGAGGTTCACGACCGTCCACGCTGTCACCAGTGGCGTGGTCATGCTGCAGTACGCCGCTTGGCTGGTCTCGTTCCAGAACGTGATGGTCCACGAGCCGGATATGGACGAGTCGCCGTCGTGCGAGAGGAGGAACGAGACGTTCGTGATGGTGCTCAGGTTGTTCCCCGCGAACTGGCTCATGCTCACGTTCCCCGCGCCGTTCTTGCTGATGTTCATGCCCGAGACGTTGTTCCACGCGTTGAGCTCTGTCGTGTTGCAGATGGTCGCGGTGCATCCGGTCACTGTGAGCGTCGTCTGTAATGCTGTCGCTACGGGGATGGCGGCGAGCAGCGCGAGGAGAATGAGCAATGGCTTCATTGCGTGTAGAACCCCGTCGTCACGTTCCGCTTGAGCGTGCCGTTGCGCCATTGCAGGTCGGCAGAGCCGTTCGCCGTCTGCAGCGTGATGAGTGTCGTGTTCAGTGCGAGTTTTCCGGTCGTCGTCACGCTGATGCGTACCTGTTTGAAGCTGCCGTTGCTGATGTTCTGCGCGATAACGTTGACCACGCGCACATCCGATTCTTTGGGTATCGGGTTGCTGCTGAGCTGGTAGCTGTGCACGTCCTGCACGTAGACGAGCACGACGACCGCCGTGATGCCGATCGCGGCTATCAGGAGAACGAGGAGCTCTATGCCGTTCATGGGAATATCACCAGTGTCGTTCCATAGACCACGCGCGGCGCGAGGAATTGCTGTGTGAGCTCGGCGTTGCTGTACTGCAGGTGGAGGTTGAATGTATCGTCGCCTGACACTGTGCTGGGTAGTTCGCAGTAGTACTCGTACACGTCGCCCTTCTGCACGAGGCCGTCCACCCAGTTCGGTCCCTTCTCGACGTAGTGCCCTGTGCAGTAGCCTGTCATGGCCGTGGCGAACGGGAGGGCAAGTATGATGATGAGGAGTGTCGCTGCGCGCATCGCTGACCTTTTCGGGGGAACCGAATATATAAAGCTGTGCGGCCTAATGCCTCGTGATGCGCAGCTCGACGGTATCCGCAACGGTCAGTTCGGCGTCCCCGCCGACCGGCAAGGTGGTCATCGGGCACGTGTGCCCGAAGTCAAAGCCATAGGCGATTGGCATTTCCTTGAGTTCGGGCTTCATGCCCACGATGGTGCGGAACGCCTTCTCGTCCATGTTCGTGCCTTTCTGCGGCCGTCCGAAGATGATGCCCTTCACGCCCGTGAATCCGGGCTGCTGGATGATGGATTGCAGGTGACGGTCCACGAACATCGCTGTGTCTTCTCCGAATGACGCGTCCTCCTCGATGAAAAGAATGGTGTCTTGCAAGGACGGCATGTATTTCGTGCCGTGCAGGAGGATGAACGTGCAGAGATTGCCGCCGACAAGGCGTCCCTTCGCTTTCCCCGGATTGATGGCGACAGGACCTGGATTCGGGATGAACATGCGGTCCTCCTGGTCCAAGAACCAGAGGTCGTCGCTCCACTCCTCCGACGGCTCCACGACATAGGGTTCGCTTGTTTCCAACGCACGCCTGAAGTGCTCGATCGTGTACTCGTTCCCCTTCTCCATGCCGAACGAGGAGAAGTGCGGTCCGCTGTACGTGACGATCCCCGTCTTCGCCGTGATGGCGTTGGTCAACGCGGTGATGTCCGAATAGCCGCACAGGATCTTCGGATGCGCCTTGATGAGTGTGTAGTCTATCCTGTCGAGCAGCTGGTTGCTGTTGAACCCTCCGGTGACGGTGAGGATCGCGTCGACATCGTCATCCTCGAACGCCTCGTGCAGGTCTTCTACGCGCCCGTCCACCTGTCCGCTGTTGAAGGCGAAGTTCTCATGGGAGTGCTTGGAGAAGCTCACTTGATAGCCCAGCGCTTCGAGACGCGCTTTCGTCTTCTGCGCCTGTTCCTCGCCGATGACGGCGATGCTGCGAGCAGGAGCGATGACGCGGATGTGGGCGCCTTTCTTGAGGCGCGGTGGCAGGATGTATTCCATGCAGAAAAGCGTGCGGCTTTCTTTTTATGCTATTCGGCCTGCGTCAGAAATCACGCCTGTATCTCCAGTCTGTCTCGCTCGATCACTTTCGACAGCCGTCTTCCGATCGGCGACGAGAGCGATATCTTGATCTGCGCCTTCTTCGACGCGGTCATCGTCGCGACGTAGTCACCGCGGTCATAGAGGTCGATTTCCTTGTCGGCGAAATCGTTGGGGAGCTCGACGATGATGTTCTTGCGGTCCACGAAGGCCTCCCATTCGATCTGCCGCGAGCCCGGGCTCTTGGACTGCGTCTTCGCGGAGCTCTTGCCGCTGTAGTCCGACAATGACGCGACGTCCACGGACAGTCCTAATTCCTTCTCCACTTCCTGGATGTTGCCGCCTCCCTTGCCGATGAGCGCGGCTATCCGTGATTCGGGCACGTACACGCGTACCTTGTGCTCCGAGAGTACCTCGACCTCGGCCCTGTCCGTGTATTGCGAGAAGTAGTCGCGCAGTCCTTGCTCTGCGAAGCGCAGGACGGCGCTCTGGCCCTTTTTCTGCGATTGCACGGGCACCACTGTCGTCTGGTCGCCGTAGCTGTATATCTCGTACTCCGGCGTTCCCGTGTAGAAGTCCGTCACCACGACCACCGGTCGTGCGAGGTCCTCTTCTGTCATGCCCGCGGGCACTTTCACTTTGATCTCGAGCGAGTAGACCTTGGCGACGCCGCCCGCCTTGATGAAGACGACCGTGTCGATGATGTTCGGTATCATGCCGAGCTCCACGCGGTTGATGAAGCGTGAGACGGAATCCACAGGGCTTGTCGCGTGGACCACGCCAATCATGCCGACACCACTCATGCGCATGTCCGCGAAGAGCAGGAAGTCCTGGGTGTTGCGTATCTCGTCGTAGATGGTGTAGTCGGGCCTGTTCAGCAAGAGGACGTCGCGCAGTTCCTCCGGCGAGCCGTGCGACGCGCTGTACTGCGTGATGCTTTTTGGCAGTACCAGGTCTCGCGGCGCCTCGATGGTCTTGACGATGCGTTGCTTTCCCGCGTAGAACTCCCCGAGCGCCTGGGCGAACGTGCTCTTGCCCTCTCCGGGAGCGCCCGCCACGAGGATGCCCTCGGCCTTCTCCTCGAGGCGTTTCCGGAACTTCTCGGGGAAGTCGTAGTCCTTGAGGGACAGGTGTGCGACGGGCCGTACGGCGGTCACTTCCCATGCCGAGGCGAATGGCGGTTTCGCGATCACCACCCTGTACTGCCCGAGCTGGAGTATCGTGCTCCCCTGCCGTTCTATCTCGACGAAGCTGTCCCGCCGTTTCTGCGCGGCCTCGACGATGTCTTTCGCCAATGTCTCCATCTGCTTTCGTTCGGGCGTCTCCTTGAGCTCGACGAAGCGCCACTCCCCCGGCTTTCCGCGCTTGGCGATGGTGGGCGAGCCTTCCTTGTAGTGCACGCTCATCGTCTTGCTGTCGAAGTGCTTTTTCAACGGGTCCTTGATGGCTTTCTCGTCGAAGTGGAAGCGCACGAACTCGACGGGTATGCCCATCGCTTCTGCCACGGAGGCCTGCACCTTGTCCGCTGTCATCAGCGTGCCTTTCTCCTCGCGCGCTATCTGCCGGATGAGGTTGTCCACCGCTCCGGAGCTGCTGAACTTGATCTCGAACTCTCCGGGGCGCTTGCCCTTGTACTCGAGAGTGTATTTCTTTCCCGTTCCTTTCTGGAGCTTTTTTATCTCTTCGAGGCCGATCTTCCCGGTCTCGCGTCCTTGGTTGGCCTGGTGCTCGAGCTCGTTGAGCACGGCTTCGGCGATGATGATGCGTTTCGGGGAGAGCTTCCCCTCCTTGATGTATGTCGTGACAAGCCCTTCGGCGATCACGCTCGTGTCGGGCACGAGTATCTCTGTCTTTTTCATGTACGGTAGAAGAGCGCGCCTTTCCTTATAAAACGTCTGTGCTCAGAGGCCGAGGGCCGCCACGATGCTGTTCAGCCAGAGCGTGATGCGCTCCCACAATGTGTGCGGCACGGGCGTCACCTCGACGGCGTCCGTGGTTGTCTTGCCGTCGTAGCTTGCGACCAATCGCAGGGTGTTCGTTCCCGCCGTGAGCTGGTCTCCCGAGAACGCGATGTCGAGCGTGACTGGTCTGTCGAGCGTCCCGAGGTCCCAGCTCTGTCCCAGCAATGGATGCTCGAGGGTGAGCTTCACGTCTCCTAGGGTGGAGAAGCTGTCCCGCGCGACGTGCACGACGAGCGTCGCGTTGCCCGATACGTTCACCTCGCTGGGCCCTTCCACGCTGATGTTGATGTGCGGCTGGTCCATGACCGACACGGAGAGTATCTGCTGTTGCTTGCGCACGCCTTCCTCGGCGGACACGACGATGGTGTGCACGCCGACGCTGGTGAAGGTGTAGTTCTGGCTCACGCTCGTCCCCGTCACGCAGCTGGTCAGGCAGAGTTTCACTGCCCGCGGGAACGTGCAGTTGACGGTGAAGGTCTGTCCGTGCAGGACGGATTCAGGATACTTGCACGACAGGTTTCCGAGCAACGGTTGCGAGCCCGTCGCTTCTGTCGGCACGCTCACTTGCTGCTCTGTCGCGAGGACGCCGCCGCTGCGTGCCGTGAAGTTCGTCTCGTATGTCTGGTCGGTGTTCGAGCTCACGGCCACGGGGAACGTGTAGACGTAGCCGGCACGCAATGACGGGTCCACCTGGACGAGCCAATGCAATGTCCTCTGCTCTCCCGGAGCGAGCAATATGCTCTGGCTGTAGTCCGACGTGCTCAAATGCGCCGTCCGAGCCAAGTAGAGCTCTGTGGATATGTATTCGTTCTGCAGATTATGCACGGTCACGTCGATGCGGTTCCAGCCACCGAAGCCCACGTCCTTGAGCGCGGGCGCGATCTGGACGCTGATGTCCGACGGGCGCGCCTGTCCCCTGTCGAGCAGGGTGACGTCGCGCGCGATCGGTCCTGCGTTGAAATCGCCTCCGCGGGAGAGCATGCGGTACTCCGCAGCGTCGGTCTTGGCGTCCGCCGTGGCCTGGAAGCTGATGTGCGTCGCGTCGACGTAGCCGTACTCGCCGTAGGTCACGTCGTAGGGCACCCAGCCCACGCCCGGATACCACACCTCAGCCCAGCCGTGCGGGCCCCAGTTGCTGTTCAATGATGGCAGGTTGGTGTAGGCGACGCCTGACATGAAGCGCGCGGGGATGCCTTCTGCGCGTGCCATGGCGATGAACAGGCTGGTGAGTTCGTCGCACACGCCCTCCCTGTTGTCGAGCACCCATTGGCTCGTCTCCGTCGCTTTGGCCGTGACGCTGTTGAGGTCGTAGCGCACGTGGTCCTTCACCCATTTGCCGAGCAGGTAGGTCACCTTGACCGCGTCCGTCTCGCTGCCGACGATCGCCGCGGCCTGCTGCCGGATCTGCGGGGTGATCTGGATGATGGGCTCGCTCTGCAGGTATGGCTGCTCCGCGGCGGGCACCGTCTTGTAGGGGAAGGGGATGGGGTGAGTGAGGGCCGGCCGCCAGAAGGTGCTGTGCACCGTGCTGTTCATGAGCAGCGATACTTGGTTCCTCGGCGCGACCCAGCGGTACAAGAGCGAGTCGCTCGTGCTCTGCGCGTTCGGCGTCGTCGTCAATGACGTCACGGTCTGCCCGCCGAACGGCTTGGGATAGTAGAAGAGCTCCGCCGTGAGCGATTGCACGTCCCCCTGCAAGGTGATATTGTTCTGCACGGCGATGTTCACGTCGAGGTTCTGCGCCGCGTACAGCGTCGAGTCGAAGATGTATTGCTCGGCGTGCGCCATCGGCACCGCGAACAGTGCCAGCACGAATAGGAGGAGCAACCAGCGCATCAGGGGCCTGTGTCTTCTATCCTTATAAGGGTTTCAGGCGGCTCTCACCTTGCTGACGCCGCGGGAGAGCAGGTATCTCTCGCCGTAGCGTGCGATGACGGCTCGGGCTCCCGCGTACTTCATATCCGCGATGAAGCCCACGTCGCGGTCGCCGACGACAGCTATTGCCTCCAACCCGGGGAGCTCGTACCGGACAAAGTCTCTATTTTCCGCGCTTGTGCGCAGCCGTTCCAGAGCGACTGGCCCGTCGGGGCCGTCGCGCCTTTCGAGATGGACCGTCGCCGATCCCGGGCTCTTCGACCGGTATGTCCTGGCGACGTCCTCGAGGACGTCCGCGATGCCTTCTGCGGTGAGCTGGTGCCCGAAACGATGGATGAGACTGACCCTTGCCATGGGCTCCTTTGCCCTGCCGTCCCTTTAAGCCTTATGCTATTTCTTCACGTAGGCGTGCTCGATGACCACCGGCGTCGTCGGCCAGTCCTGGTGGTCGCCGTGGCTTCCCGTCGGAACCTGCGCGATGGCGTCCACTACGTCCATGCCCTTCACCACTTTCCCGAATACGGCATAGCCCGGATTCCCCGGTGCGGGGTCGAGCTGGGAGTTGTCCTTGAGGTTGATGAAGAATTGGCTCGTCGCGCTGTTCGGGTCTGTCGTGCGGGCCATGGCGATGGTTCCTCGCAGGTTCTTGTCGCCCGCCTCCAATGCGATGGGAGCGTGCGTGCCCTTCTTGACGCCCTCAGCGGTGTAGCCGCCTCCCTGTATGACGAAGCCCGGTATGACGCGGTGGAAAATCGTCCCGTCGTAGAAGCCTTCGTCGACGTAGCGCAGGAAGTTGCTCACCGTCTGCGGCGCCGTCGCGTTGTACAGGGCGATCTCGATGACGCCCTTGTTCGTGTCGAGCACGACGTGCGTGCTCTGGGTCTGCGCGGCCGCCGTGCAGCCGGCCACGAGCAGCAATGTGAGCAGTAGTGCGCGCATGCCTTCTGGGCCGTCCGGCGCGTTTTAAGGGTTATGCAGGAATCCCCCAGAGCAGAGGATTTAAATACTAAAATATACCACTAACGGGTAATGAATGTACGCCGTACGTTGCTCTCCCTCGTCGCCGGACTCTCCCTGGCGTCCCCGCTCGCGGCACAAAAGCAGGAGACACACGCGCTGACCGCCTTCGCGCCGGCCACCGTCGGCTGGCAGCGGGCGGAGCGCTTCGGGCTCAATGCGCTGGTCAATACAGCCATCAAGAGCGTCTATGCTGCCGCTTCGGGCCATCTCGACGCGAGGACGATCGGCACGATCCTCGCCACAGAGACGGCTGTGCAGGGGGTGCGCCTCGCGGACGATGGGTTGCGCGTCCATGGAGCCCGTACACCGCTCGCGTACCTCGTGGGCCAGGCAGGGAACAGCGTCCAGGTGAACGCGATGACGGGCGAGCGCTGGTGCCATGACGTGTCCACGAGCTATCTCGGCGTTCGTCTCACCGACGACTGCGGCGCACTGCACGTCTCCTACGCCCCTCAGGACGCTGTGCTCGGGAGCGCGTACTTCCTCCTGTCAGGCGGGCGCTTCGAGCCCGAACGAACCCTGGAGGAAGGGATACCGACATTCTCGTTCGAACATTCTCAACGCTTCTTCCTCGATCCCGAGCTGTCGGGGGGGCTCTCCTTCGGCGGGGCGGTCGCCTACAAGCGCCCGTTGGTCACAAGGGTCGACACCGTTCGACGGTATTTCACTCTCAACCCTCTCCAGAGCGATCAGGAACGGCTGCGAAAAGAGGCGATAGCGAGCTACGACCGCACGTTGGTCGCCTTGCGCCGCGAGGCGGTCGGCATACAGGCGCACGAGGCGGTCCATCAGGTGCAGGCGGATTTCAACCGGAAGTATACCGAAGCGGTCGACGCCCCATGGTACCTCCTGATCCCCCTGCACGTGGGCAAAACGAAGCTCCCCATCCCGCTCCTTGATATGGAACGCGCGGTGGCGTTCTACCTCCTCCCCCACAACGATCGCCCCGACGAATTCCTGGCGAACGTCTCCAGCCTCAATCCCGAGCATCTCGAGGGGTTCTACATCGCTGTGACGAAAGGGAACGCGCTGGTCAATGTCATCTATGCCCGTGAGGAAGGCAAAGAATAACGTTTAAAAGGCGTCTTGGACTCGCCAATCCGCTGCCACAGTCGCATAGCCTGGTATTGCGCAGGATTGCTAATCCTGTTCCGTAAGGAATCCCCGGTTCAAATCCGGGCTGTGGCGTTCTCAGTGTTCGGCGCGCCACGCGAAATAGCTGTACGCGACGCACGTCAAGAGCGTCCCTATTGCGGCCACGAGGATGAATGCGAGGGCCGCCGACGGGAAGATGATTCCCAAGAGCATGATTACGCCGGACGCGATGAACAGTCGCCCGCCTAGGTGGTGGGTCTTCTTCCAGACGGTGTCGCTCGACAGCGTCCAGGGCGTGCGGATGCCCATGAACCAGTTGCGCGGCACGCGCGGCAAGTAGATGCCCATCACGATGAAGAGGATGCCGAGCGGAACGCTGATGAGCGCTTGCATGGGCAGCGCGCTGCCGAGGTTCTTGGCGAGGATGGCCGCTTGCACCACCAGCATGAAAAACGCGATGGCGACCACAAGGTTCGCGTACGCCTCGGAGCGCTTGGTGCGCCCTTGCGGGTCGATGTAGGGCAGCGCCCAGAGTATCGCGGTGAGCACCGCGGACAGCGCGGGCGCAAAGAATATCTGCCACTTGGGAGCAAAACCGTTCGCGACGCCAGAAGCGCTCCAGTGCATGGTGATCGTCGCCGGCAACGCCTCGTACGCGAGAAGCGTGGCGAGCGCCGAGAGCACGGCGATGCCGATGGCCGTGACGTAGCGTTTTCGCACGGGAGTCCTTTGATGCACCTTCTTTTCAGGCTTTCGTGTCGGCATGCGTCCGGAATGCGCCAGTACATTTATAAATCGTCCTATGCGGTGTGCCACCTGAGGTGAGACCCCATATCGTCATTATCGGGGCCGGCTTCGCCGGCCTGTCAGCCCTGCTCGAGCTGCAGCACGCGCGCATCGACGCGAAGATCACCCTCGTCGACGAGCATCCCTATTTCGAGTACGTCCCGGCGTTGCATCTCTGCCTGACCGATCCCTACATGGAGCGCCGCGTGCGCTTCTCCTTGAGAAACTACTACCACGACGTCTTCTTGCAGGCGCGCGTGGAGCGCATCACCGAAAAGCAGGTGGTGACCGACAAGGGCCCCCTGCCGTATGATTATCTCGTCATCGCCACGGGCTCGGTCTCCAACACCTTCGGCAACGAATCGCTCGCCAAGAACGCCTATCCTGCCAAGACCTTCGAGGATGTCGAGCGGCTCCGCCCGGCTTTGGAGAAGGCCAAGCGCGTTGCCATCATCGGCGGCGGCTACACGGGCGTCGAGCTCGCGAGCGTCCTCGCCGAGGACACGACAAAGCGCATCGATATCATCGACGCCGACCCGCACGTATTGCACGGCGTCAACAACAAGGCGCAGCAAGTCGCGAAAAAGCACCTTCAGAAGGACCACGTGCACTTCCATCTCGGCAAGCTCTGCAAGGAATGCACGGACACCTGCGTCGTCCTCGCCGACGGTTCCCGCATCGACGCCGACGTGCGCATCCTGTGCGCGGGAATCCGGCCGCACAACGACTTCGTGCCAGAAAAACTGCGCGAGGCCGACGACACCTTGCGCTCCAAGGCGGACAAGCGCGTCTATTTCTGCGGGGACGTCGCGAAGGGTTTCGCTCTGGCCACGGGCCACAACGCCATGCTCGAGGGACGCCTCGTGGGAAAGAACATCGCCCGCTCCATCAAGAAGCTGCCGTTGCTGCATTTCCACGCACCTAAGACGACGCTTCTCGGCGTCGCGCTCGGGCATCACTGGGGCGTCGTCCCGATCGGCAACCGCAACATCTCCAGCCACCTCGTCGGCCTCCTGAAGTGGCTCGTCGAGGTGCGTTGCATGTTCGAGTTCAGGCACCGCGTCCTGCTGCCGCTCTAGACGATTCTAGCCGAGCAACCACTCGATCCAGGGGTGGCGCTGCACGAATCCCGTGCTGTGCAGCCAGCCGTCCACGCCTAATACCCTGCCCGCCCCGAAGGCTCCGAGGCCCCAGAACAAGAGCGCGTAGACCAGGTGGTCGTCCACGACGAAACCGTTCGCCAAGGGCAGTCCCGCGAGAAGGCCGCCCGTCAGGCTCGTCGCCCAGAACAAGAGCAGCATGATCGCTCCCCAGAACGACGCGAAGCGCACGGCGATGCCGATGATGAGCGCGATGCCGATGAGGATCTCTCCCCAGATGACGAGGAAGTTCACCAGGCCGCTGCCGGCCATGGGCGCGAATATGGGTATGAATGGATTGCCCGCCGGCAGGTGCGAGAGGTATCCCGCAGCGGTCCAGTTCCCGCTCAGCAGCTTCTCCAGGCCCGCCGAAAGCATGACATAGCCCATGATGAGCCGGAGCGTGAGGATGACGTAGCCGAGCGCCTTGTCTGAGTACGCGAACGAGACGGTCTTTCCGAAAAGGGTCGTGGTGAACTGCTGCGATTCCATTCTGGGCCCGTTCCGGGAACCGCCCTTTAAAAAGGTGCGCTACACTTTGCCCGTGCGGACAAGGTTTATGAATGACTGCGATACACCCGAGAGATGGTGAACGCAGCGATCGCGGGGACAGGATATTATCTTCCCGACGAGATCAGGGACAACAAATATTTCGCGGACGGCGAGCCGTGGTTCTACTTCGATCGGAACGGAAACTCTCTCCGGAACCGTGATGGGTTCAAGAAAGCGATTCTCACAGAAGAGGGGATCCTGCGCAGGACAGGTATCCGTGAACGTCGCATCGCACGAAATCAACCTCTCGAAGAACTTGCCGCGCGGGCCGGTGCCGCAGCGCTCGACGATGCAGGCATGTCCGCGCAAGACCTATACGGAATCCTTGTCGCTACGGTTACCCAGACGCAGCAATACCCCTCCGCTGCTGTCTTGGTGCAGAAACGTATCGGCGCCACAAAAGTGCGAGAGACATATGATGTCGGAAAGGCGTGTGCTGGCTGGCCGATGGCGCTCGACCAGGCAGCGTCCGCCATCATCCGCGGACGAGGACCGTACCTCGTCATCGGAGCAGAACGGCTCTCAGGAGTCACTGATTATCTCGGTCGGGATATCAATGCGACCTTGTTCGGTGATGGAGCAGGCGCGGCCGTGGTCGTCCCTGAGGATACCGATCGCGGAATCCTTGCGTACACGACCAGGAGCGAGCCGTTCGATTCACGTCACGAATACATCACGCGTGATATCCGTGGGCTTCTGCGCATGCAAGAGGGTGCGAAGGTGCTCAAGAATGCCGTTCCGAGCATGGCGGTAGTGACGCAAGAGCTGATCGACACTCTCGGCTGGTCCTTGGACGACATCTATCTCGTGCCGCACCAGGCGAACAAGCGCATCACCGAGGGGGTCATCCGCAAGACCGGTATCGATCCTTCGCGCGTAGGAGACAATATCGAGTGGTACGGCAACATGTCCGCAGCCACCTGTCCCATCCTCTTGGCGCAGATGAGAGAACAGGGTGCCATCGGCACGGGCTCCAAAGCGATCGTGGTCTCCTTCGGCTCCGGGCTCGTCACGTCCGGCGTGGCGATCCAGTTCTAGCCGCCCCGTTCCCAGGCGCGCTGGCGTTCTTGCCAGTAGCCGCGCACCGCGCCCTCTTCCGTGTCGTGGATCTCGTCGTCCGCCAATTCCTCTTCGAGGGCTTCCTCGTCGTCTTGCGACAGCGCTTCTTGCTCGACGACGCGCTCCTCCTCGACGGGCGCCTCTGGCTCGCCGTCCTCGAGCGCCAAAGCCACTTTCTCGATGCGTTTCCGCAGTTGCTTGATCATCTCGTCGGGCAGGTCGTACTCCTCGGCGAAGACCGCCACCCAGTTCTGCAGGTCGCGCAGCGCGTCTCCCGCTTCCTTCGTGGTCATCCATCCACCTCGATGCCCTTCCGGGATGCTTTAGGGATGCGTATCTCCAAGATGCCGTTCTTGAGCTTGGCGTTGGCCTTGCGTGGATCCACGCCCGCGGGCAGTCTCCAGTAGCGTACGAATCGGCGCCGCTCCATCGACGTGCGCGTCACGCCTTTCTCGGTGTGTTCCTCCTCGTTCCTGCGCTCGGCGATGACCTCCATGCCGTCGTCGTGCGGCCGCACAGTGATGTCTTTCCGTTCCATGCCCGGTACCTCCAGGCGCGCGATGTATTCGGTCGCGGTCTCCGCTTCCTCCATGCGCGGCGTGCGCTCATCGCCTATGCCCATGTCCTGCAGCCAGCGCCCGAACACGTCGATGTCTCGCCGGTCCTGCTCCTCCCGTCGCGCGTCGTCCTCGATCATCCGCACCACCCCAGGCTCTCGCCCATCAGCGACATGTCTTCGACGGATAAAAACGTATTCTCCCTCGAGCGCGACCTGTTTTCCGGGGTGCGCCGCGAAAACACGGCCTTTATAATCTCTGACGACATGTACGGGGTTGTGCGCGGTGCGCACGGGGGAACGACCTATGGCGGATATGAATGCGATTGATTGGATCGCGCTGGTACTGCTGATCATCGGCGGTCTGAACTGGGGGCTCATCGGCTTGTTCGACTTCGACCTGGTGGCGGCGATCTTCGGGGCCATGTCGGCGTTGTCGCGCATCGTCTACACGATCGTGGGCTTGAGCGCGTTGTGGGGCATCTACTTCGTCTCGAAGTAGGCTTTTTTTCCTTTCTCATTTTTCCAATGAACAGGAGCATTCATAAGCCGTCGCCTCTTGTTGTCTCCATGGATGCGGTCTTCGCGGGCGGGTGCTTCTGGTGCGTCGAAAAAGCGTTCCGCGAACTGGATGGCGTGGGGGATGTCATGCCGGGCTACGCCGGCGGGAATGCTCTGGATGCGTCCTACGAGCGCGTGAGCACCGGCACCACGGAGCATCGCGAGGCCGTGCGCGTCACCTACGATCCGCAGGGGGTCTCGTACCGTGAATTGGTGGCGTCGTTCTTCAGCCACATCGACCCGCTCGATGACGGCGGGCAGTTCACCGACCGCGGCCCGCAATACCGCACCGCGATTTATTGGTCGACCTCTCAGGAGAGGCTCGTCGCGGAAGAGGAGAAAAGGCGCATGCACTCATTATGGAAGGCGCCGATCGCCACCGACATCCTCGAGCGCACCACGTTCTTCCCGGCGGAGGAGGAGCATCGTCGCTACGCCGCGAAGAATCCCGTTCGCTACGCCCTCTATGAGCATGGCAGCGGACGCCGCGCTCAGCGCCGCCGCAGGTAGAGGAACGTCCCCCCGAGGCCGACGATCACGATTACGCCCGCCCCGATGGCGAACCATGCTCCGGTGCTCGGGCCGCTCGCGCTCACCATCCCCGTCGGTCCGGTGTTCCCTGTCGGTCCCGTGCTTCCGGTGCTGCCTGTCGGTCCCGTGCTTCCGGTCTGCCCTTCTTGGTTCTGGGCGTTCTCCTCCGTGCGTTCCTGCACGTTCTCTTGCACGGTGTTCTGCTGTTCGGGCGTCGCGCTCGGTTGTTCTATGGGCACGCACTCGCCGCTCGCGTCGCGCGTGTAGCCCGTGAAGCAGGTCAGTCCGCTGCTGCTGTGGTACGTCCCGCCGCCCCCTCCGCCTCCGGTCGTGACGGTGCTCGCGAGCACGCTCACGCTCGCCGTGTCGGTGAAGACGTCGCCCCGGTCGCTCGTGTAAGAGACGGTCACCGGCAGTGTCCCGCTCGACGGCGCGGTCAATGTCGTCTCCCAGCTCTCCGTGGAGATGGGTGCGGCGTTCCCGTTCACCGTCACCGTCTCCCCGGAGAGGTCCTCAGGGGAGCAGGAGTTCTTGAGCACGCCTTTCACCGTCACGGGCGCGTTCCCGTTGACCGGATCAGGTGCGGTCTCCGTGATGTCCACGGTGTACGCGTGGTGGACGTCCACGGACGGTCCGTCGATCTCCGTCGTCTTCCCCTCGCTGTCCAGGCTCTCCACGTGCACGCCGATCCACGCTCCCGCGGGGAGCGACTCGCCGTCGAACGCCTCGAGCAGTCCGGAGGCCGTCCAGTAGTCGTCGTCGCGCTCTTCGGTCTCGTTCTCCGTCACGTTCTCCGTCACGTTCTCGGTGGCGTTCTCGTCTGCCACGAGCGCGGCTGCGGTGAGCGTGTGCCCCCCGCTGATGGTGTGCGGCGTGCTCGTGCCGCCGTCACGGCCGCTCAGGATGTAGATGTCGATCCATGTCCGGCTCCCGTCGCTGGAGAGCTGGGGCTGGTAGTAGCTCGTCTGGCTCTCGCCGTCCTCCGTCCCGCCGATCAGGTCCTCGGGAGCGAGCTCGCTGATGTCCGTGCGGCATTGCACGGTGCTCCCGTTCACGGTCGCCGTCTTGTCGAGCGCGAAGGTCACGCGCCACCAGCCGTACTTGTCGTACGGCAGTTCCATGTCCCTGATGCCGAGGTTATAGCCGTACACGAGCTTGCCCGCCACGTTCACCTCCGCGGAGAACCCTCCGGGCCCGTCAATGCCGTAGCTCTCCCACGTCGCGAGGTCGACGGCGGCCGGCGACAACGGCTCGCCGTGCTCGCCGTCAGGTTCCGTCCCGCTCAGCTTCTCGATGATCAGGTGCGCGCACGGCGTGTATACCGTGGCTTCGGTGGAGTTGTATGTCTGGGTGTTCGTCCCTTGCATCTCCGTGGTCCGCTCCCCATAGAGCAATGCCATCGTGTAGGCCGTCATGTTCTCGGGCCGGTCCTGCTCGAGCACGGTCTCGATGCGTATCGTGTTGTGCGTGTTCCAGGTCTGCCGGATGAGGTTGTCGCCCCAGTCCGCCCGGACGGATTCGTCATCTCCTTCGATGACGGTGGCTTGCCAGCTGCTCACCGTGTTCTGCGGGTACCACGCGATGCCTTGCGTGCACGCGACCGTGCTGTAGTCCAAGGCGTCTATGGTGCCGTCGCTGTTGCGGTCGACGCACGAGGTCCCGCTCGCATCGCAGCACAGGAACGGTCCCGTCCAGTCGCCGCTCCCATTGCTCGGCGTGCGCAGACCGGTCTCCGGCATCGTCACGCCGCCAAGGCCGATACCCTCGCTGAAGACCACGGGATACGCGAGGTTGTTTCCACCCTCATCGCTCTCCTCCCCACCGGGAGCGGCGTCCGCGCCGCGTTGCATCGGCACTTGCTTGGTGCTCAGCGCGGTCCACGATTCTTCGGGGCACGCGTTCGCGCCGCCGCAGGTCGTCGTCGGCTCGCCACACGTGTATGCCGTGAGCGTCGCGGTCACGTCCTCGGTCGTTCCCGAACTCGTGACCCGTGCGGAGAGCGTGTCGTTGCCACCCGGCAACAACGCGCTGGGCACCGTCACCTCACTGATGCCTGGTGCGCTTCCCGTCGCTGCCTCGCTGCTGGCTCCGCCCTTCCCTTGGCCGCCTGTTCCTTCATGGGTCTGTTCTGTCGTATCGTTGGTCTGGTTCGTCCCGGTCTGGTTGACGCTTCCCGTGCCGTTGGCCTCTCCTGGTGCGCTCTGGTTCACCGAAGCGTTCAATCCTGGAAGGCTCTCGGTCTCGTTGACGGTCCCGTTCTGCGCGCCGGCGGCTCCGAGCAGGAGCATCGCGCACAGCGCTATGACGCTCATTCCCCATCGCATGTTCATCCCTCTGGACGGATGTACCGATGATTCACAGGATTATATAGCGCTGGTATCTTCAGGGATACCATGATCGCGTGCAGTCCTGAGTACGTGTTCTCCATCCTCGGCAGGAAATGGTCGTATCGCGTCCTGCGCGAATGTACCTTTCCCCAGCGTTTCTGCGACCTGCAGCGCTCGTTTTCTGCCATCACGAACCGCGTGCTCTCCGCTGAATTGCGTTTCTTGTGCGATGAGGGATTGTGCCGGACCTTCGAGGAGCGGTATTTCGTCACGCTCGCCGGAATGTCGTTGCTGCGCGCGGCGCAGCCCGTCATCGACTGGGCGCAGGAGCATACGAGCTCGTCCCCATGTGCGTGGAAGGATTGCGTCGACTGCGCATCGCTACACGTTTCTGGAGCGAGCGCTTAAGAGCGAAAAACGCATAGTACCGGCAGATTGGGGTGGTCGACATGCGTGATGCATACGTGTTGGTAGGTGCGGTGGTGCTCGTCCTTCTTGCGGCGCTCGTGCTAGAGCCTGCTTTGGCGCCGGACCAGGTCCAGGTGCAGGATCGTGCGCAGGTGCGTGATCCGTCGATGGATACGGGCACGCCCGACATGAATCGCACGCAGGACCAGAACCGCACGTTCAATTATACCTGGAACGGGACCTGGTACCAGAACCGTACGCAACTCCTGCACATGGAGCAGGAATGGGAGCAGGAGCGCGCTCGCATCGGCAATCAGGTGAACCTGACCGGGCAAGGTGTGCAGGTGCAGACGAAGCTCGAGGCGCACGCCGCGGTGCAGAGCATGGTCGGCCTCAATAACTCGCTGTGCGGATGCGGCGACGCGATATCCTTGATGGCGCGCCAGTACAACGCGAGCCTGCAGGAGATGAACCAGCTCGAGCAGCGCATCGCGCAGCGCAGCGGCTTCGCGCGTTTCTTCGCCGGCGGTGACGAGCAGGCGGCGAGGCAGCTCGAGCAGTTGCGGATATCCAACCAGGAACGCTTGCAGCAGATGGAGCAGGCCGCCACGACCTGTGGTTGCATCACTGGGCTGCAGCAGCAGTTCCAGGTGTTGCAGCAGGAGCAGCTTCGCGTGATGACTGTCGCGGCGAACGAGCAGCAGGACAAGGGATTGTTCGGCTGGCTGTGGAAGTGATCAGTTCAGGAGCCGCGGCCACGCATTCCCTTTCTTCTCTATCTCTTCTACGGTGAGTTCTTCGAGCTCGTGGGGAAAGACGATCCACGCGTCCGTCGTCTCGACGGTGAAGTCAGGTCCCGGCAATCCGGTGTGGTTCTGCGGCTTGTCGTACACGGTCGCGACGCGTACTTCCGCCGCCCTGTCCTGGAAGAGCGCGCGCACGCGCTCCGCGCTCAATCCCGTGTCGTACACGTCGTCGACGATGAGGACGCGGTCCGTCTTCTCGATGGCATCCAGGACTGGACCGACGCCGAACACGCTCGCTCTCTCGTTCCTGCTGCTGCCGCGGTAGGCGGATACGAGGAGCGGGTACGATCGTGCCCGCATACCCCAATACCGGAAGGCCTCGTCCACCACCACTCCCACAGGGGTCCCTCCGCGCCACAGCGCGATGATGACCGTCGGCCGGTACTCGCTGTCCTTCACCGTCCTGGCGAGCAAGAGGCTCTGCCCGTACAGCGTGTCGGCGTCGATGAACAGTTTCTCCATTGGAATTGTATGGATAAGACCGCTTATAGCCCTATCGTTTCATCGCGTCGTCGATCTTCTCTTTCGGCCAGCCTTTCTGCGAGAGCGCCGTGCGGATCTGATCGTCCGTGAACCCTTCGTTGCGTGTCTGCTGGACGTAGGATCCGAGCGCGTTCTTCGGGGCCTTCGCGATCTCTGCCTTCGCGTGCTGGTAGCGGCGCCCCATGAAGTAGGTGCCCAGCACGAGCAGTCCCACCAGTCCGATGGCGAGCTCGAGGAGCGTCTGCCAGGCCATCCCCTTCTTCTGCGTGGGGATCGTGGTCGGCGCCTCAGTCTGCGAGGGGGCCGTCGTCGGTGTTGCGTTCTGTTGGACCGCTGTCTGTCCGCCGATGGTCAGGACCCCGATCTGCGCGTTCTTGACCGTGTAGTAGACGTTGTTCTGGTCCTGGTTCTCGATGGCTGTGGAGAGCGGTTGCCACTGGCCGTTCTGCAGCACGTACAGCGAGACCGCGCTCGCGTTGAGGCTCTGCGCGTCCAGCCAGGAGCGTGGGACCTTGAAGCGGACGATCGCGCTGTCGATGTTTGTGTAGGTGAATCCTTGGGGAAGGATGGAGACTCGCCTGTAGGCGTCGACGCCGCTCGGCATCGCCGGCAGGTCTCCGCTTGTGTCATACGTGACCTGCAGGGACGTGTCGTTGATATTGGTGTTGAGCTGCACGCGTGCGGACGAGAGGTCCTCGCTGCCGGTGCCCGAGTAGAGCACGACCGTCGGCGGCTGGGTGGTCGTCGTCGTGGTGCTCGTGCTTCCCGAGGAGCTCGTTGTGGTGGGCGGCGGCACGTAGGCGCCTCCTCCTCCTCCTCCTCCGCCTCCGCTGCTGCCGGTGTTGGGGCTGGGCTTGACGAGGCTGATGGATGCGGTGGCGGTGTTGCCCGCCGCGTCGCTCGCGGTCGCGGTCACGCCGTAGGAACCGTAGCCGACCGTGCTGGAATCCCATTGGACCGTGTACGGTGCGCTCGTGAGCGTCGAGCCGACCTGTTTGCCGGCGACCTTGAAGACGACGCTGGTCACGCCGACGTTGTCGGTCGCTGACGCGGTCAGGGTGACTGTTCCGCTCACGTCAGCGCCGTTCGCGGGGCTCGTGAAGAAGATGCTTGGCTTCGTCGTGTCCACGCCGGTGTTGCTGACGTTGACGGTGACGTTCTTGGATGCGTTGTTGCCTGCGAGGTCTGTCGCCGTCGCGACGATGAGATGATTCCCGTTGGTCACCGTCCCGGAGTTCCAGCTCGTCGCGTAGGGGCTGTTGTTGTCGGTGGCGATATCGATGCCGTCCACGCTGAAGGTGACGTCTTTCACCCCGACGTTGTCGCTCGCGCTGGCCGTGATGCCTACGGAGCCGCTGACCGTGGCGCCATTGGCGGGAGTCGTGAGAGTGATGGTCGGCGGTGTGTTGTCCACGACCGTGTTGCTGATGTTCACGCTGACCGGTCCGCTCGTTCCCACGTTGTTCAGCTGGTCGGTCGCCTTCGCGGTGATGTCGTGCCAGCCGTTTGACGCTCCGGACGTGTTCCAGATGATTGAGTATGGTGCTGTCGTGTCCGTGCCTACCGGGACTCCGTCGACGAGGAATTGTACGCTTTTCACGCCGCTCGCGTCCGTCGCGCTCGCCGTGAAGGTCGCCATGCCGCTGAGCTGCGCTCCGCTCACCGGCGAGGAGACGCTGACCGTCGGAGGCGTGTTGTCTACTGTCACCGTGCGCGTCGCGTTGGCCTGGTTGCCTCCAGCGTCGAAGGCCTTGACTGTGAGGGTGTGGCTGCCGTCGAGCACGGTGCTCGTGTCCCAGGTGATGCCGTAGGGAACGGTCGCGTCGGTCGCGATGATCGTGCCGTCCACGAGGAACTCGACCTTCGTGACGCCGACGTTGTCTGTCGCCGTCGCGTTGAATTCCTGGTTGCCGCTGACGACGATTCCGTTCGGCGGCTGGTCCATGCTCACGACGGGCGGCGTCTTGTCGTTGCTGGTGACCGAGACGCTCGTGTTGACGTAATTCGTGTTGATCTGGTTGCTGTTGTTGTCCGACAGCAATACCTTCGTGAAGTTCACGCTCGCGGTTCCGGCTTGGACAGCGGTGAAGTGGAGCAGCGCGAGCGTTCCCGCTCCGGAGACGCCGGTGTTCTCCAATCGCACGATGACGATGTCGTTGCGCTCGCCGGCCGTGCTGTTGCTCCCGTTGTCGAAGAAGGTGCTGGATGCGCCGTTCTCGTCCAGGAAGGTCCCTTGGTCGACGGAGTCCAGGCGTAGCACGTTCGGGTCGTAGGCGACGCTGAACTGGATGCCCGACAGGTTCGTGATGCCGTCCGTGCTGACGTTGACCGTCACGCTGTTGCCCACTGCCACGCTCGGGGCTTGCGGCTGCAGCAGGACCGCCTTGCCCGAGATGCCGCCCCTGTAGATGAACGGCACGGCGATGATGACGAGCAGAACAGCGGTGATGGTAAGAGCGAGGCCGAGATTGAGCTTCTGCTGCTGCATTACCTGTTTTTCCGTGTCTGACCCCATATAAACCTTTTCGTTGTCCGCATCGGCGGGGGATAACCTTGAAAAGCCCCGAGGGCTTCCTGTCCCTCATGCGGTACTGGGGATTGGTGGTCGCGGCCGTGCTCTGCATCGGCCTTGTCGGGGCGTACGAGCCGATTGTCGGGCACCTGCTCGCGTCCCAGACGGGTGGCAGCGTCATCGTCTTGTACCCGCACCCGACGTATCCCTGCTATCCCTCTTACTACGGCTGTCCCTCGTATGGCTATCCCTCCTATCCGTCGTACAGCTATCACTATCCTTCATACCCGTCGTACAACTACTATCCGTCCTTCCAGTACCCTGACAGCTCTTACCAGTGGTTCGTCAACCGCATCCAGAGCACCGTGCACGCCGTGGGCCCCGAGCGGATGTGCGTGCCCACGCCTTCGCAGCAGTACGCGCTCATGCGCATGTACCCCTCCACGACCGTGGTCGTGACCGTGGACAATATCCAGTACATGATCCTCGTCTCGCAGGGCGTGACGCGCTCTCGGAACGAGCTCGAGAGCTATATCGGCACGCTCGGGCCGTTCAACTGCTACTATCCCAAGTCGCAGGACGAGTCGTTGTTCTTGCTCGCATAGGTTTTATGAGTGAGCGGTGCGTGGTCGGCTGATGCGGAAGAGTCTCTGGGCGTTATTGGCCGGTTTTGTGGCGGTATCGGTGCTCGTCGTCGTGGGCCTGACGCGATCCGTCGATGCCTGGGTCTTCTCGTGGCTGCCCGCCTCCGCTTCTTTTCTCGTGCAGGCGGTCACCGCGCTCGGCGGTCCGTATGTCGTCATCGTCTTGTCGGCGCTATTGTCGCTGCGCTCTCGCTTCCATGCGGTCCGTATCGGTGGTGCTGTCGCTCTCGCGTTCTTGTCTTCGGTGATCGTGAAGTTCGTCGTGGCGCGTCCCCGTCCGGCGGGCATGCTCGTCCACGCGTGGGGCTATTCTTTTCCTTCAGGGCACTCGACCGTGTCGGCCGCGCTCTACGTGTCGGCGGCCTTGGCTTACGACAAGCGGTACTGGCCATTGGCGGCCGTGCTCGCTGCTGCTGTAGCGGTGAGCCGAATGGTCTTGCGAGTGCATTATTTCTCCGACGTCCTTGCCGGGGCGTTGCTCGGCACGTTCTGGGCGTTGGTGTTGTATGTGTATAAGAAAAAGAGAGAGAAAAAAGATGCTTAGGCCACGAGTACCCAGATGCCCAGTATCACTGCGATGACGGCCCACAGGTACTGCAGTCCGCCAGGCCAGGTGAGCAGCTGGTTCAGTGCGATGAGCACGCCATCGACGATGGCAGCCCATCCTACAAACATTTTAGATCCTTTTTCCATTTGATACCCCTCCCTATACGTTGTTCTATAGGGTGCTCGTTTAAAATTCTTGTGCATGAAATACTCCGGATACAGCGACGTTGTGGCAAATAGGGTGCAATAGCGTGTTTTTTGGCATCGCCGAAAAAGCACAGCAGCATTTATAAGTGGTGAGGAGCGCGGCCAGAGGGTGCGAATCGCCTGCATCATCATCCCCACCTATAACGAGGCCGCGAACATCGCGCCTCTCATCGAGCGCATCCGCGAGGAATCGCGCGAGCACGAGGGGACGGCTGTGCACATCCTTGTCGTGGACGACCACAGCCCGGACGGGACCGCGGGCGTCGTGCGCGAGCGCATGAAAGACGATACGTTCCTGCACCTCTTGGAGCGGCCCCAGAAGAACGGTCTCGGCGCGGCGTACCGCGACGGCATGTCCTTCGCGCTCTCCGAACTCTCTCCTGACGTGGTGATGGAGATGGACGCTGACTTCAGCCACGACCCCGCAGACATATTCCGTCTCTTGTCTGCGGACGCCGATTTCGTCATCGGCTCGCGCTACGTGCCCGACGGGAGCGTGCCCGAGGAGTGGGGCCTGTACCGCCGCTGGCTGAGCAGGGGAGCCAATGCTTACGCGCGATTGGTCCTGCGCCTTCCGGTCCGTGATTGCACCGCGGGTTTCCGCGCGATACGCGCGTCGGTCTTGCGACGGATTGATCTGTCGTCCATCACCGCCGAGGGCTACGTCTTCCAGGTGGCGTTGCTCGACGCCGCGCTGCGTTCCGGGGCGAGCGTCGCCGAGGTACCCGTCGCTTTCCGTCCGCGACGCGCGGGAAAGAGCAAGATGTCGCTGTCCGAAGCGTTGCGCGGAGCCGTCGGTGTTGTGGGCTTGCGTCCCGGGCTGCGGCAGCTCATCACCTTCGGCCTCGTCGGTGCTGTGGGAACGGTCATCAACACCTTCATCCTCTGGGTGCTGCATTCTGTTGGGTTGTACTTCGTATTCGCCTCGGCGATCGCGACCGAGACCGCCATCGTCTCGAACTTCATCGGCAACAACCTCTTCACCTTTCCCGGACGCACAAAGCATCGCTTGTGGAACCGGTTCCTCCTGTTCCAGGGGGCGAGCCTGGTGACGCTCGTCGGCACCGTCGGCATCGTCTATCTCTTGACGTCGCTTCTCGGCATCGGATTGCTGTTGGTGTGGAACCTGGTGGCCATCGTGCTCATGTTCCTTGTGAACTTCCTGTTCAACAGGCGCTACACCTGGGGCGTCTGATCACTCTCCGCACGGTGCGAAGGAGAATCCCATGCTCTCGGCTTTCCGGCCCATGCGCTCATCGATGGTGACGCCCTTGTGTTTGGCGATCTCGCGCGCCTGCTCCAGATTGTTGACGGCGAGTCTCTTGGTCAGGAGGGCGGTGATTCCCGCATCGCCGATCAATCGCTTCTCGTCGACGTCATACGCCAGCGCCTGTATGGTGAAGGGCGTTCCTTCGAGGAAGTGCTCTATGGTCGGCTCAAGACCGTTGCGGCGGATGTGGTCGTGCGTGGCCAAGGGAAACAGGTCGACCTCAACGTCCTCCCTGGTGAATGTGGGGTTGCCGTGCTTCTTGCGTTCCATCGTCCAGCCGTCCGGGACCGTGGGCTTGATGGTCTCTTCCTCCACGAGGAAGTCGAAGTCGTGCGTCGCTGTGCTCCCCCCGTAGAGCTCGCTGGCGAGCAGCCGGCTCACCGCTCCGCCGACCAGCCAGATGCGCCCTCTGGCGTTCTTCTTGATGAGCGCGAGCGCTTCGCCGTATCTTGTGTCGCTGAGCCGTTTCGTCAGGAGCGCGGACAAACGTTCTGCCTCGGTCATGCCGGTTTCCTTTCAGGTATCTGAACCGTGATGCGCGACGCGACGAGCGCGGCCGCGACCATGAGCGCTGCGGTGATGAGAAAGCCCCCCGCATACGACGCGATGAGGATCGCTCCGGCGAACGCGAACTTGCCGAGCGTGCTCATCAGGCTCTGCCCGGAAAGCCACGTCCCGAGGTGCCGTTCCTCGTCTTTTTGGGGCACGACCGCGTAGAAATAGGATTCCCTGGTCCCTTCGAGCATGCTCGCCCCCACGGACGCGAGGACGAGAATCGTCAGCGTCGCCCAGGTGTACGGTGTGAGGATGGCGACGGCGATCGCGCACGCAGCGATCCACGCGTGCCCGAGCACGAGGAAGAAGCGGTAGCCGTATCTCTTGGTGAGCCGCCCGACCGTGTACTCGAGCACGATGAGCGGGATGGTGATCGCCGCGAGGAAGATGCCGACCCAGTACACTGGAAGCCCTTGGTGGAGGATGTAGAGCGGCCCGTACGTGTAGATCACTCCCCACCACGTCGACACGCCGCCGTTCATGATGTATGCGCGCCGCAGCGCGGGGTCCTTGGCGAACGTGCGCAGGTCCTTGAGGAGTCGTCGGTAGCTGAGGTCGTTGTCGTCGTGCGGCACGTTCTGTGTGGGGACCATGCGGAACTGCATCATGGCGATGATGCTGAATATCGCGCCGACCAGGAACACCATGCGCAGCCCGAGGGCCGCGGCGACGAAACCGCCGAGCAGTGGCGCGAGCAGCCAGCCCGCGTTGTTGATGGCGTACCGCATGCCTTCCGCTTGGGGCACGTCCCCCCCGTCGGCGTTGTCGCGCACGAGCACGCTGTAGCTCTCCGCGCGCATCACCTGGAAGAACGCGACCGCAGCGGCTGCGGCAAGGAATGGCCAGAGGGAATCCGTGAGCGCGTATCCCAGGTAGCCGGCGGCGATGCCCGCCGCGCTGAGCGTGAGGAGCAGCCGCTCGGAGGCGCGTCGCAGGATGGGCGTGAGCGCGAAGAGCAAGACGACGTACAATCCGGTCGTGGCGGCGGCGATGGTTCCTGTGAGTGCGGCGTCGTGCAAGATGGTGTTGAGGTACACGCTCCAAACCGTGCTGTTCAGGCTAACCGCGATGCCCAACAGCATGCCGGTGACCGCGAGCTCGAGGCTCGTGGTCAATCTCGGGCGCAGGCGCAGGATCATGCCGTTCCCTGCCACGGATTGTTTAAAAGGCTTTTTCCGCTGCCGTTTCGTGTAGCGAGGATTAAATCCTCGGTCGGCATGTGCCCTTGCATGATGGACGACGAATCGTGGGACAAGGATTGGGCGAGCGAGGACATGGAAAAGACGGCCAAGGACGCGGCGAAAGCGCCGAAGAAGGCCGACAAGAAGCAGGCCAAGGGCAAGAAGAAGTCTCGCTGAGATCCGCTCTGTGTTGAAGGGACGCTAGCGCAGCGCTTTTTCTCTATTATTTCGCGTTTATCGCCGCGGCGAACACCGAGAGCGGTTGCGGCCCGACAAGGCGTTGGCCGTTGATGAAGAACGTCGGGAGCTGCCGCACGTTATGGGTGGCTGCCAGCGTGTCGGCGTTCTGCAATAACGCGTTGCGCGCTGTCGTGTTCGTGTAGCAGTCCTGCCACTGCGTGCTGTTGACGCCGAGGCTTTCTGCGTCCGCTTGCAGGGCTTTGTCGGAGAAGTCCGTCGTGTTGTAGAGCAGGTCGTGCATCCGGAAGTATCCCGTGCTTCCTTGCTGCTTTCCCACGCAGTACGCCGCCATCGCCGCCGGCAGTGCGCGCGGATACTCGTTGGTCAACGGCGAGACGATGTATCTGAAGCGGAGATTGCCCGACGCGATGTACTGTTTGAGCTGCGGATAGACTGACGTGCTGAACTGCCTGCACTGCGGGCAGAGGTAGTCGCCGAACTCCGTGATGGTGACCGGTGCGGTGGCGCTACCGAGGGTCGGCACGTCTTTTCCGATGAGGTCCGGAGCCGCCTTGGCGGGATGGATCATGGTGAGCATGAAGAGGTTGACGAGCACGGAGAGCACGAGCAATGCGGCGATGCCTATCCCCCAACGGCTCCAACGCACCATGGTGTCGCGGCGGACGGGCGCTATAAAAGATTTCTGGAGGACCGGGGTCCGAACGATTTATATCGCTGCACGGGCCTGTGCGGGTATGGCGACAAGCGCCGCTCGGGAGATAGACGCCATCATCGCGAAGACGAAGGACTGGCGCGGGAAAAAGCTCGCGGAGCTTCGCGCGATCGTCCTGCGGGCGTCCCCCTCCCTGGTCGAGGAGGTGAAGTGGAAGATGCCCTCCAAGCCCCAGGGCGTCCCCGTCTGGTCGCACGACGGCATCGTCTGCGTGGCGGACACGCTCAAGGGCGCGGTGCGCCTGACCTTCCCCAAGGGCGCTTCGCTCAAGGACCCGAAGGGGCTCTTCAATGCGCGTCTTTCCAGCAAGAGCGCGCGCGCCATCGATTTCTCCGAGGGACGCGTCGACGCATCAGCGCTCAAGGCGATTGTCTTGTCGGCCGTCCGGCTCAACGAGAAGTAGTTGGTCTGGGGTGTGTGCGGTGTTGCGAGTTCTGCGTGCGCGTCTTTTGCCCAGCGGACCTGCATGCGCTTCATGCAGATCTCGAGTCCCGCAGTGTGCGCTTGAGCTTGTCGCTCGCATCATCCTCGAAGATCCAGACGATGCCTTCCTCGAGCCGCGCGATCTTGCCGTCCTCCTCCAGCCGTCCCAAGAGCGCGTCCAGCTCTTTTCGCGGAATCTCTGCCACGCGTCCGGAGAGGTCTTCCAGCGATAGCGGGTCCTGTGCCGCCCGCAGGATGCTTTCGACAGTCATTGCGAGCCGGGGTTCGGGGAGCGGTCCCGTGCCTTTTCTTTTGGCCGTCATCGTCCCCTCTTGTAGACCCTGCTACGCTTGTCGATGCTGTCCACACGCACGCTCCTCTGTCGCACATGATAGAGAACGCGGAAGGGCCCGACACGTATCCGCATCGCGTCGCTATCCTCGAGCTGCCTACATCCTTTCGGGTATGGCTCTTCCCCGAGCGATAGCACCTTTTCCAGGACGCGTCGAGCGTCCTTGCGTTGAAGACTGTCCAAGAACTGGTGCGCTTGTCGGGTGAGCAGTACGTCCCTCACAACCCCAACTCGCGTGCCAACTCGTTCGCATCGACGAGTCGCCCATGCCTCTCGTCCTCTTCGGCGTCACGGATCGCCTTCACGTCGGCAGCGCTGAGGGTGGAATCATCCAGGTCCTCCTCGACGCGGCGCAGCCGTCGCTCCAGCTCCGCGAACCGTCTTTCGAGTTCCTTCTCGTCCACGAGCATTGCGAGTACCTCCAGCTATTTGAAGGTGTCCTTTCCCCATATCCCTTGCGTCCGTGGGTGTCCTGTGACTTCTTCCGGGATTCCTAGAGGATTTCCGGATTCAGAAGCCGTCGAAGCCGAACGAGCGCAGCACGTCCTTGATCCGCTCTATCTGCGCTTGCTGGTCCTTCTTCTTGGACATGGCGACGAACTTGATGAGCAGGGCGGCGAGCTCGTCGGTGGTGGCGAACTTCCAGACGTGCGCGTCGCCGATGCAATAGAAACGGAACGTCTTGTGCTTGATCTCCTTGATGAGGATGCCGCCGACGCTCGCGAGAGCCTTGCCGGCCGTCGGGCGGTCCCCGAACTCCAGCATCCGTCTGAAGATCGCTTTGGACTCCGCCCCGAAACCCTTGAGGATCTCCCTGCGCAGCGACTCTACGATGATGACTCTGGCCATCGTCGCTCCGCGTCCTCCAGCGCCTCTTTCACGCTGACCGAGTCGCTCTGGTCGTAGACGTAGTGCAGCAGGATGTGCTGTTTTGTGACCTCGTACATCCGCCTGATGATCTCCTCGTACGTCTCGCCGCCCTTGCCGAGCAGCCTGATCTTCTCCTTGAGCTCCTCGGAGATGGAGATGGTGGTCGCCATGGAACCTATGAATGTTATAGAACTTATATCCTTTTCCATGCGAGGGATACGGGTCGGGTGTTGGTATGCCTTGTGCGCATAGGTGTCCTGTGACTTCTTCCGGTTCTTTCGGAAGATTTCCGGATTCAGATGCCGTAGAGCCGTCCGGCGAGGCGGGAGAGTTCCTCTTTCGTCCTGGGGGTGTATCGCTTTGCGGAGCCGGCGAGCTTCTTGAGGACTTCGATGGCTTGCTGTCGTTCGAATGCTTCCACGCGGGCCCGCACGGATTCGCGTACGAATTCCTGCAGGCTCTGGAAGCCCTCTTCCTCGCTGATCCTCCTGGCGCGATCGAGGAGCTCCGGCTGCATTCGTATTCCGACGAGCGGACTTGCCATGCGCTGGAGCAAGCGATTGCGCATTATAAATGTTATCATATGTTATCAGGGTGTATCGGCTTGCTGTGCGGGACGCGGCGGAAGTCCTTGATGTTCTTCGTGAGTATCCGTCCTTCGCACTTCCTGTTCGCGATCGCGGCGTGCAACGCATCGTTGCGATGGGTGAGGCCCTCGCGCACCCATCGCTTCGCGTGCTGGCGGTCATCAATAGTGATGGCTTCGACGCGGAGCTTGCGCGTGGCCGCGCTGAGAGTGATGAATGATTCGCCTTCCGTTCCGAGCCCTTGGAACTTGAGCTCGGCAAGAACGAGATCGCAGATGATGAATCGATGCTTGCAGGCGAACCCCTCCATCAACACGCGGTACGCGGCGGAATCGCGCTGCAGCAGGAAGTCCATGATGATGTTCGTGTCGAGATACAGGTCCATACTCTGTCGAAGCCGCCGCTCCTCTTATGCGGGGCGTCCGTGGCTGTCCTGTGACTTCTTCCGGGATTCCCGAAGGATTTCCGGAATGACTACTCCGGCGGCGGGTATTCCTTGAGGGCGAGGGCGTTGCGCTCCTCCCTCGTGAGCGTCTTGGTGCCCGGCTGGCTGCCGTAGAGCTTGCGCAGCTCCTCGACCGCCCGCTCGATCTCCTGCTGCTTGCGGCCTTCGAGGGCCTTCTTTTTTGCAGGAGTCAGGCGGGTCATGCGTGGTCGAAGCGGTCCTTCTTTAACGCGCTTGTGGACGTCAAGCACAGAGGAAAAGACATTTATGCTCGCCTCTTTGGGTCCTCTTGTGACAGCCCAGCAAGAGGTCTCGCGGATACTGTCCTTGGCAGATATCAGGACGGATGGGAAGCGGCCGTGGGATCTCGTCGTGCACGATGAGCGCTTCTACAAGAGGGTGCTTTCTGGCGGGGTCTTGGCGCTGGGCGAGTCCTACATGGACGGCTGGTGGGATTGCTCCGCCCTGGATGAACTCTCCTTTCGCGCGATGCGCGCGAATTTGACGCGGAAAGTGCCGGTGACGTTCTCCCTGGCGTGGCACTACGTGAAGGCCGCCGTGTTCAACCGGCAGACCAAGCGCCGCTCGTTGCAGGTGGGGAAGGAGCACTACGACCGCGGCAACGACCTGTTCACCGCCATGCTCGACCCCTTCATGCAGTACTCGTGCGGCTATTGGAAGGATGTCGACACGCTCGACCTCGCGCAGAAAGCGAAGATGGACCTGATCGCGCGCAAACTGAAGCTCGAGAAGGGCATGCGCGTGCTCGACATCGGCTGCGGCTGGGGAGGCCTTGCCAAGCATCTCGCTTCGGAACATGGCGTGTCCGTCGTTGGCGTGACCATCTCCAAGGAGCAGGCCAAGCTCGCCAAGAGGATGGTCGCTGGCTTGCCCGTCAAGATACGCGTGCAGGACTATCGGGACCTGCACGAGACCTTCGATAGGATCGTGTCTGTCGGCATGTTCGAGCACGTCGGCCGCAAGAACTACGCTGCGTACTTCAGGACGGCTGCGCGGTGCCTTTCCGACGACGGATTGTTCTTGTTGCACACGATCGGCGCGAACAAGTCGTCGGTGGCGACGAATCCCTGGACGGACAAGTACATCTTCCCGAACGGGCACTTGCCGTCGCCCACGCAGATAGCCGCTTTCGAGAAGGAGTTCGTGTTGGAGGACTGGCACTCCTTCGGGCAGTACTATGATCGGACGTTATTGGCTTGGGAGAAGAGCTTCGTCGCTGCTTGGGACGGACTGAAAAAGGCGTACTCGGAACGGTTCTACCGGATGTGGCGGTTCTATCTTCTTACATCTGCCGGGGCGTTCCGGGCGCGGAAGATTGGATTGTGGCAATTGGTGCTGTCGAAGAACGGCGTTGAAGGCGGGTATGTGGGGGAGCGGTGAACGCTATGCAGGAGTAGGTGTATCTGACACCTCTGTCAAATGCTCTACTGGGGTTTTCTCCGTATCGCTTGAGATGCCAAGTTTTGACTCTATGATATCATAGAGTTTGTCGAGCTCACTTATCTGTCGAGGAATCAATTTGATGCTGATTCCGTATCTTACTTGCACCTGTTCCTTCTCATCTTCGGGAACTCTGTAACTCCAAGCTTTGAGCGTTAGGGTCCATTCTTGTTCTTCGTCTTCTGCTCTTACTTGGTACTCTCCATAATGGGTATGTGTAGGCTTCGCAAATGTGCTGTATTTTGACTTCTTATTATGTCGCGCAGTTGTTATTTTTGTGACAAACGCGACTGCTGGAGCATCTATCCTCTGCCATGCGGAATCGTTTGAATGACAAAGTACGATTCGAACGCTCTTGATGCCTTTGGGAACGTAGAATTTGACTTCCTCCCCAATCACGTAGTTGTGTTTATTTCTGTGAATGAACTGCTGAGAGGGCTTAATTTTTCCTTCGAACCCAAGATAGATTCCGTCTGATATTTGTTCTGGGTTATCGGTTGGCCTTGTCACAAATAGTGGCCAGCGATCATTCCCGCGTGAAGGGAAGTATTCTAATTTCGACCGATTGATAAGTATAGCTTTCCACGTTTCAGAGTTGCGGAATCTGTTCTTTATTCTGTTCACAAGTTTTGCGGCGATGTTGGTCATAATCGCTGTAGCGTAGCTTGAACCTATCACTCCCACTCGCTTGCCCTCATGATTGATGCTTATTAACATATGTTCTGGAGTCGCCGCTTGCCTTCGTTCGCGTGCTGTTGCGTACGCTCCAGTCACGCATATCTCAGGTTTGAGATATAGGAACTCATCGCGTGCCCTTTCAACAAACGCAGGGTTAATCCCATATCTGGTGTCTGCAGCAGGTGTTTTTTCGCTAACTTCTGCGCAGCCTATGACAAGGGACTGTCTCATCTCCGCCGGGAAGAACACGTCAAAGTTTCGCACGTGTACATTTTCGTCTGAAGCATTGTCAAGCACATCGTCGTTTCCAATATTTCCTGCTGAGTTGATAAACAACACATTTTTACTTTGTACTATTCTGTCGAGACGCTCACTGAGCGAACGCCGGAGACCGAAGTCCATTTCCCAAGCGTTTTGCGCCATGCAGATTACACTTCCGTCTTTTGATTCTCTGAGTGATTGAAGGACTCCACCAACAATGTCATTGTTTTCTCCGATTTTCGTGTTAATTTCGTGTACCTCCACAGTTTGCACTGCTTCTTCTAATCGAAGCGTATCTCCGAATGCGACCAGTGCAGCCACAGCAGTGCCGTGGCCGTCCTTATCTGAACTTTTTCCACGCAAATTGAGTACAGAGAAGTTTACGCCTGTATCTACGATTGTTGCCGTTGCTGTAGGATACGTGGTGTTAAGTTTGGTCGTTCCTTCGACAGGAAAGAACGCGAAATTTGATTGGCGGTCTTGGGTCAGAGCTGTGCCGAATACCTTTTGGACATCTTCCCATTCTGAAATTGTAGTGATGCAAGGTATTTTCGTTCGCACTGATAATGCACGTATTTCGTCGTAAGTAGAAATGACTGAACACGCCGAATCTAGTTCCTTGATTCTAGAAATGATATCCGATATGAGGGTTGATCCTCCCTCATACAATAGTATTGTCACTTCTAGTTCAGATCCAGTTGGTATTGACTCAAGTTGTTCGACGAGGGATTTTCCTATCTTAGAGTTGTCGGTAACTTCAGAAACGCCTTTCACAACTCCTCGGACGTATTTGAATATTGTTCCTTCGGTCCATCGTAAAACATCGTCTTGATCTACGGAAGCGATGACTGAAAAGTCACTAAGCACCCTCTCTTGACGCGCTTTAAAGAATTTCAAAGCCTTCTGTGCATCATTGCTAGTGTAGTAGTCTCCAAATTCAATCATAAAGTATCGTCGCCGACCGACGGCAATTTTGTGATCAGAAGTCGTAACAAAAGGTGTTAGCATTGTACGAATCTCAGCTTCCAATCTATAGTGTTTCTGTGTGCTTCTGGGGACGGGTCTCGGGAATTCTCCCTTATGGGGAGTCAGTTGTAGATACTTTTTAGTCATTTTCTGTAAGTGAATGGCGGAGAAATTCTGCTTATTTAATGTTTGTATATATTGTACTATTTGCGCGATTATCTCTTGATTTCTACTGCTAGCATCTCCAAACCCAAGGTCTTGCGTACAATCTCTCTTACGCTTGTAAAGCTTAGCTTATTGTCTGTCGGTATAGAATTAGGAACGATTTCTTTCAAAATGTCTATCACGCTGCTTAACGCTGTGTTCTGTATGTGCGGTTGCCTAATTATGAATTCGAATGAGTACCTTTCAAGAGATTTCGGTTCTGACATGAAATATGCGCAGTGTGGAGTATTTGGCGAGTATACAATTTTGTGAGATCCAGTGCCTGAGATTGCTCCTATGTCTAGTGGCTTGAATAGCGCAGTGTGTGGAAGTATTCTCCTCAAGTGATACCAACGGTCTAGTTGTTGGTACTCTGTCGTTTCTAGTGTGCAATAGAATGTGAACGGGAAATTGTGCGCCCATTTACAAAGAATGTTGTGTTGATGAAATCGATTCTTGGGGTAGATGTCTATTTTGAAGTATGGTGTGCGCAACTGTTTGCATGGACGCCGCAGCAGTTCTTTGGTTAGTTTGAATTGAAAAAATAGCAGGCCTAGCTGAGCGTCCCAACCCACCTTACTCTCTTGTTGCCTTGAGATGAATTTGGGCATCTTGCTATAATTACAAGTATTGGTCATTGAAGACAGCGTGACAAATGCTAACAGGTCTTCAGTAAAATCTGGTGACAGCATTTTCTAATTAGTCACGGGCTATTCGAGCCTATTGTTGTTTCATAGTTATCAAGGTGAGATTATATTTCTCCGCAATATACTCTCTATACTTCTTCCCCGATTCTTTCAGAATCGTTATATACGATGTTCCAAGACGACTGTCAGGCCGTTCGAAATGGCGAAGAAACCTCCGTACGTCGGCATCAAGACCGTCAAGGACTGGATCCTCTTCCAGTACGCCGCCGTCATCGCCCGTGCAATCCTCAGGTCCAAAGGCGAGGATTCGAGCAAGCGCAGCGTCCTCAACAAGCATTTCGGCCTTATCGTCCACCAGTACAAGATACTTGATTCCGGCAAGAAGAGCATGAGCGACTATCTTCGGGACGAGAAGATCGCCATCAAGAACGATAACCATGAATGCATCTATTGCGGCTCTACTGAAGACCTCACCTATGAGCACATCATCCCGCGGAGCATCATCGGGAAGTTCATGTCCGACAAGGGCCACAATCTCGTCCTCTGCTGCAAGTCCTGCAACTCCTCAAAGGGAAACAGGGAGCTCTTCGAATGGTGGGAATCGAAGTTCGGCCGGGAGGACCTGCCGCGAAAGCACGTCCTCTCGAAGTATCTCAAGTTCCTCTATCGGCTCCACAAGGCCAACGGCACGTTGAACAATCCCTGGGACGATTATAGTCTCATGTTTGCGCATTGATGCGCTCAGTGTGAAGTGATTATAGAATGTTATTTGGGCCGTTTAGAAGATTACGCGATAGATTGAAATAGCGAGGCAGTGCTTTGCTAACGACAGATGCCTGATGACAACTACTCTTGGTTGCTCGTTGCAGGGATACTTATTCTTGCATTTCTCTGGTACATATTGAAACAGGTATTCTTGTGGGTTGCACGCAACATGTGGTTGATTGCGACAATTGTTTCCATTTTTTGGTCTATTTGCATGGTTTTCGTGTATGGTAAACACGTTGAATATGTGAGATCTGAGAGGGAGAGTGCTGAATTGATGAAACGCTCGGCGAAGGAAGCTGCGGAACGAAAGCGATATGTCACGAAAATGAAGGAGAAAGGACTTTCTCTGTATAACTCTCCGTTCGTGGGTGAAAGATGGGGAACGAAAGCACAGATTGCCCAATGGCAAGACGAAGACGAAGCGCGATCCTTGCCGCGAAGAGTGTTGAAGGCAATCAAGGAGTTCGAACCAAGCCGACGTTGGAAAACCGAAGAAGGATATCAGGGAGAACTACAAGGTTATCTCAGAACGCATTTCCCCAACAGTAAAGTTGAAGTGCAACGAGGAAGGTCGCGACCAGACATTGTGATTGAAGATATCGCTATTGAAGTGAAGGGACCAACCCTTAGCAAGGATTTACAGACTATAGCTGATAAGGCAATGCGATACGCCAAGCACTTCGATTTTCTGATCGTGGTTCTTTTCCGCGTTCAAGCGCATCCTCGGATGTACTCTGAATGGAAGGATGCATTGAAGAGTCAATATCCTGATGTGGAGGTGGTTCGTATATGACTCGATACATTGAATTGCCTTTATGGTCCGCTTACTTCACTGTGTGGATAGTCGGATTGGCTATCATCTGGGCTGTATACTTCTTTGCATAGAGTCGACTCTGCTTTGCCGCTCGCCCCCTCACTCCTCTTTCCCTACTCCTTCTTCCTCTTCAGTATCGCCTGTATCAAGACGATGGAACCCGCTTTGCGCTCTGTGCAGACGAGTTCCCAGCCTTCTTGTCCTGCAGCGTCCAGCTTGGATATCAACGAGTTCTTCTCCCTGATCGCATCGAATGCGCCTTCAACCATCGTATATTCCCATGTCGTCACGTGTCCTTCCCTCCGCGAGCGTATCCTCGCGCAGGTTCTTGAAGCTTTCCCCAATACCTCTCTTCTCCCAGCGTATCATGCGTCTCCTCCTCACCACCCCGTCCCTTCCGTCTCCACCCTCTTGTACGGCGACAGCGAGGCGGAGCCGGGGGAAGGCCTCTCCCTCGTCGATTTCCATGCCCCCACCTCGACAGCCCCCATTCCCCCAAGGCCCGCGACGCCGTCCTGAAGGAAGCCACAAACGCATCCCCGGCATCGTCTACGCCCTGGACGACCAGTCCGCCTTGAAAGTCACCGACGGCACGGTCGGGATCGTCTCCGAGGGCGTCGTCGAGCGCTACGGCTGACTCCCCGCCCGCTCACAGGACTTTCTCGCGCAAGCCTTTTATGTGCATTCGCCTTCCTATCCTTGGGTGCGGAGGCTGTCTATGACCAACAGAAGATTTATTAACGGCTCTCGACGGGAGACCCGGATGCCGTCGGAGCTCGATCACGAACTCAGTGCCACCCGCGTCTCCAACGCGGTCCAGAAGCTCATCAGGCGCAACCGCCGGCTGATGGAAGAGCTCGCCAAGCTGTAGGCGCATGCCCCCGACCGATAAGGAGTGGTGCGAGCGGCTCGTCTCCTACGCGATCAGCATCAATAAGTCTGTCGTGCGCTTCGACGCCATGCCGTGCCATGCGGTTCTCGACGAGGGCGGCATCTACAACTCGATGGCCCGTTATCTGTCCCGATACCACCGGCGCCCGGAGGACAATGTGCGCAACTGTGCCCGTCTCCTGAAGGAATTCGCGACCAAGCACTATTTCGTCGAGGGGAACAAGCGCATCGAGGCGCAGAACAAGGCGTGATTCAGTCCCGCTGTCCGGTCACGCGCCGCACGACCAGTCCGATGACCATGCCCACGACATAGGTCGCCGCGCACGTCAACGCCACGAGCCCGAGGTCCGCCAGCGACAACGGCACGGTGCCGAACACGAAGTTCATGAACGGCGTGTAAACGGTCAATGCTTGTATGGCGAGCACGATCCCGATCGCGTACAAGAGATACTTGTTACTGAATGCGGGCGTCTTGTACTGCGCGCGTATCATCGCTATACGCACGATCTCAAGCAGCACGATCGTCGTCAACGCCATGGTCTGCGCGTGCGCGAGGCTTCCCGTGCGCTGCAAGGACCAGTTGAACATGAAGAGCGTCGCTCCGGCGACGAGCACGCCGATGAGCGCGATGTTCGTCCCCATGTTGAGGTTGATGATACGTATCTTCGGGTCTCGCGGCGGCCGCGTCATGGCTTTCGGATCGCCGGGGTCCACGCCCAGGGCGAGTGCCGGAAGCGAGTCCGTCACGAGGTTCATCAAGAGTATCATCGTGGCCGTCAATGGCCACACGACCTCGCCGTCATGCCGGAACAGCATGATGGCCAGGAATATCGCGAGCACTTCTCCGAAGTTGCTGCTCAGAAGATAGTTCACGAACTTCTTGATGTTCGCGTAGATGTTCCTGCCCTCTTCCACGGCGGCGACCACGCTCGTGAAGTTATCGTCGGTGAGGATCATCGAGGCGCTCTCTTTCGCCACGTCCGTTCCCGTGATGCCCATGGCCACGCCGATGTCCGCGCGTTTCAACGCGGGGGCGTCGTTCACGCCGTCGCCCGTCATGGCCACGATGTGCCCGCGCTTTTTCAGCGCGTCCACGATGCGCATCTTGTGCTCGGGGTTCACGCGCGCGTACACCCCGATGCCTTCCACCTCCTTGTCCAGGTCGATGTCGTCGAGCTCTTGTCCGTTCACCGCCCGTCCCTCGATGCCGAGCTCCTTGGCGATGGCGACGGCCGTCCCCTGGTGGTCTCCTGTGATCATCACAACCCGGATGCCCGCGTCCTTGCATTTCTGCACCGCGCTGATCGCCTCCGGACGCGGCGGGTCGATCATGCCCGTCAGGCACACGAAGCACAAGCCGTTCTCGTCCTTCTCATCGTAGTCGGGCTTGATGGGCACCGAGCGGAACGCGAGCGCCAATACCCGCAATGCGTCCTTGGCGAAGGCCTCGTTCGCCGATACTATCGCCGCCTTGTCCGCGTCGGTTATCGCGCGTTCGTTCTCCCCGTCGAGTATGCGCGTGCAGTGCTCGAGCACCACGTCCGGCGCTCCCTTCGTCAGCAACAATCGGTTCCCGTCGAAGTCGTTGACCGTGCTCATGCGTTTTCGCTCGCTCGAGAACGGCACTTCCCCCGCCCGTCTATGCCGCTCGCGCAGCTCCTCCTCGCCCAGGCTCGCCTTCCGGCACAATGTCAACAAGCATCCTTCGGTCGGGTCGCCGATCACGCCGTATCCCTCGTCCGAGTGCGTGAGCTTGGCGTCGTTGCACAACGCCGATATCTCGAAGGCGACACGCGGCAAAAAGCCCTTGATCTCCCCGTCGGGCCCGTAGCCCGTGCCCGTCACGGGTATCGTGTTGCCCCCGTGCCAGATGCGTGTGACGGTCATCTCGTTCTTCGTCAAGGTCCCGGTCTTGTCCGTGCAGATGACGTCCGTGCTGCCGAGCGTCTCCACGCTCGCCAGGCGCTTGATGAGCGCGTTCTTGCGAACCATGCGTTTCGTGCCGAACGCGAGCGCGATGGTCACGACGATCGGCAGTCCCTCGGGTATCGCTGCCACAGCGAGCGAAACAGCGAGCATGAACGGCGGCTGCAAGGCGCGAAGCGTGAACGCGCCGTCCGATACCACGATGATGACGAAGATGGCCGCGCAGATGCCGAGGATGAGCTTGCCGAGCTTCCCGCCTAATACATCCAGGTCTCGCTGCAGTGGCGTCTGCTCGATCTTCGTCTCCTGGATGAGGTTCGCGATGCGCCCGATCTCCGTCTTCATGCCCGTCCCGGTGATGACCGCTCTTCCGCGTCCTTTCGTGACGATCGTCCCCGAGTAGACCATGTCGGTCCGTTCGGCGAGCGACGCCTCTCCCTCGATCGTCTCGGCGTTCTTGCTCACGGGCGCGCTCTCGCCGGTCAAGGTGCCTTCGAGCAATTGCAGGCTGTGCGCTTCGACGATGCGCGCGTCCGCCGGTATCCGGTCCCCGGTCTCCAGCAGCAACAGGTCTCCCGGCACCAATGCGGAGGCGTCGACCTGTACGGTCTTTCCCCCGCGCACCACCGTCGCCTTGTTGCTCGCGAGTTTCTTGAGCGCCTCGATGCTGTCCTGCGCCTTGCGCTCCTGCCAGTAGCCGATGATGCCGTTGACGATGAGGATGACGAGGATCGCTCCGGTATCCACCCATTCCCCGAACAACCCTGATATCAGTGCGGCGGCGATCAGGATGTAGATGAGGATGCCCGAGAACTGTTGCGCGAGAATGCGCCACCACGCTTCTTTCTCCTGCTCGACGATCGTGTTCGGCCCGTGGATGCGCAGCAGCTCCGCCGCTCCCTTCTCATCGAGCCCCGTGTCGGCGTCCGTGCCGAAGTGCGCGAGGACCGTTTCTATCTTCTGCTGATAGAACGGCTCACCTCGCATGGTGTTCCACGCAAAAAACGCCTATATAAACATGCGTGGTCCCGTCGTCTATTCTTTCTCGATGCGCGCGACGAAGAAGCCTTCGGTGTCGTTCGTCGTCGGGTGTATGCGAAGCGCGTTCTTCACGCCGGGATGCAACGCTTCGCCGCTCTCCGGGTCGGTCTCCCAGTTCTTCTCGCGGTCGATGTCCAGCTCGATCGGGACGCAAGCCGCGTCGGGATGCGCGGAGAGAAAGCGCGAGAGCACGACCTCGTTCTCGCGCGGCTCGAGCGTGCAGGTGCTGTACGTCATGACGCCGCCGTGCTTCAACGCTTTCCACGCCGCGTCCAAGAGCTGTTCCTGCAATCGTCCGAGCTTGTCCACCTGTTTGGGGTTCCACATGGTGATCGATTTCGGCGAGCGCCTGATCGTCCCCGTGCCGCTGCAGGGGGCGTCCACCATGATGCGGTCGAACTCCATCTTCGTGAAACCGCGTCCGTCCCGCTTGGTCAAGACGGCGTTCACCACGCCGAGCCGCTGCAGGTTGATCCCTAATGGCGCGAGGCGCGATCCTTGCACGTCGTTGGCCACGATGATGCCCTCGTTTTTCATCATCGCCGCGGCCTGCGATGTCTTGCTCCCGGGGGACGCGCACATGTCGAGTACGCGCTCACCGGCTTCCGGAGCAAGCACGATGGGCGGCAGCATGCTCGCAGGGTCTTGGACGTAGACGTAGCCGAGCTGGTGCTCGAGCAGGTTGCCGATGTCCAATCGGTCCCCGCTGATCCAGAACGCCTCGGGGCACCATGGCACGGGCGTCAATTCCCAGCCCGCTTTTTCCAGACGTGAGCGTACCGCACTGACAGATGCCTTGAGCGTGTTCACGCGTATCGCCCGCCGCAGGTAGCGCATGCTACATGAGATGAAATCCCCGTACCCATCCCCCAGCAATTCCTTGTAGTGGGCGGCGAACGATTCCTTGACGGAGAAGGCGTGCTCGCGTGACGGTTGCTCCTGCCAGCTCATGCTTCCCGGAACCCCCCGCCACTCTTAAATCTGCCCGCACGCATCGCTTAAATACCTGCTTTCCCACGCCCGCAGCATGGCCAAGAGCGAGGGTTTCACCAAGGAGGAGCGCGCAGCGATGCGCGAGCGCGTCAAGGAGCTGAAGGAGAAGACGGAGGGCGAGGCCGCGGTGCTTCAGAAGATCGCGAAGATGGCAGAGCCGGACCGTTCCATGGCCAAGAGGATACACGAGATCGTCATGTCCAATGCGCCGTCGCTCGTGCCGAGGACCTGGTACGGCATGCCCGCGTACTCCAAGGACGGCAACGTCTTGTGCTTCTTCCAGGACCGGGCCAAGTTCAAGGCGCGCTACGCGACCCTCGGTTTCAACGACAAGGCCACGCTCGATGATGGCGACATGTGGCCGACCGCTTTCGCCCTGGAAAAGCTCGGCGCGGCCGAGGAGAAGCGGATCGCCGCGCTCGTGAGAAAAGCCGTCGGCTGACCAAACATTTATTACCTCGTCTTTCCGGACTCGGGCCATGGGAGATGGGGTTTCGGGTGCGGCAGTCGTTGCACGACCACGGTTTTTCGGCGTGTCGGAAGGCTCTTTCCGCGTCCGTCCATCCCGTGCCTCGCGCGCTTTCTCGGCCTCCAAACGCGTTTTTCCGCGTTTTCGGGCGCTACGAAACATTTATATAAGTCACGGGTGGAAAAGAAGTAGCAATCCCATGGTAGGGACTCCATGATGAACAGCAGAGCGATAATGGGTATTGGCACCCTCATCATTTTTATCGCTACCATTCTCGTCGCCGCCGTCGCCGCTGGCGTCATCATCAGCACCGCTGGCGTGTTGCAGCAGAAAGCGCTTATCGTCGGCTCCCAGTCCCAGAGCCGCCTCGTCAACGGGGTGCAGATCACGCACGTCTTCATGAACGCGAACACCAGCGCGAAGACGGCGAATGACGTGCAGATCCTTACGCGTCCGGAGCCCGCTTCGGGCCCGATCAACTTCAAGACGACGTACCTGTCGTTTTTCACCGACACGGGCTCGTACTCCGCGTCGTTATCGAATCCAGCGACGGTCACCAAGAACTTCAGCATCAGCGTGCCCGTCTCGACCACGAGCGGGTGGATCCCGTTCGGCGACCTCGACGGCGACGGCATCAATGACCAGATACAGCTCTACAACAACGGCTCCTCCTACTATTTCATCGTCAACATGAGCGAGACGGGCCTGTCCGACGAGATCCCCCTCAATAAGTCGCTCGCGAGCACGGGCGCGAAGGTCGATATCCAGGACCTGCCCATCTGGGGCAACGGCACCGTCTATGGATACATCCAGATCGATGACAACGGCACGACCACCGCCAACCAGCTCGACGCGAACACCATCCATATCACCGACCAGATAGAGGGTCCGTGCACGTTCGCCAAGCTCCGTCCGGAGACGAGCTATTGCATCGTCACGCTCACCGGCGTGCCCGACACGGCGCTCGAGTACGGCGAGACCGTCTTCATCTACTTCAAGCTCAAGCAATCCCACGTCCTGCACGAGAACGACGAGTTCGAGATCAAGATCTTCCCGCAGGACGGCCGCAGCACCTTCGTGCTCGAGCGGGTCCCCGAGGTCATCTACAAGACCCGGATGAGCGTCTATCCGTAAAGACCATTTCTGCGTAGTGCCGGTAGCGTTAAATAGGAGTTTCTCAGGATTTTAGGAAAGGGAAACTGGTAGTGGTCGAGCACCTTTCGCATGAACAGCTCCAACGACTCCGCAAGCTAGCGAGAGCCCCCCGAGACGCCCTCATGATCGAGGTGCAGTACCAGACCGGCTGCACCGTCTCCGAACTCGTCGCCATACGCAAGAAAGACGTCCAACAAGGCAGCATCGTCGTCGGCGGACGCCACTGCATCGTGAGCGAGGAGCTCACGCGCAACCTCAAGGACTACTTCCGCAGCCACGACAGCGCCTACGCGTTTCCCTCGCGCCAGACCCCCCAGATGGTGCCCAAGCGCGTCCAGCAGATCGTCAAGAAATACCTGCTGCGAGTCGACGGCACCCTCGAGCACGCCACCCCACAGATACTGCGCTACACGCACATCGCGCACGCCCTCGAACAGCACGTCCCCCTCCCGGCCATCCGGGCGCAGACCGGCCTGGGAGAGCTGCGGCTCGCGCAGATCGCCGACGACGTCACGCAAGGCACGCAGGACGCGTACCGGAGGATGCTCCGATGAAGCGCCTCTACCTCCTCCTCGTATTGCTGCCGCTCATCGCCGCCGTACCCAACGCGACGGTCACACTCAACGTCACGCACAATGCCATCCCCGGAGCGACCGTCCCGGTGAGCGTGCACACCGACATCAATGGCGTGCGCGTCATCAGCGTGCCAACAGAGCTCACCGTCACCTGGCCGGATAGCAGCATCACGGGCGTCCCGCTCACGGCGAGCGCCGGCGGGGACTACCAGGGAACGATATACCTCCCGCTCGAAGGCACGTACGCCCTGCTCGCGAACGTGAGCCTGGGCGGTGCGCACGTCCTCGCGAACGCCAGCATCATCGTCGCAAAGCCCGGCTTCGACGGCACCGTCACGGTGAACGCGACGCACGTCATCGTCAACGCCACGACCAACCACACCTACGACGTCCGCGTCATGCCGCCCGTCCCCGGAGCCCTCACCGACGGCAACGCCACAGCGGTCTGCACCGTGACGTGCGCGTCGTGCGCGCTCGCCTGCGGCGTGGGCGACCAGGTCGCGCTCATCCACGTGCCCAGCGCGTTCTCCTACGACTTCGTGCGCACCGCGCAGCACCTGCCGCCAGTGTACGTCTCTCGCGGCACGCCAGTGAACACGAGCGGAGCGCTCCTCGTCAAAGGGACGAGCCTCGTCGCGCTCGGCTCAGCCACGACCTTCACGCAGAACCAGACCCTCGTGTGGCCCGGACCGCCGGCCCGCACGCAGGACGTCACCGTCCTCGACCAGGGAGCGCAGCCCGTGCCGGCCACCATCGGCTACGACGTGGCGACCGGGCGTTGGTACGCGCTCGTCACCAGCAATGTCACGGGCCTCGTCGCGCCGCGGATCGGCAACGCGACGATCGAATCGGCCACGACGCTCGACGGCAGGCCGCTGCCGAACACTCCCACGAGCGTGCAATCCACCGGACCGTTCGAGGCGGTCCTCCAGAGCAGCATGCCCGCACCCTCGCTGCCGACCATCAACCGCACGCCCTATGGAGCGCTCCTGCGCGGCGACTGGCAAGCGACCTTCCGCCTGGCGACCGACAACGGGACGGTCTACGCATTGCGCGGCGGCTTCGACCGGAGGGCGAGCATCGATACCTTCCGATTGTCTGGACAAGAGATATACTACGCGAGCAAGGACCACGATGTGCTCTCCGCCGTCCCCGCAAGCCTGATCCCCAATGCCACACCCGACCGCTTCACACCCGTCCTGCAGGGACAACCCTTGTCCATCTCGCTCGACAACACGAGCGCGCTGCTCGTGCTCGATGAGAATCTGTCCGTCGTCGCGCGCCGTCCGGCGGCCGTGAACATGACCTGGACCCCTCTGCTTCCGCCGGGACGCTATTTCCTCCTCGCGCAAGCGCTCGGCACGGTCACTCCCATCGAGGTCGTCGCGCCCAACAGCACGATACAGGCCACGCCGGCGCAGAACCTCACTGGACTGCCCAACACCCAGCTCGTCATCACGCGCACGATCACCAACGTCGATTGGAAGCACGCGCACGCGATCGACATCGCGATCGGCGGGCCGTACGCGGCGCTCCTCGAGGACAGCAATGGCAACCGCCTCACGGACACGAATCTGGACGGCATACCGGACACCGGCGTCATCGCGCCGGGCAAGAGCGTGACGATCGTGGCCCGCATCCTCCTGCCGCCCGGAGCGAAGAGCACAGCGATCCCGTGGGTGCTCACCCAAGGCGGCGCCACGCTGCGCATCAACGACTCATTGATCGTCGGCGCTCCCGAGCAGTCGTTCGTCTCCGACGACCTTGAGGTGTCGTCCATGCGCTCGGACGGCCGGACGGTGACCGTCTCCTTCTTCAACCATGACGTGCGCACGCACCAGGTCGCGCTCGACGTGACGTACCAGACCGCGGCCGGCAATGACACGTCGCGCCAGAGCCAGACCTTGCCGCCCGGAGCGTCGAACGCGACGATCACCATCCCATCGGCCACGCAGTCGGTGCGCGTGGCCATTCAGGCCAACGATTCCTTGCCGCAGGACAACGCGCGCACCCTCCGCATCTGGCAGCCTCCGGGGGCGGCCATCCACGTGAGCGAGCAAGCGCACATCGACCACGCGAGCTTCACGGTGAAGGCCATCGTGCCCAAGGGTGAGTGGCGCATCACGTATCCGGACGCTTCCGGCAACACCCAGGTCGCACCCTCAACGGTCGTCGGCACGCTCGCCAACGGTTCCGAGAAAATCGTGTTCTCCCTGCCGTTGCCGGCGAACACAGACCTGCTCGCCGGCCTCTCTCCCGGAGCGGGACCCACGTTCGACCCGTACAGGGTCGTGGACGACGGCGATCCCGGCGTGCAGTCCATCGGGACGTGGTACGCTGGGACGCAGGTCCCCGGCTACCACGGCGCGGGCTACCACACCGACCTCGGTCAGGGGCGCGGACAGTCCCAGATGCGCTTCTTCCTCGCCACCGCGCCGGCGTATTACGAGCTCGAGGTCTGGCACCCCGGCGACCCGTCGTTCGCGAGCAACGCCCGCATCCGTATCGGCAACGACACCGTGCTCGATGACCAGCGCCAGCCCGCGCAGTGGGACTATCTCGGGCGCTACTGGATGAACGCCTCTATCCCCGTCACGGTCACGGACGCGGCGGCGGACGGCGTGGTCGTCGCTGATGCGTTCCGCGTCCTGCGCGTGGACGAGTACGCGAATCCCTTCGGCGCTCCCTCGGTGCAGCCCCACGCTCCGCAGGGACTGCTCGTGTATGACAGCCACGGCCAGGAGGTCCGCGCGACCGTCTCCTTGAGCCAGCACGGCCATCTGCGCAAGAGCGGCCTGCTCCCGTCTCAGGCGCGCGCGAACAACGGGACTTATGATGTCGAGTTCAGCTTCCCGAACGGTCCGGTATCGAACCTCACTGTGCACGGCGCGTCCCCCGCGACCATGGGGCTCGGGATCGAATCCGTGCCGGCCTCCCGCGCGAAGCGATTCACCGACCGCGCGGTGGTCGACGCCTACGCGATCGACCCGTCGTTCAACACGTCGTACACCGTCACGAGGATCGCGAAGGGCAGTGAATTGCTCAAGTGCGCCGACTATAACTTCAGCACGCAGACCTGCAACGGCGGCTTCGTCGAGGTCATGGCGCTCACTCCCGGCGAGCCGTACAGCGTGACGCTCACGCCGGGCGACCCGTTGCTCGTCGAGGTCAGCGACCTCGTGCTCCCGCCGTTCTACGCGGACTGCCAGTCCAACGGCGGCAACTACAGCACGTCGACGTGCAGCGGCACCTATGACAACGGCACTCCCGCGTGCAACAAGGAGCTGACCTATTGCAACGAGGCGCCGCCGAGCCCGAACAAGGAGACCTTCAACCACAAGACGAACTACAACGGCAGCATGAACGCGACCTACGGCAACGAGAGCATGCCGCTGCGCAAGTGCGACGTCATCCACAGCGTGTCCGTGGACTACCAGGTCTGGGGCGACAATACAGGGAACAGCTACAGCATCTATGTGGATCCTGGATACGGTGTGTGGACCCCGATCGTCAGCGGGGTGAACGTCAATAGCACGACTGAGCCGACGTCGGTGGGCTCGCAGAACGCGACCGCCGTCCTCCCAGGCGCGGAGTCCTGGAACTGCTCGCAGTTCTTCGGTCCCAACCCGACCGCGCGCATCCGCATCGATTTCAGCAACGGCGGCAACCCGAACACGCAGCACGTCTCCGACGCCGACTACCTCGTCTATCGTATCGCGTACAATTTCACGAAGTATTCTTTGGAGCTCGACAAGACCACGTACGTCCAGGGGGAGACGGTCCAGATATCCGGGACGGACATCTATGATCCTTCCGCCCTCGTCAGCATCAACATCACAAAGGGCGGGTCGTTCGTCGCACAGGTCAACGTCACGACCAACAGCACGGGCGGATTCAAGACGAACTACACGATCGCCGACTACGCGCCGCTGGGGCTGTATTCGCTGTATGCCTGGCAGCGGAACAATACCGCTATCAACGCAACGAACAACTATACAGTGACCAAGCGCTCTCCCACCGTGCAGACACAGATCGTAGGCGATTACTTCAACCGCTCGCAGCTCGTCGAGTTCACGGGGAGCCATTGGGCGAAGGGAGCTACGGTTACAGTCAACGCGACCAATCCGGAAGGGGAGCTGCAGAACGGCTATCCGACGAACACGACGACGAACAGCAGCGGGGACCTCAATTTCAACTGGACCGTCCCCAGCGGCCTCGATACCCTCACCGGGCCGTACACCTTCAATTTCACTGAGTACGCGAATAACAGTTACTCCGCGACGAAGATCATCCACGTGGTCATCCTCCCGTCCACGGCGGAGTACTGGCAAGGCGGTACGTTCGTCCAGAGCGAATTGGGGAACGTCACGAAGAAGGACGGCGTTTACGCGCAGATCGTCGCGAGCACCGCAGGGCTCGACATGATGAATATGACCTTTCCGTCCACGATGTACGCCGGCATGGCGCTCTCCAATCTCTCGCTCAACATCTACCACAAGGAGTCGTCCACGAATAACGTCTACGTCGATTGGTACAACATCTCGAGCGCGACGTGGGTCACGCTCTGCATCATCCCCTACCGCGCGGGGCTCGGGCTCGACTCTTGTGATATCACCCAGGCCGTCAACACCTCCAACTACATGAACCGGGTTTGGCTCCGCCTGACGGACGGCAACCTCTGGAAGAACCCTCAGAGCCCGACGTACGACTACGACATCGCTTTCTTGAGCGTGAACTTCACCTATCCAGCCCCGAACGTGAGCCTCGTCTCGCCACCCAACAATACCTGGTACAACACCGCGTCCCACGCCCTTACCTACAACGCGACGGACGGTTTCTTCAACATCAGCCAGTGCCGCGTCTACGTGAACGGGGCGCTCGTCGACACGAACAGCAGCTTCACCGTCAACACGTCGGACACCTATACGCACACCTTCACACAGGGCAATGACACTTGGTACGCGGCGTGCGACGACGACTCGGCGCGCTACCTCACGGGAACCAGCGCGACGCGCAACGTCCTCATCGACCTGACCGCGCCGAACAGCAGTATCACCGTTCCGGCGACCAACTACACCTGGTATAACACGACGACCCCGTCGGTCAACTTCACCGCCCAGGACAACATGGCCTCTACGTTGAACTGGACCTTGTACGTGAACGGCACGCAGGACTCGAACGGCACGATGGCGAACGCCACGACGCACCAGCAGACCCTCGCCGCGCAGCCCCAGGGACTGCGCAATATCACGCTCGAAGTATGGGACCAGGCCTACAACTACGCGACGAACAAGACCGTGCTCCTCTATGTCGACACGACCGCCCCGACAGTCACGCCCAACACCCCCGTCGAGGGCTACAACACCTCGTCGACGAGCGTGACCTTCAACTGGACCGCGAGCGACAACCTCGACCCGTACATCGGCTGCGACGTCTACGTGGACGGCGCGCTCAACACGAGCGCGAGCGTCGTGAACGGCCAGACCAACGCGACGACCGTGACAGGATTCACGCAGGGACAGCACAACTGGAGCGTCTCGTGCACGGACAAGGCCGGCAACGCCGCATCGACCGTCACCAGGAACTTCACCGTGGACACGCAGGCGCCGACCGTCCTCTTGGAGAACCCGGCGAACAACACCGTCGTGACCACGACACGGACCATCCAGCTCGATTATAACGTCTCGGACAACCTGCTCCCCGTGCCGCAGTGCTCGCTCTACATCAACGACACCCTCAACCAGACGAACACGAGCATCACCCAAGGCACGACACAGAGCTTCTGGCTCACGAGCGTGCAAAACGGCAACTACAGCTGGAACGTGGAGTGCCAGGACCTGGTCGGCAACGCCGCCAACAGCACGCAGCGAAACGTGAAAGAGGACGTGCGCGTCATCCCGCTTCCAATCTCGGGGGGTTCATACGTGAGCCGTGATGGGCCGGGGGCGGGGGGTTGGCCCGCATTCATCGCACTGCAGGCGAACCTGACCGATGGCGCTCCGGGCGTCCTGGTGAATTTCACGGCGAACCTGACCGACCCGTTGCTCGGCCAGACGGATGTCTACCTGGGACAGAACACGACGAACGCGAGCGGCACGGCGACATTCTGGTGGAATCCCAGCACGTCCATCCATGGAGGAAACTGGTCCTGGTGGCCACAGAGCGCGGGCAGCGACAGCCTGGGGAGCCGTACGCTGGATGTCCTGTTCAATCTCACGCTCGCGTATCAGAACGCGACGCTCGATCCGGGCCCGGACTATAACGCGACACAGACCGTCGGCCTGAACTTCACTGTCTCCAGCCTCGGCGAGACCGCGTCGCAGCTGAACTCTAGCTACGGCGTGTTCGTGGAGGCCGACCTCCACGCACCGAATACCTCAAGTTACTTCGTCGACATGAACGGCTCGGGGAACTTCAGTGGGACGTATGTGCTCCCGAGCGATGCACCTGTGGGCGTGTGGAATGTGACTGCGTGGACGCACGTCAATTCAGGCTTTACCGATTATACCGGCGCAGCCAATACTCTCCTCATCACACGGAACTTCACCGTGAAAGGGGCGTCCGACTCGATGAACCCCGCCGACGGCACCGTCGTCGATCGCGACGGCTACAGCGCGAGCGACCCTGACGTGATACCGCTCGTCATGCGCATACCGGGCGCCGGCGCGGGCTACACGGTGAACTTCACGGCGAACCTCACCGACCCTGCCTTCGCCGGCCAGAACGGCCTGCTCCTCGGCTCGAACACGACGAACGCCACGGGATACGCCACGCTCTGGTTCAATCCGAACAGCTCGTACTATGCGGGGAACTATACTTGGTGGGGCGAGAGCGTGATATCGTTCTTCAACAGCACGCACACCTTCATCATCAAGGGAGCCCCCGCCCTCGCGCCGTCGAGCGCCGTGGCGGACCCGAACGCGGTCTACAACCAGACGGACACCGTCACCTTGCAGTACAACGCCTCCTCGCAGATAAACAAGGAGACGCAGGCGCAGCTCGGGAACAACTATTCATTGACCGTCGAGGCGAACTACTCTCCGCAGAGCGCCGCCTCGCCCATGAGCAACATCACGCTGTTGTACAACGGCGTGAACTGGTCGGGCACAGGAACGATCGGCTACACCGCGCCGGTCGGGACGTGGAACCTGTTGGCGAACATGACCGGACCCTACACCTACCTCGGCACGTCGAGCACCACCTTTGTCGTGCACGGTCTGTCCAACCTCACCCTCTCGGACACCAGCGCTTCGACCATCGTGCCGGTCTACACGCTCGATAACTTCACGGCGAACTATAGCGACACGAGCATGCAGCCCATCCACACGGCGAGCAGCTACTGCGAGGCCCGTTTCAACGTCAGCGGCGGCTGGACCGTCTATAAGAACATGACCTACGACGCCGCCAGAAAGCTCTATTGGTTCAACAGGAGCTTCAACAGGACCTACGCGGGAGCGGCGTTCGACGTCTACTGCGACGACCCGTTGTATGCTTCGCAGAACAAGACGAGCACCTATACCATCAGCCGCACGACGGCGGCGATGAACACCGCCAACGGCACGCGCGTGGACCGAGACAGCGTGAGCGCGGATCCCGACACGCTCCTGTTGAACGCTTCCATCCCCTCAGCGCCTGCCGGAGTGACGATTGACTTCTACCTCAACCTCACCGACCCGGCGTTGGGGCAGACGGACCTGCTCTTGGGCTCGAACACGACGGACGCGAACGGGAATGCCGTCTACGTCTGGAACCCGAACGCGACGGTCTACGCGGGCAACGTCACGGTCTTCGCGAACAGCACGTACGCCGACCCGTCCACGACGAGCGACGCCCTCGTCTATGGCGGTCTGCAGCAGGCGTTCTCGTATGCGAGCGTGGATCCGAACGCGAGCTACTACCAGCAAGACGTCATCGCCGCCGATGTAAACCTCACGAGCCCCGGCCCTGAGACAGCGTCGCAGCTCAACGCGAGCTACAGCGCCTCGAGCAACGCGACCCACAAGGGGCCCTCCAACAGCGGGACGGTCGGACTCGTCTATAACGGCACCTTCTGGCGCAACGACACCTACCAGATACCCATCGGGACCATCTCTATCACGACGTGGAACACGACCGTGGCGAGCGGCGCGACGTACTTCTACCCACCGACCAACATCAGCCGTAGCTACATCGTCTATCCACTCACCGTCTGCATCAACGAGACGGGCGTGTGCTACAAGAACGTCCAGACCGCCGTGGACGCTGCCAGCGCGGGACAGCACGTCGTCATCATCGACAACCGCACCTATGTGGAGAACGTGACGGTCAACAAGGATATCACGATCACGAGCAACGGCACAGGATTGCCGACGATCCTCGGCAACGACACGAGCGCCATCACCACGAACCAGCCGTTGCGCCTCGCGCGCCTCAACATCAGCATCCAGGGCACGGCGGCCAACCAGTACGGGATAAAGGCGGCGAACCTGAACCTCACTGACAGTGTGGTCTGGACGAACGTGACTGGATCGGGCTCTTCGGGAGTCTACGCCAGCGGAACGGGCCATGTCACGTTGCGGTCGGTCAATCTCACAGGCATCAACGCAACGAGCCTCATCGGCGGCTACTCATCCACGGTCACCCTCAATGATACGCGCGTCCTCGGGACGGTCGCGAGCGGCGGCATCGAACTGTCCAACGGCGTCCTCTCCGCCCACGGATTGTACATCAACACGACAAAGACGGCCATCAATATGCCGGGAGGGAGCAAGGACCTGCACAACATCACCGTGTACGGAAACAATGGCGTGCTCTTGGGCAGCGACGCGAACCTCACGGACAGCACGATCAACGTGTCGAACACCGGTGTAGGGGCGAACGGCAACGTCACGATCAAGAACAGCACGATCTACGGCGGCAATTACGGCGTGAACACCTACAACACCGCCGACCAGCTCTTCATCATCGACAGCATTGTTTCCGCTGGCGGGAACGTGCTGTTCGTGAACGCCGGCGGGACCGGGACGAGCGTGCAGAACATCACTGTGCGCAACAGCAGCATCACGCCCGCGACGACGGTCTTCACCGGAGTGAACACCGGAGAGACGGCAATCGTCTATTACCAGCACTACCTGGACGTGTACGTGAACAACACGCTGGGGAGCGCGGTGAGCGGCGCGACGGTCAACGCGACCGACGCGCTCGCGTCCCAGGTCTTCAGCGTCACGACCGCCGCGAACGGCAGCATCACCCGCCAGAACGTGACCTACGCGACCGACGAGAACGGCACGGTCACGACTCTCACCAACCACACGGTCTCTGCGGGCAAGACCGGGTACCACGACGAGTCCAGGAGCGTGAACATGACGCAGAACCAGGATATCTCCATCACTCTCGGCGACTACATGAACGTGACCACGATGAGCCTGGCTCCATCCACCATCTACGCGTATCAGTCCACGACCGCGTCGTGCACGGTGAGTGACCAGCGGACAGGCTCTGCTGTCTCGGGAGCGACGGTCGGCTTCTACCGCAACGGCACTTCCCTCGGGACCAATACGACGAACTCTTCGGGAGTCTTGACATTGTCCTTCAACGTGAATGCGACCGGGAGCTGGCTGATCACGTGCAACGTCTCCGACCAGCCTTCTTCCTTGCTGTACGCCGGGAACGCTCCGCAGCGCAACGCGACGCTTACCGTCGACCCGTTCGCCATACAGCCCGTCTCCCCTGTGAACGGCACCTCTGTGGATCGTGACGGCGTGAACGCGACCATGCCCGATGTCATCCTCTTGAACGTGTCCGTACCGTCTTGGGTGCCGAATGGCGTGTCCATCTCGTTCCTCGCGAACCGCACCGCTCCCTTCACCGGTGGTCCGTATACGCTCGGCTCGAATACGACGAGCGGCGGCAACGCTGTCCTCTATTACAATCCGAACAGCAGCAGCTACGCTGGCGCTTATCGCTGGTACGGTAATTCCGGAACGGCCGGAGGTCCGAACGGTAGCCGCACGTATGCTGAGTGGGGTGCGTTCAATCTCTCGTTCTGGAATGTGTCTTCGTATCCGAATGCGAATTACACCCAGAATGAAACGCTTCATGCGCGTTTCAATCTCACGAGTCTTGGTCCAGAGTCGCGTTCCCAGCTTAATTCGACGTATGGTGGTGTTGTGCAGTTGAATGTCTCTAGCGTGAATGGTCAGGACACGAACACCACGAGCTTCGTCAATCCGTATTGGCAGGGCTCGTATGGCTTGCTCGTTTTGGCTGGTGTCGGCAACTGGAATGTTTCTGGTAATGCTTCGGCGTCGTATTTCTTCCCTGTTTCGGTGAGTGGTCGGAACACGACGGTGTATGGTTATATGAACGTGACTTCTGCGTCTTTGTCTCGGTCGACGATCTATGCGTACCAATCCACTGTGCAGTCGTGTGAGGTCCGTGATCAGGACACGAATGTCTCTGCGGTTGGTGCGACGGTCTCGTTCTATAGGAATGGTACGCTCCTTGGCACGAATACGACGAACAGTTCTGGTGGTGTCACGTATTCCTTCCAGACGAATGTCTCCGGGACGTACAGCGTGTCGTGCAACGTCTCAGACCAGTTGTCCATCTATTACTATGCGGGAAACGTTCCTGGTCGGAGCACGTCCTTGACGGTCTTGCCGTTCCCCGTGACTCCTGTGGGCCCGTCGAACGCGACCGCTGTGGACCGAGATTCCGGCAGCGCGAGCATCCCTGATGTCATCTTGTTGAATGTCTCTGTTCCGTCGTATGTTCCGAATGGTGTGGCCATCACGTTCACGCAGAACTTGACGTCTCCTTTTGCTGTCGGTCCGACGGTTATTGGTTCGAACACGACGAGTGGTGGGTTTGCTGTCTTGTATTATAACCCGAATAGCTCGACGTATGCTGGTATCCACTCTTGGTGGGGTGGTTCTACGCAGGCTTCGACGAATGGTACGCGTACGTATGTGAGTTATGGTACGCCGTCTCTTGTGTTCTGGAATGCGACTGTCGATCCGGACGCGAACTACACGCAGAACCAGACGATGCTCGTTCGCTTCAACTACACGAGTCCCGGTCCGGAGTCGCGTTCCCAGCTCAATTCCTCGTACTCTGGCGCTGTCCAGTTGAATGTCTCGAGCGTGAATGGTAAGGACACGAACACCACGAGCTTCGTCAATCCGATTTGGCAGGGCTCTTACGGCTTGCTCGCCTTGGCTGGCGTCGGCAACTGGAACATCACCGGTAACGCTTCGGCGTCGTACTTCCTGAATGTCTCTGCTTCGATCCGCAACACAACAGTATACGGCTACATGAACGTGACCTCCGCTTCGCTCGCCTCCTCGACGATATACTCGTACCAGTCCACCGCCCAGTCGTGCGCGGTGCACGATGAGCACACAGGTGTTGCGGTGCAGGGCGCCTCGGTCTCGTTCTATCGGAATGGTACGCTCCTTGGCACGAATACGACGAACAGTTCTGGTGGCGTCACGTTTAGCTTCCAGACGAACACCACAGGGACGTATTCCGTGAGCTGCAATGTCTCTGACCAGCCGTCAATCTATTACTATGCTGGAAACGTTCCTGCGCAGAGTTCGTCCTTGACCGTCACTCCCTTCCCGATCACGATCGTCTCCCCCGTGAACGGAACCGCAGTCGACCGTGACTCCGGAAGCGCGTCGATTCCAGATGTCATCCTTCTGAACGTGTCCGTGCCTTCCTGGGTGCCGAATGGCGTGTCCATCTCGTTCCTCGCGAACCGGACCACTCCCTTCACCGGAGGTCCTTACACACTCGGCTCGAATACGACGAGCGGCGGCAACGCGCTCTTGTACTATAACCCGAACAGTTCGAGCTATGCTGGAGCGTACCTCTGGTACGCGGACTCCAGCGCCGGAATCCATAACGGTACGCGCACCTACCTGAGCTATGGTACGCCGTCCTTGACGTTCTGGAATGTGACGGTTGACCCGAATGCGAATTACACGCAGAACGATACGCTTCATGCGCGTTTCAATCTCACGAGTCCTGGTCCGGAGTCGCGTTCCCAGCTTAATTCGACGTATGGTGGTGTTGTGCAGTTGAATGTCTCTAGCGTGAATGGTCAGGACACGAACGTCACGTCGTTCGTGAACCCGTATTGGGATGGTTCGTATCGCTTGCTCGCCCTCGCGGGCGTCGGCAATTGGACCGTCTCCGGCAATGCTTCGGCGTCGTACTTCCTGAACGTCTCCGCGTCCCAGCGGAACACGACGATCTACGGCTATATGAACGTGACCTCCGCGTCTCTCTCTCCGTCGACGATCTATGCGTACCAGCCCACCGCCCAGACCTGTGAGGTCCGCGATCAGGACACGAATGTCGCTGTTTCTGGCGCGACGGTCTCGTTCTACCGCAACTCTACGTTGCTCGGCACGAACACGACGAACAGCTCCGGTGGGGTCACGTATAGCTTCCAGACGAACGTCTCGGGAACGTACAGCGTGTCGTGCAACGTCTCAGACCAATTCGGCATCTATTACTATGCGGGAAACGCTCCCGGGAAGAACGCGACGCTCACAGTATTGCCGTTCCCGGTCACGCCGGTCTCTCCGTCGAACACGACGACAGTGGACCGTGATTCCGGCAGCGCCACCATGCCCGATGTCGTCTTGCTGAATGTCTCTGTGCCGTCCTACGTCCCGAATGGCGTCGCTATCACGTTCTCGCAGAACCTGACGTCTCCGTTCGCTGTCGGTCCCACGACGATCGGTTCGAACACGACGAGCGGCGGGCACGCCGTCCTGTATTATAACCCGAACTCATCGACATATGCTGGCGTCCACGAGTGGTGGGGTGGCTCTACGCAGGCTTCCACGAACGGCACGCGAACCTACATCAGCTACGGAACGCCGTCCCTGAAATTCTGGAATGTGACGGTTGACCCGAATGCGAACTACACGCAGAACGATACGCTCTACGTGCTCTTCAATCTCACGAGTCCCGGCCCCGAGACGCGTTCCCAGTTGAATGCGACGTACTCTGGAGCTGTCCAGTTGAATGTCTCGAGCGTGAACGGTAATGACACGAACACGACGATCTTTGTCGGTCCGTATTGGAATGGTTCGTACAGCCTGCTCGCCTTGGCTGGTGTGGGCAACTGGACTGTTACCGGCAATGCATCGGCGTCGTATTTCTTCAATGTCTCCGCGTCTCAGCGGAACACGACGGTGTATGGCTACATGAACGTGACTTCCGCATCGCTGAGCGCGTCGAGCGCATACGCGTGGCAGATCGTGACCCAAACGTGCCGGGTGCAGGACGAGCACACGGGCGTCGCGGTCGCTGCAGCGAACGTCTCTTTCTACCGGAACGGGACGCTCCTCGCGACGAACCTCACCAACAGCACGGGCTACGCGACGACGAGTTTCACGACATCGACCACTGGCACCTATGCTGTGAGCTGCAACGTCTCCGACCAGTACAGCATCTATTACCTCGCGGGCGGCCAGCCATCCGGGAACGACACCCTTAGCATCATCCCCTTCCCGATCACCCCCGTCGCCCCGAACAACGCTACGGGTGTCGACCGCGACGGCGTGAACGCGACCATGACGGACGTCATCCTCCTCAATGTTTCTGTGCCCTCGCAGGTGAGCGACGGCGTGACGATCACGTTCTACGCGAACAGGACCGCTCCGTTCACCGGAGGTCCATACACTCTCGGCTCGAACATCACGCTCGGAGGCCACGCTGTGCTTTACTATAACCCGAACAGCAGCAGCTATGCTGGCGCCTATCGCTGGTACGGTGATTCCGGGACAGCCGGGGACCCGAACGGCACAAGGACGTATGACGAGTACGGCGGGCTGAATCTGACTTTCTGGAATGCCTCGTTCTATCCGGCCGCGAACTACACGCAGAACGGCACGCTCGTCGCTCGCTTTAACCTGACGAGCCTCGGTCCCGAGTCGCGCTCCCAGCTCAATGCGACCTATTCCGGTGCCGTGCAGCTCAATGTCTCGAGCGTGAACGGCAATGATACGAACACGACGACGTTCTTCAGTCCGTATTGGACTGGTTCGTACGGCCTGCTCGCCTTGAAGGGTGTGGGTAAGTGGAACGTTTCCGGCAATGCTTCGGCATCGTACTTCTTCCCCGCATCCATCGCCAATCGGAACACGACGGTGTACGGCTACATGAACGTGACCTCCGCCTCGCTATCCCCGTCGACGATCTACTCATACCAGTCCACGTTCCAGGCGTGCGCGGTGCGTGACGAGCACACCGGCGTCGCGATCCAGGGAGCCACAGTGTCGTTCTACCGCAATTCGACGCTCCTGGGCACGAACACGACGAACAGCTCTGGCGGCGTGACGTATAGCTTCCAGACGAACGTCTCCGGAACGTACGCTGTGAGCTGCAACGTCTCCGACCAACTCGGCATCTACTATTACGCTGGCGACGCCCCCGGCCAGAGCGCGTCCCTGACCGTCCTGCCCTTCCCGGTCACGCCAATCAGTCCAGCGAACGCCACCGCGGTCGATCGTGACAGCGTGAACGCGACCATGCCCGATGTCGTCTTGCTGAATGTCTCTGTGCCGTCGTACGTCCCGAATGGCGTCGCTATCACGTTCTCGCAGAACCTGACGTCTCCGTTCGCTGTCGGTCCCACGACGATCGGTTCGAACACGACGATCGGCGGTCACGCCGTCCTGTATTATAACCCGAACGCTACCACGTATTCGGGTGTCCACGCGTGGTGGGCTGCCGGTCCTGACGGCGGGGAGAACGGCACGCGGACGTATGATGAGTGGGGCGCTCTCAATCTGACGTTCTGGAACTCTTCCACGTATCCGAACGCGAACTATACGGAGAACGGCACTCTCGTCGCGAGGTACAACCTCACGAGTCTCGGTCCCGAGACCAGGAGCGAACTCAATGCATCCTATGGTGGCGCCGTGCAGGTCAATGTCTCGAGCGTGAACGGCAATGACACGAACACGACGACGTTCTTCAGTCCGTATTGGACTGGTTCGTACGGCCTGCTCACCTTGGCCGGCGTCGGGAATTGGACGGTCTCCGGCAATGCTTCGGCGTCGTACTTCTTCCCCGCTTCGATGGCTGGCCGGAACACGACGGTCTACGGCTACATGGACGTGGTCGCCTCGTCGACCACTCCCCTCTCGTCGTTCGATTACCAATACGTCACGCAGACCTGCCTGGTGAACGACCAACACACGAATGCAGCGGTCCAGGGAGCGATAGTGTCGTTCTATCGGAACTCCACATTGCTCGGCACGAACACGACGAACAGCATGGGATCCGCCTCCTTCTCCTTCCAGACGAACTCCTCCGGCACGTACAAAGTGACCTGCAATGTCTCCGATCAACCGAGCATCTATTACCTCGCCGGAAACACGCCGGGCCAGAGCGCGTTCATCACGGTGTATCCCTTCCCCGTCACGCCGGTCTCGCCGTCGAACGCCACGGCTGTGGACCGTGATTCCGGCAGCGCGAGCATCCCCGACGTCATCCTGCTCAACATCTCCGTGCCGTCCTACGTGCCGGACGGCGTGAATATCACGTTCTCCCAGAACCTGACGTCTCCGTTCGCCGTCGGTCCGACGACGATCGGTACGAACACGACCGTCGGAGGCCACGCGGTGCTCTATTACAACCCGAACTCCACGACGTATGCCGGCGTGCATTCCTGGTGGGGTTCTGGTGCCGATGGTGGGATCAACGGCACGCGCACCTACACCAGCTATGGCACGCCGTCGCTCGTCTTCTGGAACGCGACCGCTGACCCGAACAAGAACTACACGCAGAACCAGACGATGCGCGTACGCTTCAACTACACGAGCCCTGGTCCGGAGACGCGTTCGCAGCTCAACGCGTCGTACTCTGGCGTCGTCCAGATGAATGTCTCGAGCGTGAACGGCAATGACACGAACACGACGACGTTCCTGGACCCCTACTGGCAGGGATCCTACAGCCTGCTCGCCTTGGCAGGCGTCGGGAATTGGACCGTCTCCGGCAATGCTTCGGCGTCGTACTTCCTGAACGTCTCCGCGTCCCAGCGGAACACGACGATCTACGGCTATATGAACGTGACATCCGCGTCGCTCGCCTCCTCCACGATCTATGCCTTCCAATCGACCGCCCAATCGTGCGAGGTGCGTGACCAGGACACGAACGTCTCCGTCGCTGGTGCGACGGTCTTGTTCTACAGGAACAGCACGTTGCTCGGCACGAACACGACGAACAGTTCCGGTGGCGTGACGTATAGCTTCCAGACGAACACCACAGGATCCTACAGCGTGTCTTGCAACGTCTCCGATCAGCTCGGCATCTACTACTACGCGGGCAACGCTCCTGGCCAGAACGCGAGCCTGACGGTCCTGCCGTTCCCCATCACACCGGTCTCGCCGTCGAACAGCACGCAGGTGGACCGCGACTCCGCGTCGGCCTCCATGCCGGACAGCATCCTGCTCAATGTCTCCGTCCCGTCCTGGGTGCCTGACGGCGTCACCGTGACATTCGGCGCGAACACGTCGACACCAGTGTCGCAGGGGCCGCTCACGCTCGGCTCGAACACCACGAGCGGCGGCTATGCCGTCCTGACCTATGACCCGAGCAGCACGGTCCGTGCGGGCCACTGGGTCTGGGACGCCACGAGCGCCCAGGGATCATCGAACGGCTCCCGCACGTACGACGTCTACGGAGCGCTCCACCTCGTCTTCAACAGCAGCGCGCAGGATCCAGCGTCCACCTACGACCAGAACGGCACCGCGACCGCTGCGTTGAACCTCACGACGGTCGGTCCGGAGACGCGCGACCAGCTGAACGGCTCGTACCTCGGGAGCGTGAACGTGACGTACGTGTCGGTGAACGGACAGTCCGTCAGCAACGCGTCGTACACCAGTCCGTACTGGCTTGACACCTTCAACCTCCTCGACCTGTCGGGCGTAGGGGTCTGGAACGTCTCCGCCAACGCGACGGCGGACTACATGATCGCCACAGGTGTCGCGAACAAGAACTTCACCGTCTACGGCTACGCGAACATCACGAACGCGACCCTCGTCTCGAGCTCCATACCGGTCTTCAGCAACGCCACGCTCCAGTGCCGCTTGCAGGACGAGCATACGAACGCTTCCGTGCCAGGAGCGCAGGTCGCGTTCTACTGGAACGGCACGCTGCAGGGCAATGCCACGACCAACGCCACGGGCTGGGCGCAGAGGAGTTTCGCGATCAACACCCAAGGCACCTTCAACGTCACGTGCGTGTTCGTATCCCAGCCTGCCATCTACTACAAGGCGGGCGACGCGCCCAACGCGACCACACAGGTAACGGTCACCCCGTACTACATCGACTCCGCGAGCCCAACGAACGGCACGGTCGTGGACCGTGATAGCGTCTCGTCCGACCCTGATGTCGTGCGTCTCGTCGCACAGGCATCATCGAGCATCCCTGCAAGGAATTTCACGTTCTACGCCAACCTGACGAGCCCGTCATTGGGCGTGGGCGTCATCGAGATCGGGAAGAACCAGACCAACAGCTCCGGAGCTGCAGTCCTCTATTGGAACCCGAACGGCACGGTCTATGCGGGAACGCACTCCTGGTGGGCGAACGATTCGGGAGCGGGCCTCGCGAACAATACCCGGACGGTGGACGTGAAGGGCGGCCTGAACGTCTCGTTCCAGAGCGCGACGCTCGACCCGAACGCCGAGTACAACCAGACGCAGACCGCAGATATCAACGCGACCCTCGCGAGCCTCGGCCCGGAGACCGGTGCGGAGATCAACGCTTCGTACCTGGCGTCCATGAACACGACGCTCATGCCCCCGACGACCGCATCGAGCATCGCCCAGATGCTGTATGGCGGGACCATCTGGAACGGTTCGCACACCTTCTCCCTGACGGCGGAAGTGGGCGATTGGGTCGCGCTGGTAAACGTGTCGGCGAATCACTTCTACGTCGACACGACGAACCGGTCGTTCGTGCTCATCGGATTGTCCAATCTCACGCTCAGCGACCAGAGCGACTTCGGTATCAAGCGCGTCTATCAGAACTTCACGTTCTACGCGAACTACTCGGACAGCGCCAACACTCCCATCAACACGTCGAACACGACCTGTGAGATCCGCTTCAACGACACGGGTTCGTTCGGGGCGTACGCGAACATGACCTATGACGCCGGGACCGGGTTGTACGTCTACTGGACGAACTTCTCCAACGACGGGAACTTCACGGACAACGTGTACTGCAGCGACAAGTACTACGTGCCGCAGAACGTGTCCGACACGTTCATTGTGAACAAGACCGCCATCAACGACCTCTCGCCGGCGAACGACACCGCGGTCGACCGTGACAACGCGTCAGCCACCATGAACGACACGGTCAAGCTCGTCGTGAACATGGATCACGCTGTGGCTGGCGTGCTCGTGAACTTCACGCTCATGAACCGTCTGGACCCGTCCGGTTCTGCGGGAATCCTCATCGGGCAGAACACGACCATCGCGGGCGGAAACACCACACTCTATTGGAACCCTAACAGCACGGTGGCGGCCGGGCTCTATGAGTGGGGTGCCTACGCGGACAAGGCCGCGCCGAACAGGACGAGAACGATAGCGGTCTATGGCTCGCTCAATGTCACGTACTTCAACTCCTCAGACCCCAACGCCCAGTACAACCAGACGAACAACGCGACGTTCCTCGTCAACATCACCACGCCCGGTCCGGAGAGCGCGGGCGCGCTCGACTCTTCGTACAACCTCTCGGCGGATGACGTCCTCATCGAGCCGTACACGGGCAATATCAGCGTGCCGCTCGCCTTGACCGGGACGATGTGGAACGGCTCGTACGTGTTTCCCTCGACCGTCGACCCGGGCATCTGGAACACGTCGGTGAACGTCTCTGCGGCGTACTTCTTCAACACGACGGTGCCGCTGCGCTCGTTCGCTTTGTGGGGCATCAGCAACCTGTCGGCCTTCGACGAGCAGGACCTCTACGGCTACCTGACCTACGTCGGACAGGACGCCTTCCACTTCGCGAACTGGACCGCGCCGTCCGGAGCGCCCATCACCACCGGGACCTGTACCCTCACCCGGTATGACGGCTCGAACGTCTCGATGACGTACGACTCTTCGCTCAAGCTCTGGAGCGCGAACAGCCCGTACTATATCGAGGGCATCGCCCGCTATAACATCACGTGCGGCAAGCTCTACTTCTGGAATATGACCGCGCAGAACAATATCACGATCCAGTCGCTCGTCAACCTCTCGACGTCATACGAGTTGCGCAACCTCTCAGCGGACGAGTGGCAGGTCCTCTTGAACGTGACCAACCTGCAGAACTACACCCAGCAGAACGTGTCCTTGTACTCGCTCGTGCATGACGGCCTTACGGGATCGTACAACCTCACACCCGTCTCATCATCGACGGTGACCGGGGCGGACCCCGGTCTTGCGGTGCGCTGGCACTTCGATAACCTCACGGCGGGCCAGACCGCGCAGGTCGCCATGAATGTGACCGGCTCGGGCGATTGGTATCCTGACGCGCTGCTCGGCGTGTCGAGCCCGACGTATAGCACGGTCGTGTATGGATAGGAGCAAGTGGATGGACAAAAGAGAGGGGAAAGAAATCCCTTATTCGGCGAGGTAGCTCGCTTCCTTGGGGTTGTAGTTCCAGCTCGCCTTTACGCGGCCGGTCTTCTTGTAGTGGCGCGTGAGGCGCAGGACCTTGCTCTCGGTGAGCGTGAGCCCGCGTTTCGCCGGCTCGTCGTGCGCGTTGCTCTCGAGGTGCTTCCTCAACAGGACTGCTTTCCTGATGAGTGCGACGAGGTCTTCCGGCAGCTCGGGCTGCGCTTTGTTGTCGGCGAGGATGCGCGCGATGCGCTTTCCCGTCACCGCTTTGACGTCGGGAACGCCGTGCTCGTCTCGCAGCGCAAGTCCGATGCGTGACGCGGGCATGCCTTCTTTCCCGAGCTTGAGGACGAGTTCCTCGATCTGCTTCGCGGTGAGCTTGAGTCCTTTGGGCGCTGGCCGGCCGATCGGCTTGCTGCTCGCCGCCTTGCCGCGCTTCCTGCTGTGCATTCGTGCCATGTGTGTTTCCTATGGCTGGAAGAATCTGGTGTCCCTCCAGCGCGGACAAGCCCTCACGGACCGGTCCGCCTCTCGGTGGTCGTGCGGAACGCCCGTCCGTTTATAAGCCTTTCAATCTCGTTCCAAGAAGTAACTATTATATAGTAGTACTCATTATTTAAAAATGGTGTATTGCAGCACAATACGCTTCCTATGACGCTAAACTATCGCCTGCAACCTGCTGGTCCGGAACACACGTGTTTTCCACACCGCAGCGAGATCGCGAACATCTTCGTGCGCGTGGATGGGAACGGTGCGTCACAGGGGGAGTACGCCTTGCTCCATCGATGGCGGAATGATGTTGGTGGCTATGTGCCTGGTCTGTTCACGGGCGGCGTTGACGAACAGAACACCTTCGGTCGAGCACGCCTCACGTCGGACCGGCCCCTGGCGGCGGTCATCAGGGAGGCCAAGCAGGAAGCGGATATCATGACATATGATGCGTTCCCCATCGGCAATTTCTTCATCATCGGCGGACGACCCAAGGAGGGCCATCCGGACAAGTGCATCCACATCTATGGGATCCCCGTTCGCCCTTGGGAAGAGCTCCATCCCGAGCTCGCGGTCGAATTCCAAGCAGAGACGCAGCCTCCGTTCGCACGATGGTATGGTAGGAGGGATTTCCTCCAAACCCTTCCGAGACGAAAGCGCCAAGCGCTCGACCAAGTCCTCGGTCTTGTGGAGCTCCGTCTGAGGACGGTCGTCCCCGCGCGGTCGATGCCGCGTGTCCTTCCCTCTGCGCACGTCCCGCAGCCCAGGGCGTAAGCCTTAAATAGGCCGGTCCACGGGATTCAGGGGTGGCAGACATGGAATTTCGGGTGAGGATTCCCAACTGGCAGAAGTTTCTCATCGCGCTCGTCCTGGTCGTGGTCATCGTCATCGCGATCATGGTGGATATCTCGTCGGTATTGCATATCGGCGTTCTGGGCCTGTTCATCGAGATCAGCGGCGTATTGCTGCTCTCCTTGGGCCTTGTGCGCACCAACGATGATGCCTTGTTCATCGCCGAGCACCCCAAGCACAAGAACCACCAGGAGGTCCTGGTGCGCTTGGTGACAGAGCGCTTCATGGTCATGGTGGGCCTGTTCCTGCTCGTCCTGGGCATGCTCCTCCAAATCTTCGGCATGGTCTTCTAGGCCCGAAAGGTATTTGAGGAGGGCGGCACGAGAACACGCATGGCAAGCAAGACCCACGAGATCTTTTGGGAAGGATATCCCGATTCCGGCGTGAACATCTTCTATTACGCCTGGTGGGGACTGCTGTTGCTGCTCGCCATCACGTTCCTCGTCATCCTGCCCAAACTGCCTCCGTTGTTCGCCATCCTCGAGACGGGCTTTTTCATCCTGTGCTTCCTCGTCATCCTCGAGAAGAGCCGCGCGGCCGTGCGCAGCTACCAACTGACCGGTTCTGGAGTGCGTTTCGTCTCTGCGCGCGGCGCGAACGTATTGATCCCCTATCAGGACATCAAGCGTGTCGTCGTCTACTGCAAGCTCGCTGACCGGGTGCGTAAGACCCGCACCTTCTGGCTCGACATCCCGTTCGCCACCCGCGAAAAGAACATGCTTTCGCGCGGTCCCGGGCATTGGCGCCTGCTTCACGTGCGCGACCACGAGAGCGTGGCCGACCTGCTCCGCGAGCACGTCCCCGTCAACATCCGCGCCTGAGGCCTGTGCGGATGGTTTGAAGGCTTTATTTTCCATAAGATTTCTTATAAATTAACCACTAACAAGTGACTATGAATGGTCGTTCGGTTGTGGCTGGCGCTTCGCTCGTGGCCGCTCTGGCTGCGGTGATGGCATTCGGGAAGTCTCTATCGCCTTCCTACAGGAGCGATGCGCAGACCGCCACGCTCGATGTCTGCGTGCTCAACACGAAAAAGCTCCCTGTGAGCAAGAAACGCATCAGCAACGCAGAGGAGTATCTCACTAAGACGCTGCGCGCCTACGCCAATATCGACGTGCGGATAACCGATGAAGGGGTCTACGACGGCGACCTGAACACCCTGCTGTTCTCCACAGGCCCGTACAAGAACCCGCACGACGACTGCCCGAGCCCCCACGACATCGTCCTGCTCTTCACCAGAGCGAACAATGTCATCAGCGTGCCAGAGGGAAGCAACAAAGGACCTTTCCTTTCGGGTTTCGCGCGATTCCAGTACGGATACGCAGTCATTCTCGGCTCCTTTCCCAGCAATGGTCCGAAGGAGTACCTGAGTACCACAGTGCACGAGGTCGGACATCTGCTCGGTCTGGAAGATTCACTTGATTCGACCGATGTGATGTACGGTACGCTGGAATCGGTCAAAGGTGACAGGCGCACTTTCGGGAGCATCGCGTCGCTGCGCAACCAGAGCAAGGGCTACCTGCTGCGCGATGAACGCAAGGAACGTCCCAAGACACTCGACGACTCCTCTCCAACACCCTTTTAACCGGACGCCCATTCACGGTCACCATGTCCCTTCCCGTCGTCAAGGAGTTGCGTCCCCAGGACGCGGGATTGCGCGTGGATTCGAGCTGCGCGGCCGGCGTCACGGATTTCGACACCGAGTTCACGGGTTCCGAGGGCTCCGCGCAATTGCGCGCGCCTGACGCTGCCAAGCTCACGCACCAGGGCTATGGATTAGTGGGCAGGCACTCCGCGGTCAAGGTCTGCGGCTGGACCAAGAATATGATCCGCGGCAAGGGCGGCTGTTACAAGCTCACCTTCTACGGCATCATGAGCAACCAGTGCATGCAGATGACGACCTCCATCAGTTGCGCGAACCGGTGCACCTTCTGCTGGCGCGGCTACAAGGCGCCCGTCAGCAAGGACTGGAAGTGGGGCGTGGACGACCCGTCGTTCATCATCGACTCCGCCTTGGAGGCGCATCACCAGTTCCTCATCGGCTTCAAGGGTTCGCAGACGGCGAACCGTTTCTTGTACAGCGCTTCGCGCCAGGTCAAGCACGTCGCACTGTCGCTCACCGGGGAGCCCATCACCTATCCGCGCATCAACGAGATCTGCGACGATTTCCATTCACGCGGCATCAGCACGTTCCTCGTCACGAACGCGCAATACCCGGAGGCGATCGGGAAGCTCGACCTGGTCACGCAGCTCTATCTCTCCATCGACGCTCCCGACAAAGAGACCCTCAAGCTCGTGGACAGGCCGCTATTCAGTGATTATTGGGAGCGCATGCTCGCTTCCTTGGACGCGCTCTCGAAGAAGGACTTTCGCACCTGCATCCGCCTCACCGCCATCAAGGGGCTCAACATGCACGACCCCGCCGGCTACGCGCGGCTGATCGCGCGTGGCAACCCCGATTTCATCGAGGTCAAGGCGTACATGTTCGTGGGCGAGAGCCGTCAGCGCCTCTCATTGGAGAACATGCCGCTCCACGAGGAGGTCGTCGCCTTCGCCAAGCAGGTGCTCGAGCACCTGCCCGAATACGAGTTATTGGCCGAGCACGAGGCGAGCCGTGTCGTCTGCCTCTCCCGCAAGGACTGGAAAAAACATACGTGGATCGACTTCCCCCGGTTCGCCAAACTCGCCTCCACGAAAAAGCCCTTCACCCGATGGGATTACCAGCGCCAGGATGTGGTCCCCGGCCAGGACAATCTCTCGGCCAAAGAGGAAGTCGACGGCGGCTGCTAGGAAGCCTTCTCGACTGGCGCGGCATACTCGCTCGGAAGCGCGAGGTACGCCTCGAGCAATTCGCGGAAGCGCTTCTGCTCGCGCGCATTCATTCCCGTCCCGACATAGCAATATGTGCCTTGGTTCATGCCCAGAGTGACGCTCCCCTGCTCGAGACGATTGTGCTGATACACGATTCCTTGCAGTATCCCGTTCAGGCTCCACTGGTGGAATCCTTCGGGGAATGTTTTCAGCAGATCCTCTTGTTGCTCTCTGGATAGCCGCGGTGGCGATGCATCGAGCTCGACGGTGAAGTCGATGCTTTTCCGCGGTCTGTGCGAGAAACGATGGCCCATTCGCTTGGGTACGCGACCCGCTTTATGTAGTTACTGGCCTCACAGCACGTGCGCGAAGTACAGCGCGAAGCCCGCGAGAAGCAAGATGACGTTGGGTATCATGACGCGCTTGTCGCTCCAGGGGATGCCGTCGATGGACCAGTCGGAGAGCGGCCAGAATATCGGCGTCGGGTAGAATTCCTTGCTGTGTGTGGGGATGTCCATGAGCACGTGCAGGATCCACGCCAATGCCCACCACCAGCCGAGGAGGATGCCGAGCAAGACCATCGCCAGCAACGCGAAGATGTTGTGCGTGACCTTGTACGCCCCTTCCGCGTAGTCCCGCAATCCCTTGGGTATCGTCTTGTACGCCTTCAGGAAGTCCTTCTCCTTGCGCGGATGCCCGATCTGGTAGAAGAACATGGGCACGAAAGCGATGAGGTCGGGCAATACGCCGAACAGCATGGCGAGCAGTACTTGTCCGGTCCAGTGGAAGACGAGGAACGACCATGCGAGGTGGGAGAAATCGTCCATCTAGAACACCCAGTGCACGTAGGCGATGATGAGCGCGAGGATGTTCACGGCCATGAATGGCTTTGACTCCCAGTAGAAGCTGCTCACCTTGAAGTCGGAGACGGGCCACAGGAAGGGCGTGGCGAATCGCTTTGGATGCGTCGGGATGTCGATGAGCACGTGCACGGGCCACGCCAAGGCCCACCACGGCGTCTTGAAGACGATGAACATGAGTCCCGCGAACAGGCTGCTCAGGATGAGGCTGTGCATCGCAGGGAAAGCGTATTTCTCGTAGGCCTGTATGGTCTTGGGCAGGTCCTTGTGCGTCGTGAGCCCGGAGTATCCCTTGCGCCCGCTGACAACGTTGCTGACGGTGCGCGGGGCGTGCGCCACCACGTCAGGCATCATGCCCAGCGCGACGGCCAGTCCGGTGAGCGGGGCCGCGCGCCAGATGAGGTAGCTCCACAGTCCGTGAGAGATGACGTCCATCGTGTCGAGGCAAGGGATGTGTTTTATAAGGATTATGCTGCCTTCACGGTAGGGCCGTGGAAGAATGTTTTTAAGCGGGCGGAATGCCGAAAGCAGGGTGGCAGGACCCTCATTAGCGCTTCTCGAACGATATTTCGACCTCTCTGCCATCGAGACGGAACGCCTGACCTCATCGGACGTAGATTCGTACTATCAGCGCACGAGTCAGGCCTGGCGGTTGTTCAACGACCGGACAGCGATACATCTTGCCACTCGAGAGGGTGGCATGCGTGATTTCACGATGCAACCGCGGACGGTCGCCGACCTTATCCGTCCATCGGACCGTGTCGTCGTTGAGCTCGGCTGCGGGAACGGGTACAACCTCGCGTATCTCGCGCAGCGATTCCCGCGCGTCCGTTTCATCGGCATCGACCTCTCGGCGAAGAATCTCCGTGTCGCGTCCAAGCGCTTGCGACGGTTCGCTAACGTACGGCTCAGGAAAGCGAACTATGATCGTCTGAAGACGCTTCCGCGTTGCGACATCGTCTTCGCGGTGGAGACACTGGACTATTCCGAAAGACCGGAGCACGTGTACGAACTCGTGTTCTCGGCGTTGCACCCTGGCGGTCGTTTCGTCATGTTCGATGGTTTCCGGAGACGAGAGCCGCGCAATCGGAAGGAGGTCTCTGTTCTTGGGCTCACAGAGCACGGGATGGCTGTCGTCCAGTTCAAGCCGCGCGTGCGGACTGATGCTCTGTTGCGTGCGGAGGGCTTTTCCGTGCAGCGCACTGATTTGACCGATGCAATCATGCCCGAGGCGCTCCGCTGGCGGAGATTGGCCGCGCTGGGGTTCAGGTATCCGTTCCTGGTCCGCCTCGTGCGTGTGCTGCTCTCAGAGGAGACCATCAGAACGGGCATCTCAGGGTATCTGATGGCGGAAGCGTTCTCCGGACCGCTCGCGTATGACAAGGTCGTCGCGATAAAACCCTAGGCCACCAGCAGCAATGCGGCCATGATGCCGATGCCGCCGAGGAACGCCCCGAAATGGAGGAGCGAGCGGCCCGTATTGTCCTCGTGCTTGAGCTCGGGTATCAGGTCGGCCGCCGCGACGTAGACGAAACCGCCTATCGTGAAAGGGATCATGCCCGCTGTCAATGATGTCAAGGCACCTCCGACGACAAGTGTGATGACCCCGCCAAGCACCGCCGTCAATGCCGACAGGAAGTTGAAGAACAATCCTTGCCTGGCGGTGAAGCCGCTGTGCAGGAGCACGCCGAAGTGCGCGATCTCCTGGGGAATCTCGTGGAAGACGACGGCGAGCGTCGTCGTCAGCCCGAGGAAGTTCGACACGAGAAAGCTCGCTGCGATGACCGCTCCGTCCACGAAGTTGTGCAGGCTGTCCCCTGCCAGCACTGTCCAGCCCAGTGGCTTGACTGTGATGTGGTCCGCGTGCTCTTTGGCCTTGTCGTGGGGGTCGTCGCACAGGTGCAGCGAGCTGTGGCAGTGGTGCCAGTGCATGTAGCGCTCGATCGCGAAGAAAACGACCACGCCCAGCAATACGAGAAAGCCGCTCTCGACGGTGAAGCCCAGGCTCTTCGCCTGCTCCGGGAGCAGGTGCAAGAAGGCGTCGCCGAACAATGCCCCTGCGGACAAGGCGACGAGCACGAGCAGTGCCTGCTGGAGCAGGTCCTGCCGCAGCGTGAGCGTGATGATGCCGAGCAGGCTGAGCAGGCTCACGAAGACCACCGCTCCCATCGTCCACAGCCAGACCGCCATCCTTTCTCGCCGAACACGCGCGTTTATAAAACCATTCTTTCAGGACAAGCCATGCGTCCATTGATCGTCTTCGACTTCGACGGCACCCTCGCCGACAGCGTCGACGCCCTCATCGACGCGCTCAACGACGTGGCCAAGCGCCACGGCTATCGCGGCATGGCCGAGGCCAAGGCTGTCCGCACGCTCTCCACGCGAAAGCTCCTCAAGGAGCTGGGCGTCCCGTTCTGGCGCGCGCCCGGCCTGCTGAGTGAATGGCGTGCTGCTTTCGGCGATAACGAGTCGCATGTCGCATTCCACAAAGGCATTCCAGCGGCGCTGCGTCGCCTTGAAAAGCGCGCTGACCTCGCGGTCGTGAGCAGCAACCACGTCGAGCTCATCGAACGCGTCCTCAAGAAGGCACGCTTGCGCTCGCTCTTCGTCGAGGTCCTGCACGGGGGCTTCTTCACCAAGAACCGCACGTTCAAGCGCCTTCTCAGGGACAGGAAGCTGCGTCCCGACCGGATGCTCTATGTCTGCGATGAGACGCGTGACATCCATGCCGCGCGCCGCGCCCATATCGCGAGCTGCGCGGTCACCTGGGGGATGCAGGACGCCGAACTGCTCTTGGAAGCGCGTCCGTCCATGATCGCCTCGGACACGGATGAATTGCTGCGCTTGTGCCGGGCGTGGTTGCCTGCGGCCACAAGGAAGCGCAAATAAGTACCTATTTGACAGTAGTACTTATATATGGATATCTCCTCACCTATTGGATGGCACGGTGGCAAGACGTCATGCGGATGGACCTTGAAGGACGCAGCGACAGCGCGATCACCTCGTCGCTCGGGATCACGAAGGCCCAGCTCCGTGGCGAGCGAGCGGTGGGCACCCGCAAAACGGATCAGGCCCTCGCAGCGTACGGCGGGAGCTCAGGCGTGGTGAGCGTGCTTCCCGAACGGCTTTCGCCGGAAGGTCGGAAGCGTCTTGCGTATCTCCTGGAGGAGGAAGGCCTCGCCGATGCGGGAGTGCACAAGAACCATCGACCGCGTAGCGGCAACCATCCGGCCCGCGACCATCCTGATTGGGTGCGTGAGCGGATTATCGAGCTCTATGAACAGGGAACCCCCTACGATGCGAGCAAACCCGATTACTCGCACATCTATTCCGACCGGGAGCTGCGAGGCATCCCGAAGCGTTCTGTGGCAGCGTTCATCGCGAACGTGACCCGCGGCACGTACGATCAGGACTGATCGCCCTTCTTCCTGCGGAGGGAATAGACGAGGAAGAACATCGGAGCCCATCCGTCCTGATATTCGTGGGAGTCGATATTCTGTATCTCGAGTTCGTTCTTCTCCGCCAGTTGCCAGACGTGCTCGAGCATGCGGGCGGACCACTCGTCGATCTGGAGCGGGTTCTTCGCTTTCGCGGCATTGTAGGTCGCGCCGATAACAGCCCTGTCGTTGACGTGACGTTGCATCACGGTCTCCAGCGTTTGCAGGCGTTTCCTCGAGAACGGCCCGATGTAATCGAGGAAGAGAATGTCGAACGGTCTGGTCGACCGTTCACGCACCATCTCCACGAACGCCGGCGAGACGCCGAAGCTCGCGCTCGCGTGCTGTGTGCTGAGGCTCTCGCCGTCCGCCAGGTCATAGAGCCTCTGTAGCCGGATGCTGTCGTTCCCGCTCATGACGGTGTAGTCGCCTGCCCGCCCCGAGAGATGGAGCGATTCTGGCAAGAGACGGTCGGCGAGCAGGTATTTGTCTATGTTCCCCCAGAGCACGTCGACGTCGCTGAAAAGTCCATCCGGATTCGTCTCGACGATGCTCTCCATGATGTTCGCGAGTCGACGATCATACTCCACGGCCGTTGTGTGGATGCCGATCCCCCGTCTTGCCGCGGCATCACGCAACGAGAGATAGCTCGCGAAGTGGGGTCCTTCGAGCCCGCAATATTCGATGTCGATCGTCTCGGTACGGAATATCTTGAGCTGTTCCTCGATCAGCTGTACATTGTTCAGCAGGCGTTTGCGTCGATTCCCATGCCCTTCGGTACGTGAGGACATAGAGATCGCCTGGCAGAAATTGTTCCTGCCCGAGAACTCCTCCCACATAGCGAGGAACCTCTGGCGATCCGTTTCGGTCTCGCATTCCACCTCGATTCGTCGCTCGTTGATGGACGGGTCGATGGTTATGCCCTCGGTGTTCTGCTCGTACAAGAAGCCTTTCACGAATCGATGGTCGAGGGTCATCAGCGGTCCCCGCTCGCCGCTCAAGATTATCGTATGATTGTTCTTCCGGGGGATCGACGCTCGTTCCTTGAGCTTCTCTCGCTGCTTCTCGAGTTCAGCGATCCTCTGGGCGTGTTCCTCCTGCAGAGGCGCGAGCACGTCTTGTTCCGCATAGGCGACCAACCGCTCGCGCGCCGTGCGCTTGCCTGCGCGGTCCCAATTGATGGCTCCTTCGATGTTGTAGCTGTTCCCGTCCTCGTCCTGGAACTTCCCGTCATGGATGGGGTATGCCTCCTGGATGACTTGTGCAGAAAGCTCACCGACGATACGACGCGCTCCCAGGTCGTCGATACGCACGTGGAGTAGTCCCTCCAGCTCCTCGGCGGCCACCGGGTTCTGCAATTGGTTCCTCTTCGCCGTCCGTTCGTGAAGGCCTGCAGTCTTCGCTTCGCTCGCGTATTCGTAGAGCGCGTCTGCCACCAGTCCCTTGAGGGGTGTGTTGCTGTCCGGGGCAGGGGCTTTCTGCATATCGACCGCGATGAGGTCGCACAGCGTGTCCAGCGTGATTGATTTCCCTGACGTACGTACCTCGTCGAGCGTGCGTACGACAAGTTCTTTGATCGTGGGTGCGTCCTCAGCCGTCTCGGTCGAGGGCGTCGTTTTCGAACTGAGGGTATCCCTCGAGAGCGTCTCTATGGGAGGAATGCCCTCTCGGAGGCAATATTCCATGAATTCCGTGACGCTCAGCTCTTCGGGTCTCATTTTCCGTGCAGGCGGATGACGTTCGGTGATTCGATGTGTACGTGGACTCCTTGCATCGGCTTGTACACGCGGTGCAGCGCGGACGTGACCTGCGTGGCGAAATCGCCGGGATCCAACGAGCCTCCGGTGAACCTGTATTTCGTGAGCTCCCCTTCTCGAGTGGCTTGGCCGCCATACCCTGCTTTCCGGACAGCATGCACCACGCTCGCGTTGAGCGCGAAGCGTACTCCGCGCTCCACCACCCTGCCGTCGAGGACGAACAATGGGAGCGTGACGGCGATATCATCCATTCTCCCTTCGTCCTCGGTCGTGAGGATGAGGTCCAGATGCTGGACGTCCTGTACGCTCTTTCCGTTGCTCAGGAGCGTGATCGCCTCTTGGCGGACGTTGTCTTCGAGCTTTTGGAGATCCTCGAAGCTCATGCCTCGGAAACGCTCGTACGTGTCGATGTTGCGTAGCGCTTCTGCCTGACGCCTGAGCTCTCCTTTGATGATCTGGTTGCGCTCCTCTAGGAACGGCAGCAGTTGTTGACGTTCGAATTGCGCGAGCCGCTGCGCGAGCGGATCCTGGTATTGCGACTCCTGGACCGTGCTGAGCAGCTTCTGGTACAGCTCGTGTTCCTTGTGACGAAGCACAGAATAACGGGAGTTCACCGAGGACACGCTGCAATGCTCACCGGATATCTTCTGGAGCGCACGCGCGATGTCGCTCGCGTTCTCGTTCTCTTCCTTTCGCTTGACAAGCTCTCTGAGGTACTCATCCGTCCAGCGCATGGTGCCCGCGAAACGGTTCTGACTTAAATACTATTGCATTAATACCCACTGTAGAGAGGTAACTGTTCGCGTGGCTGTCTGCGTGTACGGCTAGCTCGCCGCGCGCATCGTGCCCCGGCACTCCCTGGCGCCGCAGCGGCAGGTGTAGGGGTCCTCGTCGTCCTCCTCGACCTGGAGGTGGTAGTCGTAGGTGAGCTCCTCTCCCTTCTTGATATCGCGCAGCGCGACGATGAAGATGCGCTTGCCGTCCTGCTCCGACTCGCAGTTCGGGTCGCACGAGTGGTTGATGTACTTGACGGGATTGTCGTCCGTGTCCCCGTCGATGTAGCGTCCGCGACCGATGTCGAATAGGTAGGTCATCTCCTCGTCGCCGTAGCGGCTGTCGGCCTCGTCGTCGTCGATGATCTCTCCGGTGTACTCCCCAACGACCTGTCCTTTCTTGAAGGACTTGTTAGCGAAGCAGCCGGTCCCCGCGATGGGTGATTTAGCAGCGCGCAGTGCATCCATGCCTGTTGGGGAAAATATCCTGTTTATAAACGCAGCGGTCAGTCCGTCAACACGAACTCGACGGAGACGTATTCATCCTCCCCTGCGAGGTGCGTGACGCGCTTGACGAAGCGGCGCGTGCCCTCGGGCACACTCACCGCGATCACAGAGCCGTCCTTGGGCAGCACCAACAAGGGATCGCCCTTCTCAGGCACGAAGGTGTGCTCCCCGCGATACCCCGCTTCCCAGCCGTCGCACAAGAACAGCGTCACGTGGAGGCCCGCCGGTTTTTGCTCGTCGTGCTGCAAGGTGTAGCTGCCCACAGAATATCGGCGTACCTTGACGTCGAGCACGTTTTTCTCGCCGATCGCCCGCGAGAAGTACGCGAGCAATTGCTCGACGATGTCATTGGCGACAGATGGGTCCGTCTCCTCGTAGCGATGCAGGTCGGGCGAGTACTGCGCAGTCCACTGCGCATCCTCGAGCGCTTCATTCAGAGAGTCCCGCGCTTCCCGCAAGAGCGCATCGTCCAAGAGCACGTAGCCCTGCGAGAGCTGCTCCCCCACGGCTTTTTCTTGTCCGCGATACGCAGGGTTGATGCTATCCACAAAGCCACCCCCCGACGGTCACGCGATAGGTCTCTTCTGTGACCTCCTCGACCTCGTGCCAGCTCTTGTCCGACACCGTGAACAATGACATGCTGTTGCGCACGGGCGGGTACGCCGTCACGCGCGTGCCCGGATGACCGTCGTTGTCGGTGAACAATGCGAGCGCCCCGCCTTCCTCGTCCTCGAGCGTCGTGAGATAGATGATGAACGCGACCTTCCTGTCGGCGAGTCGGTCGTCGTGGCACAATAGGTAGTCCGTGTCCTGGTAGATCGCCCCGAAGCAATCGAGCCTCCCCGGCGTCGTGGACACGCCTGTGAGCTGCGCAATCCAGTAGCGGAACTCCTCGCTGTTGAGGAAGGATACGAACTCCTTGAGCACCGGCTGCTCCATCCCTCCCAGGTCGTCGGTCTGCGCGAAGCTGAACAGGTCGGACTCCTTGTGGACGAACTCCTGTGTCGCGAGGGCGTCCTCGAGCTCATGCAGTCGATCGTCGCGCAGGACTTGTTGGATGTTCGCGTGGGGGAACGGCTCAGCCGCAGCATATCGCTCCCGCTCGCGCTCGAGAAAATCGGCTTCGAGCACGGTCGGCGACAGCCAGTCAGCGAGTTCCATACAATCCCGCCGAGCCCCTGGTTTAAGGCATTTTGCATTTCCCCGTCCATTTTTATGCCACGAAGACATGTCCCGGAGCATGGAGACGAACGAGACGCTCGTGCAAGGACTCGTCGCGGAAGGATCGCTCCGGACCGAACGCATCGTCAACGCGTTCCGGAGGGTCGACCGCGCGGGCTTCGTGCGGCCAGAGGACAAGCGCTTCGCGTATCTCGACCAGCCGCTTCCCATCGGCGCCGGACAGACCATCAGCCAGCCGCACACCGTCGCGATCATGCTCGAACTCCTCGCGCCGTTGCCCGGAGAGCACGTGCTCGACGTGGGTAGCGGGAGCGGATGGACGACGGCGCTGCTCAGCGACATCGTCGGTCCGGAGGGAGGCGTGGTCGGCGTGGAGCGCGAACCCTCTCTCGTCGAGTTCGGGCGCGCGAACCTCGAGACCTATGATGAGGGTGATGCGCGCATCATCCCCGCCGACGGCGTGCTGGGCTATCCGGCGGGAGCGCCCTACCATCGTATCCTCGTGAGCGCCGCTGCGAACGAGCTTCCCCAGGAACTCGTCGGGCAGCTCCGCACGGGCGGGGTCATGGTCATACCCGTACAGGACGCGGTCTGGCGTGTCGAGAAACGATCGGAAGACGATATCCTCATCGAGAAGCATTCCGGCTTCCGCTTCGTGCCCTTACGAGCCGGGCGCTGAGCACGCTGTCGAGCTTGCGGTAGAGCGCGGGGGTCATCGCCCGTCTCATCTTCTTGAATTCCTTGTACTCCGGATCCGTGAGGGGTTCTGCCGACAGCCACAAGAGGATGTGGTCCTGCGTCGCCTTGGGCAGCCGGTCCAGCTCCTCAATCAACCCCTGCATGCGCTTCCACAACACCGGTCGGTTAAGTGGTTTTCGTTCGGAGGACCGCGCGGTGCGCGCTCGTGAGCCCGCCGAGCCGGTAGAGCACGACGCGGCGACAGCCGATCCCCCGGCAGAAATCGAGGTCGTGTGACAATCGCTCCGGCGGGAGCGTCGGTTCTTTGCCGAACACGCCCGGAGAGAGTGTGCCAAGCCCGATGACGATGGCATCCTTCCTCTTCCTGCGACGCAATGAACGCTCGGAGACTCGTGCCAACCACGCGGGCATCATGCTCGTGTAGTGCATGAACAACGGGGTCCCTGGAGTCGGCACGCCGAACAGACGCTTGGCCCAGCCCGGCATGACCGGGTAGGTCGCGAAGACGGTGTCGTGCCGATTGGACGCGTCGTGGAGCTTTCGCAATGCCTTTCGCGCGCGACGCTGCTGCGGCAATCCGATGATGAACCGTCTCGGACGCACGAAGGGCAGTTCCGCGTCGATGAGGATGTGCGTGCGCGGCATCCAATCGAGCGCCCGCGCGAGCGCTTCCAGTTCTTCTGGTCCGCTCCAAGAAGAGACCCAGTAGCTCTCGGGCAGGATCGGCCACCAGCCCGCCACCGCGCCCGGCGCGTGGTTGCGCAATACCTCCGCCGCGGACCGGAACTCCCGCTCCGTCTGCGCGGCGAGGAACACGACAGTCCCTTGGGGCAGTCCCGCGGCTCTCGAGAGGTTCTCGCTCGTGGGGTACTCCTCGCAGTAGTCGATACGCATGCCGTCGGCACCCGTTTCAGCGCTGCGCATGCGATACGTTCTCCACGAAGGATTCCACTACATGCAGCACCTCTGGATGCTGCGACGGGTCGATGAGCGCGGTGTGCAGGAGGTGCGTGCCGTGGCACGCGCCGTGCACGACGCTATCGGGGACGCCGGGCAGGGAGACGCTCGACGCCTCGACCACCCCGTCGTACGCCCTGCCGTCGCAGCCCGTGCCGGTGACGGTGAGCATCGGTATGTGGGGCTGCGGGTCGCTGTTGAGCTTGCGCAGGAACAGGCTGCCCTGCAGCATCTCGCTGCACTCCGCCTGCCCACCGACGATCGGACAGACCTGCGCCGCCGTCCCGTTGATGCCGTGGTTCGGCGTCCCGATCATGACGAGTCCCGCGACGCTATCCGAGCCGAAGATGTCGAGGTAGCTGCGCGCCACCAATCCGCCCATGCTGTGCGCGACGAGCACGACCTTCGGTTGTCCCGTCTCCGCCTTGAGGTTGTCGATGGCTTGCTTGAGCCGGATTGCGTACGTCTCGATGTTCTCGGTCTTCTGCGCGACGAGCACGGTCTTGCCCTGTTCGGCGTAGCTGTCGTAGTAGTAGGTCGTCGTGGCGGACACGCCGCCCGGGATGGTGCTGTACGGTCCGCTGGTGGGCGTGTCGCTGGGGAACACGTTGCCCACGTACAAACGTCCGGTCCCCTGCATGGCCAGCGCGAAGGGCGTGAACGCCTCCATGCTGTACTCCGGGGCGGCGTCCTCGCTGAACGCGTGCCCGTGCACGAGCAGGACGGGGTACGTCGTTGATGCGGCGCATATCCCGCACGCGTCGACGCCGCAGCATTGTGCGCTAGGAAGCGTTGGTGCGGTGAACGACACAGGGATCGGCGTGGCGGGCTGCAGCGTCGGCGTGAGCGGCGGCGGGAGGTGCGTGTCCGGTACGGGGCACGAGTCGGCGAGGAACGCCGTGGCGTTGTCGCTGGGAGCGAGCTCCACGGCGAGACGGACGGTGTCGTTCGTCGTGGAGAGAACGCCTCTCCTCGCTTGCCGTATGATCGCCGCTTGCGTCGCGTTCCATCCCGCCGATTGCCGAAGGGCTTGCGCGCCCGTCGCGTTGAGCGCTTCTTGGAGCGTGGCGTTGGGGACGAGCTGTCGGGCGAAAGCCGCTTGAGCTGCGGAGTACGTGGCGCCGAGCGATGAGAGGGCGTCGCAGACGCTGCGCAGCCTCTGCGCGGCCTGGGCCGCGTCGGTGACGTTCTGCATCGAAGCGGGACACGTCGTGCTCTTGAGCGTGCACGCCGCGAGGAGATCCCCGCGCAGGAGCGCGCTCCCCTGGTCGGCGAGCAGGATGCTCGGTGTCTGGTTCGCGGCGTCGACGGCGCGCAGCGCTCCGGAGAACGCTTCCGCCGAGCTCGCGGGCGACGCGTCGGGGAAGTCTCCCCAGGCCGTGCGTGCCGTTGCGAGCGCCCCTGTCGGTGCGTCGCCCGCCGCGAGCAGTCCGGCGATGGTGTCGTTGCGGGCGAGCAGTTCGTCATAGGGCCTTGTCGCGTTGCGCTCCTCGACCACCAGTCTTTCGTACGCGCTCGCCGCGTCCACGGAAGTCCCTTCCGTGAGGAGCCGTTCTGCGGTGACGGGATCGTCTGCGCGCACGGCGGCGGTGATGTTCTCCGCCAATGCGCTGATCATGGCTGCCTGGCGCTCCGCGTCGGCGCGGACCGTGGCCGCCCGCGGGTCGTTCACGTGTGTGACGGGCAGCAAGGCTCCGGCGTCCTTCGCCATGTTCGCGAACGCTCCGGGAGCTTTCATTGCGTAGGCGTCCGCGGCCGCTCTCTCCGCTGGGCTGTAGGTGGTGGTGACGAGCACCGTCGCGGACGCGTCCTGCGTCTCGTTCTTGCGTTGGCAGCGCAGCGCCTGCGTGTTGCGGCACTCCACGACGATCTGGTACGCGTCGGTCCCGGTGCTGTTACCGCGCGCCCCGATCGTCGTGCCGAGGGTCTGCGGGTTGCTTCTTGGCGTGAGCGTCCCGTGCCTGACTGTCGTTCGTGTCGTCAGGTCCGTCACGCGCCAGTCGCAGGTCGCCACGCACAAGGGCGCGTCGCGCGCTCCGAGGCTGAACGAGAGCGTCGTGTTCTGCCCGTGCGCGACGCTCAACGTCTGCGCGTCCGGAGAGAGGTATATCGTCAGCCCGGTCTGCAGGCTCTGGTAGCCGATCACGAGGAAGAAGACCGTCTCGGCGATGACGATGAGCACCGCCGCGGTCGCGAGGATGAAGAACGCCTTCTGGAGCGTGTTCGCGTGCAAGAACCAATCACGGAGCCGTCGCAGGACAGTGGCCATGCCTGCTCGGGGCTCGCTCCGCTTTATAGTTTCTCTGAACCTCTGGTTGCCGACGCAGGATATTTATAGCATTCCGGAATGCCCTTCTCTGGCGTGGCCGCAGGCCGCGCCTTGGGGGAATACAATATGCGATTCATGAAAGGTCTCATCGGTGTCGCTCTCCTGCTCGGCATGGCTGCCGCCGCGGGCGCGTACATCTTTCCGAGCACGAACCAGCTGAACATGCAACAGGGCCATCAATACGTCTATCAGATACCATTGGGGACGGACAACCCTATCACGCTCACCGTGGGCTCCGCATCGAACTGGCTCACGTTGAAGTTCGTCAATCCTATGCATATCCAGGAATGCTACGAGATCCGCTCCGACGGAGACACAAGCCAATCTAGCAGCATCTACAATTTCAATCCGTCATTCCAGGATCTCTACCCGTATCTGTGCCTCACCAACGCGTCGGAAGCGTACACGATAAACGCATATCAGTATGTGGAGGTGCGCTCAGTGTTCGGCACGCTTCAGAACGGCACGTATCCCTACGCTTTCAACTGGACCCGCTTCAACATCAACGGTTCGACGATGAACACGACGGGCATCCCGGAGACCGGCATGGTCGAGAATTCGACCGGTGGAAACACCACTGGCAATCAGACGGGAGAAAATGAGACGAACAGCACGACGCGCGCTGCGATCCTGCTCAACAACAGCGTCCCCGGTAAGGGCATCGGGAATGCGACGGGATTGCTGAAGACGCCGCCGAACGCGCACTTCGCTTCCGGCACTGGTAAGCATTAAGACCGCATTTTCTTTTTTTTTCTATTTTAGAAGCTCCTTGCTGATCTTGCCCAGGAGATTGACCCCTTCTTCGCACATGCTTTCCCATCGCAGATACGGCTGCTCGACCATTTCTCTCAGCGCGATATCGGGCGTGACTTCGATGGTCTGCTTGCCGTGGGCGCTGCTCGTATAACTGAAGTCCACCCGGTCATAATCCTCGGGGATCGAGTCGGAGAAGAACGGGAATGCAGCGCTCCGATAGCAACGGATGTCGCGTCCGTCGCGGAACGCGACGTCCACCTCGTTCGAACGCATCCGCAGGTGCTTTCCAGCGGTGTCCTGGATGCTGTGCGGGTCGAACGCCTGTTGCGTCAATGTGATGGTGTAGTTCTCGAAGGGGATACGCGCCACGATACGCCCTTCCACGCGCGGTCGGACGAGCGTTGTTCCGATGGCTCCGAGCGCGACTCCTGCCGCGAATACGGTAGAGTACAAACGCCATCTGCATGGCCTGGCGGATCGCATACCAGCGCGAGACGGCATCAGAATTTAGGTGTTGTGGAAAGAAATGAAAAAGAAAATGGGCGGCTTGCGCCGCTCTTACTCGGCGTCCGCCTTCTTGACGTTCACCGCGCGTGGACCGCGGTCGGACTGCTCGGTCTCGAACGAGACCTTGTCGCCGTCGCTGACGGCGGGTCCTTGGACGGTGCTGCCGTGGAAGAAGTACTCGACTCCTTCATTGTCGTCTTCCTTGACGAATCCGAAGTTCTTCGTGCTGTAGAAGAATTTCACTGTTCCGGTTTTCATGTTGTTCCTCCTCGAACGGTACTCGGTAACTGGTACGAAGAATCGTGAACGGTTACGGTACGTTGATGGTATGCCGGGGAGGACCCTTGGGTATATAAAGCTGCGTGTCGCGGCGCTCGTCTGGCCGTAATCGCTTTATCTAGCGTCTTCGGCGGCTGTAGCGCGCTTTCGGGTTGCCGCGATGTTGGCGCTGCTTGGGTTTCGCCGCCGCACCGCGGGCGTCCATGGCCTTCTGGGAGTGGCGCTTGTGCTGCAGGCTGGGCACTTCTTGCCCGATGAGCTTCTCGATCTGCCGCAATTGGTCGCGTTCCTCGGCGGCGCACAATGAGTAGGCGGTCCCTTCGGCCCCCGCGCGGGCTGTGCGTCCGATGCGGTGCACGTACGTCTCCGGCTCGTTGGGGATCTCGTAGTTGATGACGTGGCTGATGTCCTCGACGTCGATGCCGCGCGCGGCGATGTCCGTCGCGACGAGCACACGGATCCTGCCCTCCCGGAAGCCCTTGAGCGCGTTGGTGCGCGCGGTCTGGCTCTTGTTGCCGTGTATAGCGCTCGAGCGGATGCCGTGCTTGGAGAGGAGCTGCGCGAGCTTGTTCGCGCGGTGCTTGGTGCGCGTGAAGACCAGGACCTTGTCGAGGTGCTCGCTATCCAGCAGCTCGAGCAAGAGGTCGTTCTTGTCCTTGGTGTCCACGTAGAGCACGCGCTGCTCGATACGCTCGACGGTGGTGGCTTGCGGCGTGACCTCGACGCGGACGGGATTGTGGAGTAGTGTCTTGGCGAGCTGCGAGACCTGCCTCGACATTGTCGCGGAGAAGAACAATGATTGTTTCTTGCGCGGCAGTTCCTTGATGACTCGCCGCACGTCGTGGATGAATCCCATGTCGAGCATGCGGTCGGCCTCGTCGAGCACGAATATCTCGACCCTGTCGAGGTGCACGTGCCCTTGCCCCATGAGGTCGAGCAGGCGCCCCGGCGTCGCGACGAGGATATCCACGCCCTTGCGCAGCGCCTGCACCTGTTGGTGCTGTCCCACGCCGCCGAAGATGACGGTGTGCGTGAAGCGCAGGTGCTTTCCGTAGTCCTTGATGGCGCTGCCGATCTGCGCGGCGAGCTCTCGTGTCGGCGCGAGTATCAGCGCGCGCGGCTTTCCCGGCAGTGGTTGGAAGCGCGGCAGCAGGTTCTGGAGCAATGGCAGGCTGAACGCGGCAGTCTTTCCCGTGCCCGTCTGGGCGATGCCCATGAGGTCTTTTCGGTCGAGGATTGGTTCTATGGCTCGTTCTTGTATGGGTGTGGGCTCCGTGTAGCCCTGTTCTGCGACGGCTTGCTGCAGCGGTTGTTGGAGGGGGATGTCTGTGAATCTCATTGTCTGCGGAAGTCCTGGAGAAGACGTACCGTATTTCGGAGCGAAGGTCGGTATTTAAGCGTTGGTTTCTTTACCGTCGTTCGAGCGCAAGTAAGTACGCCGTCTGTCCTCGTCTGGCGTATGCGCTCAGATGCGACACCCAGCCATTGATACGCTCGTCGACCGCGTCATCCGACATCCAATGGTCGAATGCATGGCGGATCGACGGGATGCGCACGGAATTGCGCACGCTGGCGGGCGTCAGGTCTTGCGCGTGGCTGATCGGGCGCAGGCGGCTCGTCCCGACGCGCGCTTCGAGCTTCTCATAATGCTGGTCGCTGTCCAGGTGGGTGTACTGGGCGAAGATCGCCTCGCGTCCCGTGTGCACGGTGATCGTGAGCGCGTCCCAGAGATCGGTTTCTTCGGTGAGGTCCAGATCGAACCGGTACTGCCACAGAGCCTGATAGGTGGTGTTCCTGAACCGCTCTTGCAGGATGAGGTCGAAATCCGTCGATGTCCGGTGGATAACGTTCCACATGATCCTCCTGCCTGTGTATGGCTGCTGCGAGAGCAGGGGTTCGAGGCAATAGAGCAGCTCGTGCGCCTTTTTGGAGCGCAGTCCGGGATTGAGTACCACTTTGGAGGGGATGTTACCGGTCGATTTAACTGTATCGCGCGGTAGTTTCAAGAAGCGTGCAGGATTCTCTGGCGTATGCGCAGCCGCAAAGCGACCGACCGGGCCAAGCGTGAGGGACTCCGCGCGCGCAGCGCCTACAAGCTCAAGGAGCTCGACAAGAAGTACAGCCTGCTCTCCAAGGCGAGGGGCATCCTTGATCTCGGCAGCTGGCCTGGGGGTTGGAGCCTTGTCGCCGCGCGATACGCTCCGGTGACCGCCGTGGACCTCAAGCCGCAACTTCCTGTCGATAACGTCACCTTCATCCAGGGCGATTTGTTCGACGACAGCGTCCTCGAGCGGCTGCCCGCTGCGGACGTCGTCTTGTCCGACGCTATGGTGAACACGGCTGGCAACGCCCGCGACCAGTACCTGTCCTACCTGCTCTCCGAGCGCGTCTTGGAGATCGCGAAACAGCGTCTGCGCCCGGGCGGCAACTTCGTGTGCAAGATCTTCCAGGGGCCGGACTTCGAGGAGTTCTTATCGCACGTCAGGCCGCACTTCTCCTTCGTGAAGACGACCAAGCCGCCGACTTCGCGCAGCTCGAGCAAGGAGATGTACGTGGTAGCGACGGGTTTTCGCGGAGGATAGGCTCTTGTCGCGCTTTCGACGTAAAGACGAACATTTATAACTCCCCCATCCGGGAAAGGTCCTATTATGGACGTATCGACGGATGCGCAGCCCGTCGCGCAGGAACAGGCAGCAACGGAAGCCGCACCGGTTCCAGAAACGGCTCCCCCCGAGAAGCGCAAGGGCCATCTCGGACTCATCGTCTTCATCGTAGTCGCCTTGCTCGTCGTCGCCTTCGTGGCCGTCGCGGTATTCCATGTGGATAACGGTCTTTTCGCTCCAGCCTCCACGCCCAAGACCGTCACGCAGCCTACGCCGTCGTCGCAGGCGGCTCCTGTCCAGTACAAGGTCGTCTACCGCGTCTCGGGCGGGGTATTGACCACTCTCGGCGGCCAGATGCAGGCGTACGAGGGCGAATTCCGCAAAGGCTCGAACATGAAGAACGAGGTGGAGGCGACGTATTCCGGCGTGCTGCTGATGTTGCGCTGACCGCTTCTCTGAGGCGGGCGGGAGCCCCGATTCCGAGGATTCGCGCAGCGCTTGATGGCTCATATGCCGATGTAGACCTCACCGACGACCGACTGGTGCAGATCGCGGCACTGTGGGGTTGCAGTCGAGCGGGCGACGCGGAAGGATTCGAGCGCCTAGCGGAACAGCTCTGTCAAAGCTCCGAGTGGGCGGTCATCGGGTCTATCCTCGCGAGTCCTCTGTGCAGTTCCGGTATTCTTGACCGCCTCGCGCGAGTCGCGTCCGCGCCGGCGAATAGGTACCTCCTCCGGGTCATCGGGCGTCATGCGCGCGTCAGTCCCTCCACGCTACGCTACATCGCGAACAATCCGGCACTTGAAAGCCGGTACACCAAGGTGGCGCGTGCCGCCCTGTCGGGTGGTGCTAAGGCAGCAAACAGACAGATTTAAGGTCCAGCAAGGACCCCCTAATCATCGATGCGCCACGTCTATTTCGTCAGGCATCCGGAAACGGTCGACAACAAGAAACGTGTGCTCCAGCGTTCTCATCAGGAGCATCTTTCTCCTAGTGGCCGCGAGCAATCCGTGGCGCTCGTTGATTGGTGCTCCGGCCGAAAAATCGACCGCGTTTTCACAAGTCCTCTTCCGCGCTGTCGTAACGCGGCGCGTGCAATCAGCGATTCATTAGGGATCCCGCTCGTCGATTCCGCTCTCGCGCGCGAAAAGGAAGGCGGGGAGTGGGAAGGCCGTCACGTGACGGATGCGGAATGGGAATCGCTGGGGTCGGACGTGCTCTCCCGACGACCGCCCGGCGGGGAGAGCCTCCTCGATGTCGAGCGTCGTGCCCGCGCTTTCCTGGATGCGCTTCGAGCGACTGATGGGGATGTAGTCGTGGTCTCCCATGGAGCGTTCCTCAAGGTCCTGTTCTCCGTGCTCCTCGATCTATCCATCGAGCGCGCGATATTTAGGCTGCGCGTGGATCACGGCGCGATTTCGCACTTCCTTCTCGACGATGGTCGGGAGGGTGTCGTATGCGTTTCCCTTAATGTGCCTACGTCCTGAGCCGCTCAAGTATCCCCAGGAGAACGCTTCTTGTCCGGCGAGCTAGCTCAGGACGTGTGCGTGTCTGCACGCCGAGCTTCTTTCCCCAGAGGACCGCAGCGCACATGAGCACCTGTTCTTCTGCGGGCATCGTTCCATAGCCGAGGGAAAAATATTTGTCCGTGCCGCCGGAGGTGTGTTGATAGTACGCCACGTCCCATGCCGGGTGCCCTGCCATGACGCGCTCAAGATCGATGATCGCTGGATTTTCGTGGTTGAACAGGATATTACGGATGTGATAGTCCCCGTGAAGCAACGTACTCGTCCAGGGCTGGACGGGGCGTTCCGTGGCAACTCCGAGCTCGTCGGCGATCTCGTCATGCCCCGATTGCCGTACTGTTTCGATCGAGTCCGTGCGATACGCTTGGAACGCTTCTTCCCATGTGCGCTGCCGGCCGATAAGACGCGCGTTCAATGGTCCATACCCCTGCACAGCAACCCCATGGATGCGTCGAAGGAGTTCTCCTGCCGCGTATTGCTCGTTTCTGGTCGGCGACGTTCCTTCGGGGATCAATGCGCCATCCACTCTCGTCGTGACGAGGAATCCGAGACCGTCACGTTCTCCGTATGCGACTACCTTGGGCGTCGGGATTCCGTTCGCGCTCAGAATGCTCGCTACTGCGGCCCGCACACAGAAGTCCTCGTGTCCGATGGTCGCGACGCGATCAGTATCCGCATACGTCCAGCGGCTACGGCCTCCGGCCAGCCGTTCGAATGGCGTGTCCAGCAAGGTGGCAGCTAGCTTTTCTGGGTCGTCCCCCATACCGTGGTGGAGTTCGTTCCGCTTCATCTGCTTTTCGCCCATCTTGCGGAATATCTGTCGCAGTACGTACTACGCTTTCATTCGCGCTGCAGCGCGCCCGGCTTGCTCGACACAAGGCCGCGTCCGAAGGAGCGGTAGGTGAGCTCGATGAGGAACGATACCGCCACCAATCCTCCGAGGAACCACAGTTCGCCAGGGCTGTTGTTCACGACATACCACGTGAGCGAGCCGAAGGCGGCAAGGCACAGCAGCGCCCCGGTGATCGCGACCCACCGGCGGCTGCCAGTCTCGTGCGCGAGCCGCGCGTTCGCCCAGTTCACCGCGGCGAAAACGATGAGAAAGCCCGCGCTTCCCATCAAGGAGATGCGCGAGAGGTTGAAGAAGTTCGCGACGATGATCGTCACGGCAGTCGAGATGAACAATCCCTCGATGGGTCGCTTCCAGACCTTGCGTTGCAGGTCGTGTGGGAGCTGGCCGTCCTTCGCGATGGTGTAGCTGATCCGGCACGCCCCGTACAATGTCGCGTTGATCGCGGACGCCGTGGAGAGGATGGCGGCGATGCCGATGAGGATGAAGCCGGTCTGTCCGAGGAATCCCTGCGCGACCGCCGCGAGCGCGTAGTCTTTCGCCGCGGCGATCGCTGATGGGCTGAGCGTGCCGACAGTGATGGCCGCGATGAGCACGTACAAGACGATGACGCTGATGACCGACGCGTAGTATGCGCGTGGGAGCGTCTTCGACGGGTCCTTGATGTCTTTGGCGGTGTTCGCGATGAGCTCGAATCCCTCGTACGCCAAGAAGATGATCATGCCCCCGGCGAGGAGCATCGTCGTCGACGGCCAGTTCGAGACGGCGAGCTTGGCCGTGTGCACCCCCCAGATGCCCACGACGATGAACAAGGAGAGTATGGTGAGCTTGAATCCCACGATGATCTTCTCCACGTGTCCGACGACGTTGGCCTGCAGGACGTTCACGAGCATGAGCGCGAGCACGCTCCCCGTGATGATGAGGTGCTTTCCGAACGCCCGGTACGCTTCCGGGAGGAATGCGCTCCCGTAGCTTCCCAGCGCGTAGGCGTAGAGCGAGAGCATGACGACATAGCTCAAGAAGAGCAATACGTTGAGCCCGCCCGTGAGTGGTCCTTTGCCGAAGGCGCGGTTGAGGAACGCGACCGTCCCGCCCTCTGACGGGTATTTCACGGAAAGATGCGCGTACGAGTACGAGGTGATGAGAGCGACAAGCCCTGCGACCAGGAACGCGACGGGCGTCCCGCCGTGGCCGAGTCCTGCTGCGAGGCCCAATACTGCGAAGATGCCTCCGCCGACCATGCCGCCGATGCCGATGGCGGTGGCGGACCAGAATCCGATCTTCTCACCCATCGGTTTTTCTCCCTGCAGCGACTATATAGGTGCTTGTGTTGCACATACGGGCGAGGCGACAGGCTTATTTGGAGCGGATACATGTATCCCGCATGGAAAAGCCCTGGCTGTTCTGGACGCCGCGCATCCTCGCGCTGCTCTTCGTGGGCTTTCTCGCCTTGTTCTCCTTCGACGTCTTCTCGACCGCCACTGGTTGGGAAGCGGTGCTCGCCCTCCTCATCCACAACATCCCCGACCTAGTATTGCTCGCGGTGGTCGTGCTCGCCTGGAAGCGACCCGTGATCGGTGCCTTCGGATTCCTCATCGCCGGCTTCTCGTACATCGTCTTTCTCGCCGGCAGCTTCGAGCCGTACATGTTCGGCTGGATGTTCCTGATAGCGGGGCCCGCGTTCCTCGTCTCGGGGCTGTTCTATGCCGACTGGTATTGGAACCGGGAGAAACGACTTCCTGTCGATGGTCGCTGAGCGCCTCACCACACCCACGGGATCAATGCGCGAGTGCTTTGCGCGTACCTCTCGAAACGCTTGCCGAAGAGCTGCTGCATGTACGCGTCCTCCTTGTGGATGCGCCGCACGAACATGATGGTGAAACCGACGAGCGCCACGAGGATGAGAAGCGAGCCGTAGTACACGATGGTGCCGATGAGCATCAGGATGATGCTCAGGTACATCGGGTGGCGCACGATGCGGTACGGACCGCTCGTCACCAGTTCGTGCCCTTCCTTGTAGGTCGCATAGCCGCTCCAGTTCCTTCCGAGCACGGTGCGCGACCACAACGCCCCGATAACACCGATCACGGTGAGTATGGAGCCGACGATGGGCGATGCGTATGCGCTGCTCAGGACCGCGTCGAAAAACGCGATCGCGCCGGACTTGTCCGAAGCGACGAAGACGATGACAGCCGCGATGAGCACGACCCGCCAGAGGATGGCGATCCGCCAGTCCCGCTTGGTGACGGCCTTCTTGGCGAAGATCGCCGATACCGCCCAGTAGAGTCCCATGACGATCCAGCACGCGAGCACGACGGTCAACGAGCCGCCGATCGTTATCACGGGCTTTCTGTCCGCATAGTCTATTGAAATGGCTTTCGAAAAATAGCCCCGCGCGGATTCGAACCGCGGTCCTTCGGTCCAGGGCCGAAGATGATTTACCTAGTGTCCATTGAAGGCACGACTATTTGGCCTCTACACTACGGGGCTGTGAACTGCGCAAGCCTTCGCTTGTGCTTGTCATTGGCGAACCCGATTTCTTTTAAATACTTTCGTACGTCCGCTTTCCGCGAGAGATAGATCCTGCGCTCATGATTCGTCGGTTTTGACGGGTGGAATCCGAGATTGCGCAGCGCTGCCCGAACATCGTATATCAGGCTGTGGTTGTACGATGTTAAGCCAATCCGCAATAGTTGTGGGTCTTTGTTGGACATGCGGAAGACGCTCCCGTCCGTGTCGAAGAGGCCGCGGATGTACGCGCGGAGGAATGCATCCTCCGCGATCACCCAGTCAGGTATCTCGAGAAATTGTTCCATCTTGTTGCCGACGGGCGCGCCCATCTGCTCGAGGAATTCCACGAGATCCTTGCTCGAGAAAGTCAGGTATACGCAGTTGTGATCCTTGCTGTGGTGGAACCGCATCTTGCCTGCAAGACCGAACAGCCGTGACGCAATACCTCCGAGATGGCGTTTGAGATAGTCGTAATCGAGCTCGCCGTGCCCCGCGATTCTGACCTCGTAGCAGACGACCTTCGGTTTGCCACGGATGCGGCTGATGTTCCCGTCCCCCATGATCGCTCCCATGAACTCCGCGAGCTCCGCGGACTTCTCCGGCATCCGCAGGTGCCGTTGCGTGCCTGCCGCTCGTAGCACCTCCTGGATATACGCATCATAGCTGCGGTCCCATTTGAGCCGCTGGTACGCAATCTCCGGCAAGGGCTGCCGCTCCTCTTTCCACTCCTGCATAGACCCGGCGTCCACGCCGATGGATTCCGCCAGGTCCTTCCAGCTCCCTTCGAGCCTTTCTCGTGCCTCCATGAGGAACGCTCGCTGGACGCCAGGTTCGAACCGCAAGCGAAAGCTCATAAAGGGTCGATGCTGCACTCGCTTCTAACCCTTGCGCCCGTGTCTGTCCGGTCGAATATTTTGCGACCGCGTGAGAAATTTTTCAGCTCCCCAACCCTTAAAAACAACCTCTCCGGGAACGAGGCATGATCGCCGAGATCCTCGTCGCCTTCGGAACGCTGTTTCCCATCGTCAATCCGATCAGCGCTGCCTTCGTCTTCGACGGGCTCACCGCGCACGAGGCGAAAAAGCGCAAGTACCGCCTCGCCTACACCGCGGCAATAGCGTTCGCGGTCACGCTCCTCATCTTCTTGGTCCTCGGCCAGGCCCTCATGCATTTCTTCAGCGTGACCATCTACGCCTTCCGCGTTGCCGGCGGACTGTACCTCGGCAAGATCGCCTTTTCCATGCTCTCCAAGGACTTCTACAAGGGCATGGAAAAACCCTCGAATGACGTGGCCATCATCCCTGTGGCCATCCCGCTATTGGCGGGCCCCGGCTCCATGGCCGCCACGCTCGTCCTCGCCCAATCGGCGTCCCTCTCGTCGTACGTCTTCATCGGTGTCGCCATCGTGCTCGTCGCCATCGTGAGCTGGCTGTTCCTGCGCTTCTCGAGCGTTCTGAGCAACGTGCTCGGCGAGAACGGCGCGAACATCGCAGAGCGCATCCTCGGCCTCATCGTGCTCGTCATCGCGGCGCAGTTCATCTTCAACGGCGTCACGGGCTATTTGGCGAGCATCGGCGTCGGAGTGTAGTTTCATATAGGACGCGTCGTTCTCCATCCATATGCGCATCAATCCATGCAGCGGTCCCTTGGCACGGAGCGTCCTGGACGAGGAGGCGGATTTCCTGGTATACACGGCACCTCCGTTGGGGGGCCAGTTGGGCGCGCTCGGCTATACGCCGGATGGCATCGGTTTTCATATCACGCTCCTGCGCCAACCGTATCTCGTCTCAACCCCTCACGAAGTGCGTTCTATCCTAGGGGAGCATGTGCAAGAGCTTCCCGTACGCGCGCGCATAACTGGCGTCGAGCGTTTCGGACCGCGCGAGGACTTGGCGGCGCTCACGCTTGAAGGTGAGGACCTGCATGCCTGGCGGCAGCGGCTGGCGCTTCACCTGCTCATCGCAGGGAGCTTCTCGAACATCGTCTTCTTTGACAGGTACCGTCCGCACATCGTCGCGGGCCCGGTGGATGATCGGATGGAACGCCTCGGCGGGCTTGTTGGAACGGAGTTCCCCATCGACACTATCTATCTTCGTGAGAAAGAGGACGGTCGCTGGAGCGGACCGGTCCCCTTCACGCATGGCTGAACCCGCTTCGTTGTCCCTTGCTGGGTTCTGCCTGTACGGTCGCTGAACAGCTGTTGTCGGCGCTTCACTCTTTCGCGCCGTATTGCTCGTCGGTCACGTGCTCGAGCCAGTCGACCGACTTGCCGTCGAGCCGTTCCTGGATCGCGATGTGCGTCATCGCGCTGTCCGACGCCGCTCCGTGCCAGTGCTTCTCTCCGGGCGGGAACCAGACCACGTCCCCGGGTTCGATCCTCTCGATCGGTCCTCCCCAGCGCTGCACAAGACCGTGCCCTTCTGTGATGATGAGGGTCTGTCCGAGGGGGTGGGTGTGCCATGCTGTCCGTGCTTTCGGCGAGAATGCCACGCTCGCTCCCGCGCCTCTTGCGGGGTCCTCTGCGGCGAACAGCATCTTGACCTTGACTTCTCCGGTGAACCAATCGCTGGGTCCGTCGTTCTCTTGTATCGTATCGTTTCGTGTGATCTTCATTTTCTCTCCTCCGAACTCTCGTTCATTTCTTGACGTGCACGGTCTGGGTCGGGAACGGGATGCCGATGCCCGCCTTGTTGAGCGCTTCGTAGATGCGTCCGGTCGCTTCGCGCTCGGTCACCCACACGTCGTTGTAGTCGGCGAGCCAGAAGTACGCGCGCATGTTCAATGCGTACGCGCCCATGTCGATGAACCACACGGCCGGCTCGGGATCGTCCAAGACCTTCTCGATCCCCTTGAGCGTCTTCAGGACCAGCTTCTTGACCTTCTCCACGTCCGCGCCGTACACCACGCCGAACTCCACAGAACCGCGGCTCTGCTTTGCGGGCTGCGCGTAGGTGTAGATGTTGTCGGCTGCGATCTTGCCGTTCGGCACCATGACCAGGTCGCCGTCGTACGTGCGCACCTGCGTGCTGCGAAGCGAGATATCGTGCACCACGCCGACCGTCCCGTCGGCGAGCTTGACCTTGTCGCCCACCTTGTAGGCGTGGTCGAACGCCAATGACACCCCGCCGAAGATGTTGGACAGCGTCCCTTGCAACGCCAGTCCCACGGCGAGTCCCGCGATGCCCAGGCCCGCGAGGAACGGTCCTATCTGCACGCCCCACGCTCCTAGGGCGATGATCGCCGCTACGGCCCAGACCGTCACGATGCTGAACTTGCTCAATATGGGTAGCATGGTGTCGTCGAGCGTCGTCTCTGTGCGTGTGGCGAACTCCTGTCGCCAGATGGTGAAGACGGCGCGCACCACGCGGTGCGCGAGAAAGCCGAGCGCAAGGATGTTTGCCGTGAGCAGTACTTCGTTCACGAACACGGCAAGGCCGTTCGCCAACGGCAACGGCGCGACGGCCACGTACAGCAATGCGCTGAAGATGACCCACGCGACGGGCTGGTGCACGTTGCGGATGATGATGTCGTCGATGTTGGTCTTCGTGCGCGCGGTCACCAGTTTCGTCAGAAGCCGCAGCAGCAGGACGACTGCTTGCGCCGCGACGGCGGCCGCGACGAGCATGAGCGCGAAGAACAACCAGGGATTGAGCGACAAGACCCAAGGCAGCCAGTGCGCGATCTGCATGACTGCCTGGGCGCTCACCGGTTCTGCCATATCGGGGCCACCGAGCCCTGCCTTATAAGCGCTACGATTCGCCCGTGGACAGAGCTAATTTTGCGGCTTGGCGTTCAATCGCAAAAGAATTAAAGCTGCTCTTCTGACAACGTACGGTGTTTGGATCAATCATTGACGATGTATTGCAGGCTGTAAGGCAGTGGAATCCAGGCGAGCTAAGTAAAGAGCTGCAATATCGTGATTCCCTTACGGATTTTCTTCGTAAAGCGCTTAATCAACAATCGATGTTTGGCCCACAAGATAAGATTGTCGTGAAAAAGGAATCTGGGAGGGGGTTGTGCGATATTGCTGTAAACAGGGTCGTTGGGATTGAGCTCAAGAAGGATCTCAAGTCCAAAGCACAAATTGACCGCCTCACAGGTCAGATTCGTCGATACATGAAGGACTATGATGTCATACTGGTGGTTCTTGTTGGGAATACTAACTCCGATGCACGAGAGGATCTTGAGGAGGCAATTCAAGATATCAATTATGCAGGCAGTCCAATCGGAGGCCAAGGCCCGCGAGTAGACGTCATTGAGATCACTGCGACTGAAGAAGAGCCGGTAGAATCAGAGAGGAGCCTCTGGCAGTTGTAGCAAGCAGTCTAAGGAGGACAAGCACCAGGAGGTAGATTCTCCTAGAACTTCACCCTGACGCGTCGCTTGGGTTTTCTTCGTGCCCTGAAGCTGACGGTGCCTTTCTTTGTCTTGAATGACACAGGACGCTTTGTCTTCGTCTTCTTCTTACGGGCCAGGAAATTAGCCATGGCTTTGGCTAGCTATTCTGGCTTATAATGGTGACTGCCGCGAATGTCCAGTGAACGCTACATCATGCCAGCAAGCTTCAGGCCATTGAAATTGTGAGAGAGAATGGGCCCAGAGGGATTCGAACCCCCGACATACCGGTTAAGAGCCGGTCACTCTACCAGGCTGAGTTATGAGCCCAAGAGGTCGTGTGAACCCTATTCGCTTTAAAAAGCTTTAGCTCACGAGACGCAGCGCGGGCTCGTACTGGCCGACCGGCTGGCGCTTCCCGTTGAGGATGCCGTTCGGGTCCTGGAGCACGCGCTCTTGGAGCGCGACCTCCAGCGAGTGTCGCACGTCATCGTAGAAGTCCTCTCCGTCCACGCGGAAGAACCCGATTCGTCCACCCAGGTCGTGGGGCTTGCACTCTCGCAGGGTCCGCACGAAGCTCAAGTGGCGCGACAACGCGCTCTTCCCGTCCCCGTCGATCGCGTGCAGGTATCGCTGGGAGCTCGAGACCTTGAATGCGTAGTCGGATTCCTTCGCCGCGATACGGATGAGGGCGAGCGCTGCTTCATCCTCCAGGGGGAACGGCTGTTGCATGCGGTACTCATAGAAGTGCCGTACTTGCGAGCCGATATCCTCGTCCGTTCCTCCGTTGACGATGTAGAGGCTGAACTTGTCGAGGGTGTCGATCTGGTCGGAAGCCTCGACTCCGAGAGAGGCGGGCATGGTCAGCATCAGCCCGCTGGTGATGATCGATGTGTCATCGCTCGTCCCGCATCCCCGGCTCAATTCGACGTACAGGTTCTGCACCGTGGACGTCGTCTTGTGCCGGTCGCCTTTCTTCGCGATCCCGAGGCGGAAGAGCCGAGAGAGGATTTGTTCTGCGGAAGCGTCTTCTGCGAGTCCGAGCGGCTTTCGGTACGCGCCTCGGCTCAGATCCTGTATAGTGATCCCTTTTGCTTGCAGCTTCTTGGTGTCGATCGCGAGCGTTGCTCCCTTGTGCATTCTCTCCAGGGAGTCATAGCGTTCCTCAGCTCGTTGCCGCCATTCGTGGCTGTCCATGACGCTTCCCAGATACACGCCACCGAGGTATTCTTGCACCTGCGCCGCGGTCAGTACCATGTCCCCTGGCTTGGCGCCGAAGTACTTCGCTTGTAATGGGTGCGCCGGCGCGATGAGCCGTCCGTTGCGCCTATGGTCTCTGAGGATGTCCCTGTGCGCGTGCAGGACGTCCACGAGTTCGAGGAAATAGTCTTGCCATCCGCTGATGACATCGTCCGTGAATGCGAGCGTCTCTGCAGTGTCGCCGAGCGCCTCGACGACGTCCCACATCGTCGCGTCCGGGTACACGTGGTGCTCGTTGATGGGCACGTCTTCGTCGGGGAGCTTGCTGAAGAATCCGCTGTGGCCTGCTTGCGCATGGCCCTGCACTGATTGCATGAATATCCGTTTCGTGAGCTTCGCGTCGGGATAGTCCAGTCTCTTCCTGGTCACGAGCCGCTGCATGCTCAGTTCCGCTCGTGGCTGGAACTCTTCGTCGATACCGTTGTGCTCAATGATGCGTACTAGCTTCTCTGTCTTTTCCACCAACCCCGTCCACTCCAGCAGCATCAGTACAGAATCCGTGTTTCTGCGAGACTCTTTGAGCCCCCTCCCACTGCATAGTGGTCGCTCTCCGGCGTGGTGTATTTAACGATTTCGCTCTCGCAGAATAGCTCACGCCACGACGACCGTCATCTTCATGCTGCGGTGTCCTGGCCCGCAGAACACGTCGCAGAAGCCCGTATAGGTCCCTGGATTGTTCGGTATCGTGAAGGTCTTGGTGATCCACTGTCCCGGCTCGATGGGAGAGACCTGTATGCCGAGCTGCGGCACGGCCAGGCCGTGGTGCGTGTCCTTGCTGGTCATGCGGAACGTGTAGGTATCCCCGCCCTTGAGCGTGATCGTGTCCGGGTCGTAGCTGTAGCGGAAGGCGGTGATGTTGATGACCGTCCCATTCGGGTACGGCGTGCCTGATGCGCTCGACGCGTCAGTGGTCGCCGGTGCCGCCCCAGGCAGCTGCTGCGCTCCCGGCTTGATTCCCGTCTGCTGCGTTGGCGCTTGCGCGGTGCACGCCGCGAGCACGAGCAGCGCGGCGATAAGGATGAGCGTATTTCGCATGCGCGGGGCAATCGCGGACCGTTCATAAGCCTATCGTTCACCATTGCCTAGAAGCGATACAGTCCATAGAGGAAACGTATAAGAATGCGCACGCCGCGGATTAGCGTATGCGTATCGTGGTCTTCGAGTGCGAGGAGTGGGAGAAGGACTATCTGCGCGAGCGCCTGCAGGAGGACCTCGTCTTCATCGACGGCCCCCTCGATGAGGAGAACGCTCCGGCCGACGCCGAGGGCATCCTCGTCTTCATCTACTCGTCCGTCTCGCGCGCGGTCCTCGACAAGATGCCCAAGCTGCGCTACGTCGGCACGCGCAGCACGGGCGTCGACCACATCGATCTGGACGCGTGCAAGGAGCGGAACATCACGGTGTGCAACGTCCCGACGTATGGCGAGAACACTGTGGCCGAGCACACTTTCGCGCTCCTGCTCACCATCAGCCGCCGCGTCTTTCCCTCTGTCGCACGCGTGCGCGCGGGCAGCTTCGACGGTGAGGGCTTGCAGGGCTTCGACCTGAAAGGACGCACGCTCGGCGTCATCGGCACCGGGCACATCGGCCAGCACGTCATCCGCATCGCGCGCGGCTTCGAGATGCCTGTTCTCGCCTACGACCCGTTCCCCAAGGACGGTCTTTCAGACAGGCTCGGCTTCACCTACACCGGTCTGGACGACTTGCTGGGGAACAGCGATATCATCACCTTGCACTGCCCGTACAACGAGCACACCCACCACTTGCTCAACGCGGACAATCTCTCGCGCATCAAGCATGGAGCCATCCTCCTCAACACCGCTCGCGGGAAACTCGTCGACAGCGACGCCCTGTTCGCCGCATTGACCGACGGGCGCATCTTCGCCGCTGGCCTCGACGTGCTCGAGGAGGAGTCGCACATCAAGGAGGAGCGCCAGATTCTCTCTCCCGAGTTCCGCAACGAGGTGGACCTGCACCGCATGCTCACCGAACACATCCTCATACATCTCCCCAACGTTATCGTCACTCCCCACAACGCCTTCAACAGCAAGGAGGCGTTGCAGCGCATCCTCGACACGACCATCGAGAACGTGCAGGGCTTCTCGGCGGGCAACACGTGCAACCCCGTCTGACGAATCCTTTATATCGTTGAACGTGTCGCCCCGTCCATGCGTCGCGAACGGATGGTGGGTGGAGCGCTGGTCGTGCTCGCTCTCGCGCTCGGCCTCATCTCGTATTTCTCGTATCTGTATTCCACGAGCCTCGCCGACCAGATCGTCGCGCTCGGCGGCAAGTGCATCACTTCGGAGGGTTGCATCCATCAGGACGCGACCGACTGGCTCATCGCGTTGCTCATCCCGTCGGTGCTCGTGCTCGCCACGGGGATATACACGATGTTCTTCCTCCAGGTATCCACCTACGGCGACAAGCTCCGCGGCGACGACGCGTTCGCAGTCATGCTGCGTTCCCTCGACGCTGACGAGGCGAAGGTCATGCGCATCGTGCGCGACGAGGAGGGCATCACGCAGGCCACGCTCAAGTACCGTGCCGACCTCTCCAAGAGCAAGCTCTCCCAGGTATTGTCCGAGCTCGAGCGGCGCGAGCTCATCAGCCGCGAGACGAAGGGAAGCACCAAGAAGGTCTTCGTGCGCGCGCCGAAAGAATCGCCCGAGAAGTGAGTTTCTATACATGATTATATCCTCATTCTGAACGGTAATAAACTATTTTTAGTCGGAATAGACCTTTTATCGCTCCCTTTGGATTGCTGTTTCGGCCCCAACAACTAACGTCCGGCCCGACGAAACCATGGGCATGGCTCACAAAGAAACGGACGGGCCCTGGCTCGTCCCATGGATCATCGGGGCCGCCGCGGTCCTCGCGGTGTTCCTCGTGTTCAACCAGGTACTGCTCAGCGAACGGGGCATCGGCTTGCCGGGGCTCCACCCGACATCGGGCGCCAGCGTTCTCGCCGGCGTCGACGTCGCTTCCATCCAGAGCACCGCGCAAGGCATAGACGCGGTCTTCGCTCTCCAAGGGAAGACGCCCGCCGAGGTGCAACAGGCGATGCTGCCCCATGGCACGCCCGACTACGCCGCGGCGATGGGCGTCTCCTTCGACGATCCCGAGGGCTCTTTGGTCAAGCTCGCGAACGCGTATCCCGCGCTCAAAGAAGAGGTCAAGACGGAGGACCCGCAAGGATACGCCCGTTGGCTGCGGCTCGCGTCGCAGCCCAAGGGCATCAGCTGCGAGTTCTGCTGCGGGATCGGCGCCTACGAGATCACGCCGACAGGGCAGGACATGTGCGGCTGCCAGCACGCGCCCGCGCTCCAGTCCGTCGCTCTGTGGCTGATACACAACACGAACTACTCCGACGCCCAGGTGCTCCAAGAGGTCTATCGCTGGAAGACGTTGTTCTTCCCGCAGGAGATGATTTCGCTCGGCACTCAAATCGCGGGCGGCGACGGCGCTGCGACGGCGCTTCCGCAACAGGTGGGTGATTGCTGATGAAACGCAAACATATCGAATACATCGTGCTCGGCGTGCTGGCGGTGCTGATCGTCTTCAGCGGCGTGCAGGCATACGAGCTCGCGACGACAAGCTTCAACGTGCACACGACGTCCGCATCGCCGGACGCACCGCAAGCGGCTCCGGGCGGCATCCAGTCGGGCGCAACACCGCTCGCTGCACTGCCCCAGCAGGTGGGGAGTTGCTGAGCGTCCGGTTCGCGCTCGCGCTCCTCGTCGTGATGGCTGGCTGCAGCGCGGTGGCTTCCTCGCAGGCGACGCGCATCGGGCCCGACCGGTTCGACGCGCTCGCCGCGCAGCCTGACGCGACGGTCATCAACGTGCACGTCCCGCGCATGCAGGATCTTCCGGGCACGGACGATGACATCGCGTTCACGGATATCGCCGCCATCGAGGCAGCGGCCCCCGACAAGGACGCGCCCGTCGTCTTGTACTGTAAGGGCGGCGCGATGAGCGAGGATGCTGCGCAGCGCCTGCTGCTCGATGGATACACACAGGTCTACACGCTGTCGGGAGGCAGCAACGCGTATCTCGCGGTGAAGGATGTGTCTTGATGGGGACAGTAAACAATATAAACTGTATATGAATTTTTTTTCATATGTCTCATCATGATGGATGCACGTGCGAGCACTGCGCGTGTGAGCGTCACGCGGGTTTTTTCAGCGCGCTCGGGAACACCAATCGTTTGTCCGTGGTCCTGGCGCTGCGCCGCGGGCCCAAGAACGTGACCGCGCTCGCAGAGGAGATCGGTATCGAGCAGTCCGCGCTCAGCCACGCGCTCAAGCAGCTCGAGAGCCACGGCATCGTCCGGTCCCATAAGGACGGGCAGTACCGCATCTACGCTCTCGATGAGGCGCGGGTCGAGCCGTTGTGGAGCATCCTCGACCTGGAGGCCGCCAATGCCTAAGACGCTCCTCGACATCCATGGGATGCACTGCGCCTCGTGCGCGAACACCGTGCAGGGCTTCTTGGAAAAACAAGCCGGCATCCATTCCGCGACCGTCCATTACGCGAGCGCCACAGCGGAGGTCTCGCACACCCCGCGAGTGTCCGAGGAAGACCTTGTCGCCCTGGTCGCCAAGACCGGCTACTCCGCGAGCATCCACGATCCGACGAAGCCCAAAGGGGCGCACGATCATGTTGACCATGCGGATATGAAGCATCACGATCCTGGCAAGATGCAAGGGCACGACCACATGCACGAGCATGCCGGAGCCGAGAGTGCCATGTGGCTCGCCGCCGGCGCTGCCCTGCCGCTCCTTATCCTCTCGTTGCTGCCATTGTTCGGTGTTCCCGTTCCGCACGTCCTCGCTATTGGTATCGTCGAGCTCGTGCTCGCCGCCACGGCGATCTGGGCGGGGCGCGACATCTACCGTCAGGGAGTCCTTGGTGCGCTGCGCATGAAGAGCGCGAACATGGACACGCTCATCGCCTTGGGATCCGCGGTCAGCTTCCTGTACAGCGTCTATGGTCTTTTGACCGGCGGCGCGTGGTATTTCGACAGCACGGCGCTCATCATCGCCTTCATCCTCGTCGGACGGTATCTTGAGGCCAAGGCGCGCGGCACGACCAAGGGACAGCTCGACGCGCTCTTGCATCTCGCTCCGGAAAAAGCCCGCCGCATGGACGGTAAGAAGGAGACCGAGGTGCTCGTCAGCGACATCAAGGAGGGAGACATCCTCAAGGTCAAGCCGGGCGACCGGATTCCCGTCGACGGCATCATCACCGTCGGCTCAACGCGTATCAACGAGAGCATGCTCACCGGCGAGTCCGTTCCGGTCAAGCGCACCATCCATGAGGAGGTCTTCGCGGGAACGCTCAACAAGACTGGCATGTTCTTGATGCGGGCCACGAACGTCGGCTCTGACACCGCGGCGTCCCGCATCGTGCGGCTCGTCGAGGAGGCGCAGCGCAGCAAGGCGCCCGTCCAGCGGCTCGCCGACCGGGTCGCGGCGGTATTTGTTCCCGCCGTGATCGGTCTTGCGGTCCTCACCTTCCTGCTCTGGCTGCTGGCCTTCAACGTCCCGCTCTCTTTTGCCGTCATGCTTGGTGTGAGCGTACTGGTCATCAGCTGTCCGTGCGCCCTCGGCCTGGCGACGCCCGTCGCCATCATGGTCTCCACCGGTTCCGCCGCGAAGAAGGGCGTCCTCTTCCGCAACGCCGTCGCCATCCAGAAGGCGGCGGACGTGCGCATGGTCGCCTTCGACAAGACTGGCACCCTCACCAAGGGAGAGCCGTCAGTGGTCTTTGTCCGCACGTATCACCAGCTCGGCGAGGCCGCGGTCTTCCGCTACGCCGCGTCCCTGGAGAGCGGTTCGGAGCATCCGCTCGCACAGGCCATCGTGCAGTACGCCGAGCTTAAGAATATCGGCTATGGCGATCCGCGCGACTTCACGAACGTCGAAGGAAAAGGCGTGCGTGGCAAGGTCCAGGGCCGCAAGGTGCTTGTGGGCTCGCTCGACTTCATCAAAGAGGAAGGCGTGGGCATCTACGACCTGCGCGAGCGCATCCCCGCGCTCACTGACAAGGGATACACGCCTGTCGTCGTCGCTGTCGACGGAAGCCTCGCGGCGCTCATCGGCGTCGCAGACCCCGTCAAGCCGTCCGCCAAGGATGGCATCAAGGCATTGTCTTCCGCACGCATCCAGACGGTCATGCTCACGGGCGACAACGAGCAGACCGCCGCCGCGGTCGCCAAGACCCTCGGCGTCTCGGTCGTACGCGCGAAGCTCTCGCCAAAAGACAAGCTCGACGAGCTACGCAAGCTGCAGAAGCGCCGCGCGGTCGCCATGGTGGGTGACGGCGTCAACGACGCTCCCGCCCTGGCGCAGGCCGACGTCGGCATCGCTCTTGGCGGCGGCACGGACGCCGCGCGGGAGGCGGGCGAAGTTGTATTGGTGCGCGACGACATCCGCGACGTCCCGTCAGCATTGTCGCACGCCAGGCGCACCATGATGATCGTCAAGCAGAACCTCGGCTGGGCCTTCGGATACAATATCATCGCCATCCCGCTCGCCGCGGGAGTCCTGTACCCGTCGATCGGTCTCTTGCTCTCGCCCGGCGTCGCCGCGGCGGCGATGGCCTTCTCGTCGCTGTCTGTTGTCCTTAACAGCCTCCGCTTGCGATAAGTATATATGCGACCGTGGTTGATTGCCGTCCATGTGGGGGTTAGACCTTGTAGTCTCAAGGGAGGGCTTCGCCGTCGTTGGGGAAGAAGTCTATCGCTTCCAGCCCGAGGATGAACTGCGGGCGCCGATTGTTGTCTCCCGAGCGAGCGCGCAACTGGATGGTCAGCAGGAATACGTTGCGACGCTCCGTGGGCTTTCGCTCGCTCATTCGTCGTCTCTGCAAGAGTTGCACGCGCGGGTGATGGCGATTGAGGGAGGTTATCTGGGCCGTCATTGCAGGATTGACTCTCCTCGCAGTAAAATGAGCGTTGCTCCCGGGTACACGCGAGTCCCTCGCAAGCTGCATCATCATTGTATTGCGGAACTCAATGCGATGCCCGTGCATTAGCTGTCACCATCCGCACGCCGGTCCCGATCGCCCACAGCCACACCAGCACGACCAGAGCCACGCCGTAGACGATTGTGAGCACGTTCTGTGCTGCGTGACCTGCGAGGATGACGACGATGCCCATCACCAGGCCGAGGACCTGCAACGAGCCGGTTATGGTGCGTCCGCCGAGCAGGGTTCCAACTCCCGGAAAAAAGGCGTTGAGAATGAGGGATTTCGCCGCGTTCCAGGCCATGCGTTTCCGGTCCCGCACGTCTATTTCAGGCTTTGGTCCATAACACTCATAAAGTGCGACGCGCATCTTGATGTTGGATGGTTTCCAAACGGACTGTGGGGGGCTTGCTTGTCGGTGTCTCGCTCGCTTTCGGCGGTATCTTGTACGCGACGATCGAGTCGCTCACGCACAAGGCGCAGGTGCTGGGTTGCGTCGCGAACACGCCCGGCTGCATGCAAGCGACCCAGTCCTTGTCCTACAGCAATATCGCTGTCGGCTTCGTCTCCGCCGTGCTCAGCATGGGCGTCTACTTCCTCGTCTTCCACCGCGACACCGCGGAGCTACTCGCGAAAGAGCGCGCGCGCCAGCGCAGCCGTGAGGAGCAGGTCGAACTGCTCGGCAAGGTCATGGCCCCCGGGGAGCGCGCATTGCTGTCCGCTGTCATGAAGGAGGACGGCATCCTCCAGTCCACGCTCGCCTATCGCACCAACCTCACCCCGGGCCGCGTCTCACAGGTCTTGTCTGGCTTCGAGGAGCAGGGTCTTGTCCGTCGCACCCCCGAGGGCCGCTCCTTCAGGGTCCATCTGTCGTTCTGACCCATTCACCCTTCATTAAACGTTGAAACGGTTAAATAAACTTTATTAAGCGTTTCAAAGCGCGTATATATGACGCATTTATCGCGCAAAGTTCTTAAGCGGACCGCCGTTCAGCGACCCTATGGCAACCAAGAAAGCCGAGAGACCGTGGATGATCGCCACGATCGTTCTGGGCGCATTGCTCCTCGTCTCGTTGCTCCTCAACGCCGTCTTCGCCACATTGTGGTGGACCGGCGGTCAGGGGACGACGATCGGGAACAACGCCGCTCCGACGCCGACGCAAGCCGCGCCTACACAGGCAGCTCCGACGCAGGCGCCGACGATCGGCAATGATCCAACCATCGGCAACAAGAACGCGAAAGTCACCGTCATCGAGTTCAGCGACTTCCAATGCCCCTTCTGCGGGGAATGGGAGACGAACACCTACCCGACGATAAAGAGCAAGTACATCGACACGGGCAAGATCCTGTTCGCGTACCGCGACTTCCCGCTGACGAGCCTGCACCCGCGGGCCTTGCCGGCAGCGATCGCGGCCGAGTGCGTCTACGAGAACGCTGGCAATACAGCATTCTGGAAGATGCACGACCTGATCTTCGCGAACCAGCAGAGCCTGACCGACGCGAACCTGCGCACCTGGGCCATCCAGGCGGGCATGAGCGGCACGGCGTTCGACAAGTGCTACGCCGACACTAATGGTTCGGTCAAGAAGACGGTGATGGCGGACGAGGCCGCAGGACAGGCGGCCGGTGTGCAAGGCACGCCGACCTTCTTCGTCAACGGCAAGAAGATCGTGGGCGCGCAGCCGACCTCGGTCTTCACCTCGGCCATCGACCAGGCGCTCAGCAGCTGAGCGCCAACCTTTCTTTTTTTCTTCTTTAACATACTATATGTAAAGCATCTTATCGCACGAGAGGACCATGCGCTTCACGGAGAACGTCAAGGAGACCGTGCGCTTCGTGCGCGCGCAGCTGGGCTGGCGGCAATCGCTCATCGCCGCCGCGATCGCCGTCGTCTTCTTCCTGCTCGTCGGGCTCGCTCCGAACATCTCCTTCATCTGGAACGCGATGCTCTCCGGCGACGCTTCATACGCCCTGCACGTCCTCGGTGGATTGATCGTGGGCATCTTCACCGGCCAAGCCTCGTACGTGACCGTCTTTGTCGCGATCGTGGGCGTATTGACTGGTATCAACGTCGCGCTCATCGTCGCGCGCGCCGTGCGGGTGCGCGGAGCGGGAACGGTCGGCCTGGGCAGCCTCTTGGGGCTCACCCTCACGGGCTGCCCGTCGTGCGCCACCGGCATCCTCCCGTTGCTCGGCCTCACCGCAGGGGTCGGTTTCCTCCCCTTCGGCGGCATCGAGCTGTCCATCCTGAGCATCGGGATACTGCTCTTCGCCCTCTATTGGAACGCGACGTCCGAGCGCTGCGAGGTCCCGCAGCAATAGCTTTTTATGCTGCGGTCTCCGGGGCACGCGAATGCTCTTCAAGGACATCTTCCGCGTGCTCGCCCTCGACAAGAAGACGATGCGCCGTCTGTCCAAGCGGCCCCGGAGCACCACTATCGCGACATGGATCGCCGTCGTCTCCATGCTCGTGGCCGTCGCGTTGTCCCTCTTCATCGGCGATCTGTCCCCCGCTTCGCGCTGGTACGGCATCTCCGCTGTCGGGCTGCTCTATAATCTCTTCATTCTTGGCGTGCTGTTCTCGATCGGCGCGGTCGTTTCTTTGTGGGCGGTGAGCGGCGTGTACCACCTGCTCGCGGTCAGCTTCGGCGGCAGGGGGAGCGTGCGCGGCCTGCTCCGCGCCCGCGGCTACGCGACCGCTCTGCGCGTTCTCTCCTTCATCCCCATCATCGGCTGGCTGCCGCTCCTGTACCAGCTCGTCGTGGGCGTGTTCGCGGTCAAGGAGGTGGAGAAGCTGAGCACGGGACGTTCCATCGCGGTCGTCGCCATCACCACCGCGGTATTCGCGGTCCTGCTCTTCGCCTGCTGGCTCCTGTTCGTCGCGTGGATGCAAGTCCAGGGAGCGGCCTTCACCTAGCCGACGAGCGCCGGCCGGAAGACGAGCAGCGCGATGAACGCCGCGTAGACGAACACGAGCGCCACCCCTTCGGATCGCTGCACCCTCCAGCTCGTGCGCAGGAACAAGAGGAGCACGAGGCTGATGAATATCGCGAACGGGATGCTGAATGCGAGCGTCGCTGTCGACACGACGAGCGGATGCACGAGCGCGGCTCCTCCCGCGACGAGCAAGACGTTGGCGATGTTGCTGCCGATCACGTTGCCCAGAGCGATATTGCCGAGATGCTTCCTCGCCGCGGAGAACGTGACCGCGAGCTCCGGCACGCTCGTGCCGATCGCGACGACGGTGATGCCGATGAGCTGTTGCGCGACGCCGAACGTCGTGGCGAAGTAGATCGCCTCGCGCACCATCGCGCGCGCCCCGAAGATGATCGCGGCGAGCGAGAGGACCAGGATGGCCCCGTCGCGGAGCATGACCCGGTCAATGTGCTTCTTGCCGTTGAAGGCGTGGACGGCGCGCTCTTGGATGTCGCGCAGGTAGCGCAGCTCGACGAAGTAGCGCACGAACGATCCGATGTGCGAGACGCGCTCCTCGGTCTTGGGGTTCTCGTTGAGCAAGAATAGGAGGTACGCGAAGTACACCAATAGCAGTATCCCCGCTTCGATGCGCGTGATGCGCGTGTCGAGAGCGACGATGTAGAACAGACCGGTCGCGAGCAGCATGATCGCCCCGTCGCGCACGAGCATGCGCCGGTCGGTCTTGATGGCCATCGCGATCGCGCCGATACCGACGACAAGCCCGATGTTCGCGATGTTGCTGCCGATGATGCTCCCCACCACCAATGCGCTCGCGTTGCTCGCCGCCGCGGTCATGCTCGCCGCGAGCTCGGGGATGCTCGTGCCGATGGCCACGACGGTCAGTCCGATGAAGAACTCCGACACGCCAAGACGCGTAGCGATGTCGCTTGCCGCCTCCACGAAAAAATCGCTCCCCTGCAAGAGCAGTGCGAGCCCCACGACGAACAGCACCGCTTCCACGAAGACCATGAGTGTTCTCCGCTGAACGTGCTATTTAAGCTTACCAGGCGCGCTTGGCCTTCTCGAGCCGCTTGTATTTCGCCAGGCCGATGATGAAACCGTACGTCGACACCACGGTGAATATCGGGAAGTAAAGCAGGGCGTAGGGTATCGCGTAGAGCGCCTTGTAGACATCCTTCCAGCCCTCCATGAGCGGGACGGTGAACGGTATGGAGAAGACGGCGAAGGCGACGCTCGCCAACGCGTCGAGCAGGATCTGCGTCCCGTACGCGTGCCCCACCACGTCCACGCTCGACAGGAGCGGTGTGGTGAGATGCACGAGATGGAACACGTCATAGATGCTCTCGATATAGGCTATTTGCGTGATGAGGTTCACCGCGGTTATGAGGCTGAGCACGGAGAACAATGCCCATAAGATTATGTGGAGCGGGCTCTCCAGGAATGTCTTGAGGTGGCGGACGAACGCCTGCCCCGCCCCCGAGCTCCAGCGGATCTTCTGCTTGTACCAGACCGGCACTTTGTCCGGCACGACCGTGTCGATGGGCTTGAAGCTCTGCTCGACGCGAAAGCCGGCCTCCTTGAGCTTGAGCGCGAGGTCCATGTCCTCGATGATTGCATTGGGGGAGAGGCCGTGCACTCGTTTGAACGGTCCTTTCTCGACGGCAAAACAACCGCCCCACACGCTCACCGTGCTGAACATGTTGTGCGCGCCTTGCATGAACGAGAGGTAGTTGTACTCCATCTCCTGCATGAGCGGCAAGAACGCCTGCTGCTTGGGACGGTACGGGCTGCTCGCCGCTACGACGCGTTCCTCCTCCATGCGGGCGAGGATGTCGTCCACCGCGGCCTTGTTGAGCCGCACGTCAGCGTCAACGAAGAAGAACACCTCCCCTCTCGCGTGCTTGGTCGCGTTGTTGAGAGCGGCCGCCTTGCCCGTGTTGCGTTTCTGCTCGATGAGGCGGAACGCGAGCCGTCTCTTGAGCGAGCGGAGCTTCTTGAGCGAGTCGTCCGTGCTCTTGTCGTCGACGACGATGACCTCCATATGTTTCTTGTCGTAGGACTTGTAGATGCTGTGGATGGCGTCCTCGACGCTGTCTCCGTCGTTGTAGCAGGGCACGAAGAAAGAGACGGAGGGCGTCTTCGTCCGTCTGCGTTTCCTGCGATAGTCGATGTAGGACGAGACGAGGATGAACAAGAGCAGGAACGTCAGTAGGAGGAACGAGACGACGAACAGGTTCACAATCCTCCCTCCATCCCCTGGGCGGGCATTCCGGGCTATTTATGCGTTATGGGCAATCGGTGTTTGGCGAACGCGTGGTGTGCTCTAGTTTCCCCAGACCAGCTTTCCAGTGGCGTAATCGAATCGGCGCGCAAATGGTCCGTCGTTTCCGTCGATGCCGCGAAGTATGGTGCGCCTGATCCCGTCTAGGACCGCGTGCTGGTTCCAGGCGAGGAGATGGGCCTCTTCGCGCCCGCTCTCTGGGTTGCGCGCCGTGCTGAAGAAAGCGGCCCCCCTCTTTCTTGCGATATCATACGCTTCTGCGAGCGCTGCAGGTCCGCTACGCTCCAACAGGGGGATGGCATCGTCGATGTGGTTCCACGCCGAGGCGCCATAGCAAGGAGCATCAGGATCGAGTACGGGAGCGGCTCCTGCAGGAATCTCTTCGACACGGTGCGAGCCGTACCTCCCTGGCGATAATGGATCCTCCAGGAGCAACGCCGGATACATTGTCTGGAGTGGTCATCGTCCTCTCTTAAAACTTTCGGTGCTTCTCGAAAACGGGGCGCGATTAGCGTTTTATCTGCGTATTCCTCGCCCATTCAAGCAAAATTCGCGATAGCCCCGCGCGGATTCGAACCGCGGTCCAAAGCTCCAAAGGCTTCGATGCTTGGCCTCTACACCACGGGGCTGTTGCAGGCCGAAACCCGTCAGGCCCTTAAAAACCTATCCGCGCGTCCAGTTGAGCGCTTCGAGCCTCGCGGCGTCCGTCGGCGAGACGTGCACCGTGAACGAGTACGTCGTGTCGCAGACATGGCATGCCTGGCACGCGAGCTTCCCGCTGTCCACGCGCTTGACGTCGTCGACAGTGATGTTCTTCGAGCCGTAGTACGCGATGATGAGCTCCGCGTCCGTCGGCGCCTTCACGAACTGTATGCTCCCGTTGCCGTACCACGCTTGCCATGGCGTCTGGTCGCATTGCTTCGGCTGGTAGGTGAGCGTGACCGTCTGCGCAGTGCAGGCGGCCAACGCGCCGAGCACGACGAGCGCGAGCATCGCGTATCGCATGTCTTCCTGAAGCCAAGAGCGTTATTAAAGCTTTAGCGCGGCGTCTACCGCAAGCAATAAAAGCGCTGTCGCAAACCGCTCCTTATGCGTAGCAACGGGCCTGCTCGGACGTGGGGCGTCATGCTCGGCTATACTCAGCTCGAGCCGCAGGTCCGTCAGCAATTGCGGGAGGTGTTCGGCGATACGCGCCGCCGCGAGATGACTGCGAGGGAATTGCCTCGTGCGCGCGATCGCCGGACCGCGGAGGCGGCCCTGCGCATGAATCCCCATCTCCTCTTGTTCACCGACTTTCCGTTCGAACGCTTCCCCGAAGCGTACAGGGAACGGGTCCAGCCCGTGCAGACAGGTCCTTCCGGCGCGTGGTTCTCTTACGGAGGGAACGTCTATGAGGTGCTCCGCCCCATCCAGCGTATCGTCTAGCACGGGACACGCCCACCAAAACCATAAAAGCGGCCGTGCTCACGCCAGTCCATGCTCATCCACGAGGTCGTGCTCAAGAACATCCGTTCCTACGAGGACGCGACCGTGGATTTCTCCGAGGGCGTCACGCTGCTCGCCGGTGATATCGGCGCTGGCAAGTCCACCATCCTGCTCGCTGTGGAGTTCGCCTTGTTCGGTATCCGTCGCGGCGACCTCGCCGGCGACGGCCTGCTCCGTCATGGCGCGAAGGACGGCAGCGTCACCTTGCGTTTCTCCTGCGGTAAGGAATACACGGTCCGCCGCGACCTCAAGCGATCGTCCAACGGCGTGCGCCAGGACGGCGGCTACCTCGTCACCGAAGGCGTGAAGGAGGAGCTCTCCGCGAACGAGCTCAAGGCGCGCGTGCTCTCCATCCTCGGTTATCCAGAGCAGCTCTTGACCAAGAGCAAGGGCTTCGTCTTCCGCTACACGGTGTACACGCCGCAAGAGGAGATGAAGCGCATCGTGCTCGAACCACCGCAAGAGCGCCTCGACACCTTGCGCAGCGTGTTTGGCATGGATGTCTACAAGGCGGTCGCGCAGAACGCCCAGCTCGTCCTGCGCGCCGTGCGCGAGAAGCGCCGCTACCTCGAAGGACAGGTCGAGGACCTCTCCGATCTCGAGGAGCAACGCGATTCTCTCGCCGAACGCCTGGTGGAGGCCGCCGCTTCCGAGGAGCGCGCGGCCAAAGAGCGTGGATCGGCCGAGGAGCGATTGTCCGAATCCAAGAAGAAGGGCGAGAGGCTCGAGGCCGCCTATCAGAAGGAGCAGGAGCGCAAGCAACGCCTCGCGCGCATCGAGGAGCGCCTGCGCCAGGCGCAACAGCAGAGGGAATCTCTTCTCACCGAGCAAGAATCGCTCCAGAAAGCGTCCGAGGAGGAAGAGCCTGCCGTGGAGGACCCGTCGGCGAAGCTTGACGCGTTGCGCGAGAAGCGCGAGAAGGCACGGACCGTCCTCGAACGGGCGACCGCGCGCTCCGAGGAGATCGCTCGTCGCAGGAAGGAGCTCGCGGATGACGCGTCGAAGATCGACGCGCTGACCGTCTGCCCGGTCTGTCGCCAGTCCGTGGGTCCCGAGCACAAGGAGCACATCGCTTCCGAACGAAAGCGAGCGATGGGAACGCTCGCCGCGGAGGACGGGCCGCTCCGCGAGAAGATACAGAAGGCCCGTGACATCCTCGATCGCATCCAAGCGCAAGAGAAGCTTCTGAGAGAGCGAGAGGTGGCGTACCGGGAGCACGCCGCCCATCTCGCCCGGATGGAAGCGGAGAAGAAGCGTCTCAACGACATCTCCGAACTGCTCGAAAAGAACGCGACCGCTATCTCTGTGGCGAGAGAGGAGCTCGCCGCGGTCCAACGTTCGGATTTCGACGATGATGCCTACACCGCCCACAAGGAACTGCTCGAGGCGCTCCGTGACAAGGCGCAGGAGGCCGCTGTCGCCGCGGCGCGCGCCGCTGCCGAGCATGAGGCCCTCATGCGCGAGAAGGAGTCGCTCGCGGGACGCATCGCTGATCGCAAGAAGCAGAAGGCATCTCTTTCCGCGATCCGCACGGAGGAGAAGTGGTTGTCAGACGCGTTCTCCCCGGTCGCCGAACGTATCGAGCGCGCCGTGCTCGGGAGCATCCACGCGGAGTTCGGCAGGCGCTTCACCGAGTGGTGCGCCGCCCTCTTGGAGGACGACGCCTTGTTCGGCACGCTGGGGGAAGATTTCTCGCCGCTCGTCTCCCAGGACGGTTATGACGCCGACATCCTGCACTTGTCCGGGGGAGAGCGCACGGCAGTCGCCCTCGCCTACCGCCTCGCCCTCAATACCGTCGTCAACGGCTTTGTCCAGGGCATCAGGACCACCGACCTGCTCATCCTCGACGAGCCCACCGACGGTTTCTCGACCGAGCAGCTCGACCGTGTCCGGGACGTCCTGCGCGAATTGTCGAACCGCCAGGTCATCATCGTCAGCCACGAGCAGAAGATGGAGGCGTTCGTGGATCGGGTGCTCCGTATCGAGAAGCACGCGGGCGTGAGCGTGGTGTCCTGATTCGCAGGGAACGAAAAAGTATTTAAATCGGTCTCGGCCGTTCACCGCGCAGTGAGTGGAAGAGCGGCTCTGTGGATAGGTGTTCTGCTAGTGGCGACACTGGCAGTATCAGGCATCGCGCACGCAGACTTCTCCATACAGACCGTGACCATCAAGGAGAGCATCCTGCCGGGCGACAGCGCCTTGTTCCATCTCGACGTGACCAATACGGGGACCGCTCCCGACCGCTACACGATCGAATCCGGCGAGTACGGCTACATCCTCTACATCGATCCGAGCCCCTCGCAGGTCCTCCCGAACGCGACGGGCACGTACGGCGTCGAGATCCAGCCGCGCAGCTTCATCAACACGGGCACGCACATCGTGCCGATCACCGTCCGCAGCCAGAACACCGGGACCTCCAAGAACGTGAATCTCGTCATCTACCTGCAGAACCCCAACCGCACGCAGGGAGTCTACGTCCCGAGCATCGCATTGTCCGTCGGGGCCGCGCAGCAGGTCGATCCGCGCCAGCCAATGGTGCTCGACATCCATATGCGCAACCGCAACGCGCGCGTCTACACGCAGCAGGACCCGATCACCGTCATCATCGACAGCGACCTGTTCCACAAGGAGTTCACCACGCAGCTCGGCGGCGTGGGCACTGATGGCGACCGCACGAGCGAGTTGCGCATCCCGCTCGATCCGCACGAGGCGCCGGGAGATCATCCGTTGGTCGTCAAGCTCCTTGTCGGCAACCAGACCGTCGCGACGGAGAACCAGCAGTATTCCATCATCCCCTACGGACAAATCGAGCAGAGCAGCTACCAGACGGGCGGCTTCTTCAAGTACACGACCGTCTACAAGGTGCACGATGAGGGCAACATCCCCAAGATGGTGAATATCACCTATCCCGCGAGCATCCTGCAGCGCCCGTTCATCACTTCCTCGCACAACTACCATGTCGCCACCGTCGACGGCATCAACTCGATTGTCATCAACGAGTCTCTCGACCCGCAGCAGGATGACACGATCACCATCACGCAGAACTACCGCTTGCTCGTCTTGCTCATCATCCTCGCCATCTTCTCTGTCATCGGATATTACATCCTCCGCAGCCCTGTCGTCGTGGGCAAGGAGGCGGGCATCACGGGAAGCCACTCCGAGGGCGTCTCCGAGGTGCGCGTGCGTGTGCTCGTCAAGAACCGCTCGTCCAAGACCATGCGCAACCTGCGCATCATCGACCGCATCAGCGGCATGGCCGACATCATCAAGGAGGATGCCTTGGGCACGCTCAAGCCGACCAAGGTCGTCAAGAAGAAGGGCCAGGGCACCTTGCTGCGCTGGGACCTCGACCAGCTCGAGCCCTTCGAGGAGCGCATCATCACGTACCGTGCCAAGACCGGTCTGAAGCTTGTCGGCGATGTCACCTTGCCGTCGGCGAAGGTGAAGTACGATCTGCCGTCGGGCCGTGAGAGAACCAGCCACAGCAATGACGTGACCGTCAGCCGCGGCGCCTGAAGTATAGGTATGCGTTTGCCAGCGTGGCGGACAATGCACCATGGATCATGGCATCCGCTCCCGCTGCCGCTGCGAGCAGGTGCGTAGCCGCGGCGGTCGCGAAGAGGGTCGCGTTGGACCCGAGGTACGCTGCGGTGATGTAATGTGCCGGGAATACGGCTCCACTGTCTGTTGCGCTTCGTGTCCGCGCTGTTCGCGGCTCGTCGTCGATGATTGCATTGGCATCCGGCTGAAGCGGCTGGAATCCTTCGTTTGGATGCAGCACTCCATGGCCGAACCCGTGTGCGATATCCGATATGCGTGAGAGGCGTTCATCCAGGCTGAGCGGAGCCCTTGTCCCGGTGTAAATGATGTGCATCTCGTATCAGGATGAGACGCACTATATAAATACTACTATTAGGTGATAAAATTAGATGTCCCTGGTGAGCTGCGGCTTGGTGTTCTGCACGAACTCACCCGTGTTCGTCTCCGTGTCCCAGACATAGAACGTGACGATGCCCGTCTTCTGTCCCGACAATTCCCCCGGATTCACGAAGAGCGTGTCTCCGATGCGTTCCTCATGCTTGACGTGGTCGTGGCCGTAGAAGGCCGCGTCATAATCCCTGCTCTTCGCTGCGTTCTTCGCCAGCACGGGATAGTGCGTCGCGAACACCCTCTTCCCGTCGAGCTCGAGCTCGTCGAAGGATTGCTTGGCGACGTGATGCTTGTTGTCGAAGAGTGCGCGCGCCATGGCGAGCTTGTCCCCGTCGTTGTTGCCCCACACCCAGTACAGGTGCGGCATGCTCTCGGCGAACTGCCGCGTGAAGCCGGGATTGATGCTGTCCCCCAAGAACACGCATGTGTCGATCTTCCTCTCAGCGCATTCCTTCAGGAACCATTCGAGGTGGTGGTAGTTCTCGTGGCTGTCCGAAGCGATGGCGATCCGCATGACCCATGCGATGCGCGGATGTTCCTTAAGCCTTTCGCGTCTTGAGCGCTTCCTGGCGCGCCCACTCGATGAGCGGCTGCGGAGAGTGCTTCGGCGCCTCGAGCTTCTCGGCCCAGACGGGAAGGTCGCCAAGACCGATCTTCGCCGCGTGCAGGATGTTGAGGTCCCCTCCGGCGGCGGCGTACTCCTTGACGGCGAGGTATCCCTTGAGGTAGACGAGGTCCTTGGTGCAGCCGCCCTTGTCAGAACCATGGGGGACCCCGCGCTTGGCGCGCAACGCGAGGATGAACGCTTTGTCCTTGCCGTACCACTGCCGGAGGTACTCGTACGTGTCCACCAATGAATGCTTTTTCGCATGCGCGACGGCGAGCACGCGTCCCGCGTAGGTGCGCAGCACGTCCGTGCTCATCAGGCCCGCGCGCTCCTCGTTGTACGCCGCCAAGCCCTCCTCCGTCGAGAGGTAGCCAGGCGTCCCCCTGCTGAAGATGGACAGCGGCTGCTGCCGGCCGTTCTCCGCGCGCAACGCGTGCGTCGCAAGCTCGTGCACAGTCATGCGCAGCGCGAAGGCGCGTCCGAACCGCTCCTTGCTGCGCAACTGGAGCGTGCGCGTCCCCGTGCTCGCGTACGCGCTCGACACGATGCTCGATCGTTTGATCGAATAGGAGAATCCGAGGTGCGCGAACGCCTCTTTCATGATCGCGCGCACTTCCGGGAAAGCGATCTTCACGTCCTCCGGCGTACCGGGAAGGTCGAGGAAGCCCTTCGCGGAGCGGACCAATCCCGTGCCCGGTTCGCCGTACAATGCGGTTGACGACTTGCCGATATCCTTCGTTCCGATCGCCTCCGCGAAACCGCAACGGCGCTTGAGCTCGTCGCGCTCCGCGCGCAGCAAACGTCCCGGACGCGTCCGTCCCAGGCGCAGCCCGGACAATCGCTGCCTGATGCGCTGCGTGTCCGGCGCTTCTGCGTACGCGAACTCCGGCTCGAACGGCTTTCGCAGGAACTTCTTCCGGACAGCGTCAGCGTTCTCGGGATTGATGAGCGTGAAGGGCAGTTCGTGCGCGAGCTGGCCGAGGACGTGGTCGGCCCGCAGGTGCGCCTTGCGGATGAACATGTGCTGTCCGTGGAACACGCCCTTTTAAGGGATTCGCTGCGACGACTTCCATAAGCGTTATGAGCCGACGCTTTTTCCATCTCGTATGACCCGCGTCATTCCCGAGACCGCCGAGGCGCTCGATGCCGCGGCACGACTGCTCGCTGATGGAGAGGTCGTCGCTATAGCGACGGAGACCGTCTATGGCCTTGCCGGGCTCGCCGAGGACGACGCTGCTGTTGAGCGCATCTTCTCGGTGAAAGGACGCGCCCAGGACAACCCGCTCATCGTGCATGTCTCCTCTAAAGAGATGGCTGTGCGCATCGCTCGCGTCACGCCCGACGCGGAAAAACTCATGGACGCGTTCTGGCCCGGTCCCCTCACGCTCGTGCTCGAGAAGCGATTGCCGATGCTCCGGGCGACGACCGGACTCGACACTGTGGGTGTGCGCATGCCGGACGACCATTTTCTCAAGAAGCTGATCGATCGGGTCGGCCCGCTCGCCGCGCCCAGCGCGAACCGTTCGGGAGGTCCGAGCCCGACGACCGCACAGCACGTCCTCGCCGACCTGGACGGGAAGATTCCGCTCGTCATCGACGGCGACGCGTGCCGTGTCGGCGTGGAGAGCACGGTCTTCGATGTCGCGCATGTCACCATCCTCCGTCCGGGCGCAGTATCCGCCGAGCAGCTTTCACGCGTGATCGGTCGACCGGTGTCTATGGGAGGAGATGCGGGCCGGCCGAGAAGTCCTGGCATGAAGTACAGGCACTACAGTCCGAAAGCGACCGTGCGTGTTTTCGAACGAATCACGCAAGACGATGTTCCCGAGAAAACGATGGTCATCAGTCGCGAGCGCGTGGACTGCGAGAAGTGGATTCATCTCGAGGATGCCGAATCCCTCGCGCGCAACCTGTATGCATACTTGCGCGCTGCCGACGACGCTGGGTTGTCCTTTGTGCTCATCGAGGCCGTTCCCGAAAGGGGTATCGGCGGTGCGGTCATGGACCGCTTGCGTAAGGCCGCGGACGGAAAACCCTTATAAACGGGGCAGGGCTCCGTGGTGTGAGCCCCCCTTAGCTCAGTGGCTAGAGCACTCCGCTGTAGAAAAGAATCGTCGCAAGACAAACCCGTTCGGGTCTGGATGACCTGCGATCAGCAGTCACGGAGGGGTCCCCGGTTCGAGTCTGGGAGGGGGGACTTTTTCTTCTCTTATGAAGAAGAGTTCTGCAAGGAGGATGTCCTGCTTCCGCTTCAAAGAGAAACCGATTCTTGCCGCGAACCGTTCTTGGTCGATGATCTCAATACCATACACGTTCCGTCGCATTCCGAAACCTGAGCGTAGACGGGTCTCGATTCTGCAGTCGGATAGCATCCTTTGCACTGCGATCAGTCCTGGCTTGTTTATAGAATACGCACGGATCATCAAGCGTCCCTTCACGAGGAATGCAGTCCCTTCATCATCGAAGAACGCCTGCAGGAATGCACGTCGTATCTCGGGATTGCCTTGCTGTATGTCTGCCGGAACAATCCACTCGCGTGAATAGAACGAGGAGTATTGCATGAGGTCGAGGAACGCGCGTTTGGAACGCGCATGAACTAGAGGCAAGGGCTTTCCTGTCTTTCCGCTGCGCTCAAGATATCGTTTCGTGCGCAATCCGTACGCGAAACACATGTCTTTCGAGAACTGCTCAAGAAGTGCTTCATCGTTGGATGCGTATTTGATATGGTAATCGCTCCCTGATCTGCATGCGCAACCGTCACCGATGAGGTGCGCGATGATTCGGGCTTTCGCGGGCGTGAGCCTCTCATGACCTAATTTGAGTGGATGGATGCGCATATGGTTCTCATGCAGAACACGAATTAGAATCTGTTCGGCATGCAAGTCCAGTGGGGTGTTCAGTGCACGATCCCCGAGTAGAAGCTCCCGAGATAGTACGGCCACACGACGATCGCGAGCACGCCGTACCAGAACGCGAGCTTGAGAAAACCGAGCGTGAACAGCCATCCCGCGAACCAGATCCCCGCGAGCGATACCTTCACGGTGGGGCAGCCTTTCCATTCCTCTTTCCATCGTTTGACCATGCCCTATACATGGCGATTCAGGTTATAAGCGTTCGCTACAGTTCGAACTCGTCGATGAAGCGCAGGATGAGCTGGTACTTGTCCAGGAAGAGGAATCCGCGGTCGGTCAATGTGATGTACGTCCGTCCTTTCTCGTCCTGCACCTCCTTGATGAAATCCTTCTCCAGCAATTCATCATGGTATTCGGCGAAGCTGCTCGATGACAGGTTGCTCTTTCGCAGCAATGGTGTGGGCAATATGCTGTTGTGGTGGTCGCGCACGATGCGCAGGATGTCGTAGACGACCTCGAGCCGGTCGCGTCGCTTCACGCCCATTTCCGGACCCGCAAATAGATGATGAGCAGTGTGATCAGTGCGGCGGCATGGAACGCGATGTTCACCCACCAGGGCAGTTCATGCCGTCGCGTGATGCCTCCCAGGTTGACCAGCCACAACGCGATGACCAGGAGGTACAGGATGCGCGTCGGGCTTCCCTTGCGCCGCGGACGGCGCATCAGGACGAAAGCGGCGATCACGATCATGAGCACCGCCTGCAAGGCGATCAAGAGCTCTTGCGAGCGCGTCAGGAACGCCGCCACCGACAGCGCAAGCGCGATGGCGTGCAGCCCGAAGACCGTGCCGCGCTCTGGCAGCTTGCGCCACACGAGACTCAAGACCAGGTACAGTGCCGCTGCTGTGCTGAAGTACGCGAGCGGCAGCAATGACAGCATGAACGCCACGCGCCGCGCGACGATCACATCGAGCACGAGCCGCGACAAGAACAAGAGGCTGAACAGGAATCGCGTCACGTACGCCAGGCCGAACAGGACGAACGCGTCGCGGAAGTACTTGATGCCGCGGTGGCGGGTCAGGTCATAGCTCTGTTTCGTCTTCCAGTAGATGGCCGCGCACGCCGCGACCGCCAGGACGGTGAAGACGAGTTCGGGCACCACGAACCACGCTTCGGGAAGAGGCATGCTCGGCGGAGAGCCTTCTTCCTATTTAATGATGGATGGAGCGGGAGTGCACTATCCGTCCACCCGCCTTAAGAATGGCAAAACGTTCGGGGAAAACCATGCCACGTGCCAAGCGACCCATCATAGAGCTGCGCAAGGTCTCCAAGCGCTATCGTATGGGAGAGGTGGAGGTCACCGCGCTGCGTGGTGTCGACCTGTCCATCGAATCCGGCGATTTCGTGGCTATCACGGGCGCGTCCGGCTCGGGCAAGAGCACGATGATGAACCTCGTTGGCTGTCTCGACCTGCCGACCGACGGCGCGGTGTATCTCGACGGCAAGGATATCGCCTCTTTGCCCGAATCCTCGCTGGCGCAGATCCGCGGGCAGCGCATCGGTTTCATCTTCCAGCAATTCAATCTCATCCCCACGCTCAGCGCCCTGGAGAACGTCACGCTCCCCCTCGAGCTGCAGGACGCCCCCCAAGCAAAGGCGGACGAGCGCGCCCGGCAGCTCCTCGAGATGGTGGATCTCTCCGACCGTCTCCATCACCTGCCCACGCAGCTCTCTGGCGGCCAGCAGCAGCGCGTGGCCATCGCGAGGAGCCTCGCCAACGATCCTGAGGTCATCCTCGCCGACGAGCCCACCGGCAATCTCGACACGAGCGCCGGAACCGCGGTCATGGACGTGCTCGAGCGCCTCTGGAAGGACGAGCACAAGACGATAATCATGGTAACGCACGATCCCCGCATCGCCCGTCGCGCCCACCGGCGCGTCGAGCTGCTCGACGGACGGGTCGTGCAAGGAGGAAGGAAATGAAGTACGCACTATTGTTCGTGCTGCTCGCCGCGGTCCTCGCGGGAGCGGTGCACGCAGACACTGGAACCAACCCGCAGACAGGCATCACATTGCTTAATTCGGACCCGAGCCCTGTGCGCGCGGGAGCGAGCGCGGACTTCCGCTTCCGCATCGACAACGAGGGGCCGAACACGGAGAACGTCGAGGTGCAGCTGCTCAACAGCTACCCCTTCACGCCCGCCTCGCAGGCGACCCAGAACTTCACGCTCGGACCCTACTCTACCTACAATAACTACGTGAACCTGGAGATGACCTCCCTTGTGGACAAGACCGCGGTCGACGGCACCTATGACCTGAAACTGCGCTACCGCATCAATGGCGGCGCGTGGATCGGTCAGAGCTATAGCGTCCAGGTCACGAACAAGGCGTTCGCGCAGATATCATCCGTCAGCCAGGCAGAGCTGGCGCCCGGTGTCATCACGCCATTGAACTTCACGATCACCAACGTGGGCGACGCTCCCTTGCAGAACCTCGTGTTCTCATGGAGCGACGCGAACAGCTACGTGCTCCCCGTCCATTCGGACAGCACCAAGTACATCAAGTACCTCGATGTCGGGCAGTCCGCCACCGTCTCGTACGATGTCGTCGCTGATGTGAACGCTCCCGCAGGCCTCGACAAGCTCTCCTTGAGCCTTTCCTACGAGTCGACGAACAACGCGACCACGAACGTGCTCTCGGCCACGTCGGGCGTGCTCATCGGCGGCCAGACCGACTTCGACGTCTCCTATTCGGAGAGCAGCGGCGGCCAGACCTCCTTGTCTGTCGCGAACACCGGGAACAACCCCGCCTATGCGGTCAAGGTGAGCGTTCCCCCGCAACCCGGATTCACTACTTCGGGGAGCACCTCGTCGATCATCGGCAACCTCAACAAGGGGGATTACACGCTCGTCACCTTCTCCTTGTCCGAGCGCGGCTCGAACCTCTCGGGAGGCAACACGACCGATCGTGCGCAGCGCTTCGCTGCGTTCAACAGGAGCGGCTCGTTTGCCGCGAGGAACGATAGCGCGCAGACCCAGCACGACTTGACCGTCGACATCGAGTACACGGACACGACGGGCGTGCGTCGCACGGTCGTCAAGCAGATCCCTGTCCAGGCCTCTGCGTCGTCCTTCGCTTCGGCGGCCGGGACGGGCACCGCGGGCAACTTCCGCTCGTCGCGCTCCTCGACGCCGCTGTACGCGAACCCATTGTTCATCGTCGTTGTGCTCGTGCTCATCGGCGGCGGTATCTTCTGGTATCGACGGCGGAAGGCGCGCAAGAGATGAGATGGCAGAAGGCGTTCCGGCTCGCCTGGAACATCCTGGTGCACGCGCGTCTGCGCAGCTACCTGACGATACTGGGTATCGTCATCGGCGTCGCGGCGATCGTGGCTATCGTGAGCATCGGCGCGGGCGCGCAGACGAACATCCAGCAGCGCCTCGGCGGTCTCGGAGCCGACCAGGTGACCGTGAGCGCCGGCGCGTCGCGCGCATCGTTCTTCGGCGGCGGTCGCGACTTCGGCACGACGACCACCGCTGCCACGTCCAAGAACCTCACCGACCAGGACGTGCGCATCGTGAGCACGGTGGATGGCGTGCTCTTCGTGGACCCGACCGTCTCCGGGCGCGCGACGGTCACGTATCTCGCGCAGTCCGCGCAGCTCTCTGTCGACGGGGTCGACCCGCTCGCTTGGCAGAACATGGTGTCGACGAGCCTCGCTTCCGGGCGTTATCTCAATCCCGGCGACACGAACGTCGTCGTCTTGGGCAGCTCGGTCGCGGACAGCGTCTTCAAGCAGCCCATCGCGGTCAATCGCATGATCTCCATCGAAGGGCACGCGTTCAAGGTCGTCGGCGTCCTGCAATCGGCGGGCGGCCGTGATGACAGCACGATCTACATGCCCGTCAAGACCGCGCAGCAGACGTTGACCGGTGTGGGGAAGGATTCGTATGATTCGCTCATCGTCAAGGTGCGCGACGCTTCTCTCGCCACCCAGGTCGCTAATGATATCACCACGCGATTGCAGATCAGTCGCCACGAGACGAACCGCACGCGCGACTTCACCGTCTCCACGCCGCAGGCCATCCAGCAGCGCGTCTCGAGCGTGACCGACACGTTCACGATCTTCCTCGCCGCGATCGCTGCCGTGTCGCTTCTCGTCGGCGCGGTCGGTATCACGAACACGATGTTCACTTCCGTATTGGAGAAGACCAAGGAGATCGGCATCCTCAAGGCGATCGGCGCGCGCAACAGGGATATCCTCTCCATATTCCTCCTCAACGCCGGACTCGTCGGCTTGGTCGGCGGGGTGATCGGCGTACTGTTCGGGGCGCTCATCAGCTACGCCTTGCCCAATCTCATTGGCTTGCGGATAGGTCCTGGAGGGCATCTTACGACCGTGCTCCCCCCGTCATTGCTGATCGGCTCGTTGCTGCTCTCGGTCGCGCTCGGCATGATGGCGGGCGTCGTCCCGGCGTACCGCGCCTCGCGCCTCAAGCCTGTGGACGCCTTGCGCTATGAGTAATCACGATTGCTTGAGCCAGTCGTGATTGGCGAAAGCGTCGTTCATGCGCGCGATCTGGTCTGGCGTGATCTGGCTCGCTCCGAGCTCGAGATGCGACTGCGCCTCCTCTATTCCGTCGGAAAGATGCGACAATGTCCGCGCGAGCTCCCCGAAGCGCGTCTTCTCCGTCTCGATGCGCGGACGCGCCGACGATAGCAGTTCCTTCAGCCGCTGCCGCAGCCCTTCCAGGCGCGCGAGCGCATCCTGGTAGCGCCTGTCCATCATGCGCGTGTACTCGTCGTAGCGGTGCTCGTAGCGCGAGCGGTTCTCGGAGGTGATGGCGTGCACGTGCTGCTCCGAACGCAGGTATTCCTCGAAGGGCACCGGCCGCGCGGAGTCCACGTCCTGCCGCGCATCGCGCATGCGCGCTATCGTCTGCATGATCGTATCGATGTCCTGCTTGAGCTGCTTGAGCCGCATGGGCTCTTCGCGTATCCGCGCAAGGTCGGTCTCGAAACGCACAACCTCCCCTGGCATCGGGCGTATATATTCGTTCGCACAGCGCCGCACGCAATCGTGGCATCTTAAATACGGCCCGCGGCGATTCTTGGTCCATGCTGCTCATCGGCGTCCTCCTCGCGCTCTTCGCGCTCTTCGCATGGGGTGTTGGCGATTTCCTGATACAGCGTGGCGCCCGCCGGACGGGCGTGCTCCAGAGTATGACCTACATCGGTCTTGCCGGTGCGATCATCTTCGCGCCTTTCGCTCTCCCGCGCCTCTCCGGCATCGGCTCGTACGCGCTCGGTCTCCTGGCCGCGGCGGCCGTGGTATCGCTGGTTGCCGCCCTGCTCGATTTCATCGCGCTCCGGAAAGGCAAGCTCGCTGTCGTCCAGCCTGTCCTTGTGTTGGAGATCCCTTTCGCGGCGATACTCGGCACGTTGTTGCTCGGCGAATCCCTGCTTCCGGTGCAGCTCATCCTCATCGGGCTGCTCTTCGTCGGTGTTATCCTCGTCGTGCTAGCGCGCATCGACGTGCGCAGCACGCTCGAGCATGGCGCTTTGCTGGCGGTGCTTGCGGCAATCGGCATCGCAGGGACGGACATCCTCTGGGGAGCTTCCGGGCGCGCGTCGTCCCCGGTGGTCACCATCTGGGCCGTCCACGGCTTTCTCGCGCTCGCAGGCATCGCCGCTCTGGCAGTGGAGGGTCGACTCGGCACCCTCTGGAATGGCTTGCGGAGCAATCCGCGCACGGTCCTCGGATTGTCCATTCTTGACAACCTCGCTTGGTTCGCGTTCATGGGAGCCGCGCTGTACATGCCCGTCGCTGTCGCCGTTGCCATCAGCGAAGGTTTCGTGGCCGTTTCGGTATTGCTCGGTGTATTCCTCAACAAGGAGCGCTTGCGTTCACACCAATGGGCCGGCGTCATCGTGTGCCTGGCTATGGTCGTCGCTCTTTCGCTCATGTGAAGCTTTTTGACTGTTGGCACGCTCTCGGGGTTATGGAGGACCCAGAAAAGGACATCCTGGAGGTCGGCGATGCGCTCGGACGTCTGCGCTGGCCGAGGGGGGTAGATGTCAGTGGCCTCACCGCGCCCGCACACCACAAGGTGAGGGTCATCCGCGTCAATGACACGAAGGTGTATAGCAGGACGGTGCTGGACGCGTATCCGAACCCTACGCGGATGCATATCGTGCTCGGACGCGTCGCCCGCACGTACGTCTCTGAGAAGCGCGTGGTCGACTTGGGTAGCGGTTGCGGAGCGCTCGGGGTCGCCGCGGCCACGGGCAACGCTTCATATGTCGCTTTCGCCGACCTGCGCGCAGAGAGCATGCGCCAGGGGCTGGCCAGCTACATGCGCACCATGGCGCTGCCGGATGATTGGGGCTTGCTCGCGCGCCAGCTCTCGTGGGAGGACGGTCCGGTGCTCCGTCACGCAGAGCTCGACCGTACGCTCGCTTTCCTCGTCGGTGACGCCCGCAGCACGGTCCCTCCCGTGGAGCCGGATCTCCTCTTGTGCGCCCCGTACTTCATCCCTGGCGTGGACGAGTATTTCCCGCAGGTCTACGACACGTTCGCGGGCATCGCGAGGCAGGCTGGTGCTACGCTGCTCATCGGACATAGTTCGCTCGTCAATAGGGAGGTCTCTGAAGCGGCGGCCACGCACGGGTTCTTCATGCATGCAGTTCGTGATGAGAGACAGTCCTCAAAGGTCGATTTCACCGTCGAGTACGCGGACAAGGATCCATCGCACCAGCGCCAGCTCCGGACCAAGACGCTCGAGCCCAGCGTCCTCGCTGATCTGCTCGGTCGGGGCCTGGAGCGTATCGAGCGTGATGGAAACGCTGTCTACCGTCATGACATCATCGTCTCCGAGCTCTCCATCCACAACCATTAAGTACTCCCTCCCCCATGAGCCACTACTGCCTTCGGTAGGCGTCGCTCTATCATACCTTATGGGTAAGCTTTATAAACAGACCGGGATTCGCCCTGCTGTGCATGACGGGCTGGGACGGTTCTGGATTCGATTGGTTCCAGATGGCGCTCTGCTCCGCGGCTACGCAAGCCCTGGTAGTGTAGAGGCCTAGCATGGAGCCCTGTCGAGGCTCCGACCCGGGTTCAAATCCCGGCCAGGGCGTCCACGGGCCTGTAGCTCAGCCTGGAGTGCACGAAAGCACGGGCACTAGAGCATCCGCCTTTTAAGCGGCTGGTCGGGGGTTCGAATCCCCTCGGGCCCATCATCGGCAAATGGCGAAGGCAAAATCCACCAAGAAGGCACCGCACAAGAAGTCCACCGTCAAGAAGGTCGTGAAGAAGACGGCTAAGGCTTCTGCCAAGAAGTCTACTGTCAAGACCGCTAAGAAAGCGGCCAAGAAGCCGAAGAGTGCCGCGAAGAAGGTCAAGAGCGTGCGCAAGACGGCTTCTCGCGCCGCTCCCAAGAAGACGGCGAAAAAGGCTGCCAAGCGCCCGTCGCGAAAGGCCGTCAAGGTGGTCAAGAAGCGCACCGCCAAGCGCGCGAAAAAAGTCGAGGAGGACAAGCGTCCCTTCGATGTGCGCTCCCACGTCCTCGTGCCCAATCACGAGGTCCTTACTGAAGAGGAGGTCGCTGCATTGTTCGATCGCTTCGACGTCCAACCCACCAATCTTCCCACCATCTCCAGCCTGGATCCCGCATTGAAGGGCTTGCAGGTGAAGATGGGCGATATCATCCGCATCACGCGTCCGTCGCACACTGCCAACGAATCGGTCTTCTACCGGAGGGTCTCCTATGAATAAGCGCACCCAAGCACTCATCACTCGCTATTTCGACGAGCACGGCTTCGTCGCTTCCGACATCGAGAGTTTCAACAACTTCGTCGAGACCGACCTGCAAGACATCATCGAGGAGAACCGCGAGGTCGAGCCGACGATTATCCCCGCGAACATCGAGGAGTTCAAGATCCGTCTCGACAAGATCTGGGTGACCAAGCCCGAGATCACCGAGGCCGACGGCAGCCGTCGGCAGTTGTTCCCGACCGAGGCGCGCTTGCGCAACCTCAGCTATGCCGCCCCTATTTACATGGAGATCTCCGCGCACATCAACGGCATCCAGCGGGAGTCCTTCAAGACCCAGATCGGCAACCTCCCGATCATGCTCAAGAGCAAGTACTGCCACCTGCATGGCTTGTCGCGCGACGAGCTCATCGCGCACGGCGAGGATCCCGACGACCCTGGCGGCTATTTCATCATCAACGGCACCGAGAAGGTCCTCATCAAGATTGAGGACCTCGCCGCGAACGTCTTCAACGTCGAGGAGCAGCGCGCGGGCATCAGCGACTATCTCGGCAAGATATTCAGCGAGAAGGGCTCCTACAAGATCCCGCACACCATCGAGCGCCTCCGCGACGGCGTCTTCTACCTCACCTTCACGCGCGTCAAGCGCATCCCCATCGTGCTCATCCTCAAATCGTTGGGCTTCACGGACGAGGACATCGTCCGCCACGTCGGCCTCGAGGACAACGGCGAGGTGCTCATCAACCTGTACGAGTACGTGGACATCAAGGACGTGGACGACGCCCAGGACGCGATCGCCAAGAAGATCGGCATCACGCAGACGCGAGAGATCCGTCTCGACCGCATCCGCGACATCCTCGACAAGTACTTGCTCCCGCACGTCGGCCTCACCGAGGCGAGCCGCCGCGAGAAGGGCATCAACCTCGCGAAGTACCTGCGCACCTTCATCCAGGTCACTTCCGGAGAACTCCCCGTCGACGACAAGGACCACTACCAGAACAAGCGGCTCAAGCTCTCCGGGGACCTGCTCGCTGACCTGTTCCGCGTCAACCTCAAGGTCCTCATCGGGGACATGCTCTACAACTTCCAGCGCATCGTCAAGCGCGGCAAGTTCCCATCCATCAAGGTCATCATCCGCGACAAGCTCCTCACCCAGCGCATCTACAGCGCCATGGCCACCGGCGTGTGGATCGGCGGTCGCAAGGGAGTGAGCCAGCGCATGGACCGTATGAACCAGCTCGCGACGCTCTCGCATCTGCAGCGCGTGGTCAGCCCGTTGTCGGCGACGCAGGAGAACTTCGAGGCGCGCAGCCTGCACAGCACCCACTTGGGACGCTTGTGCCCGACCGAGACCCCCGAGGGAGGCAACATCGGCCTGCGAAAGAACCTCGCGCTGCTCGCGCAGGTCACCCACCCGGTGAACGAGGAGGAGCTCAACAAGCGCCTGCAGACGCTCGGCATGGAGGTGCCGCAATGACTGAAGTCTATATCGATCACAAGTACTCGGGCACCGTCAAGGACGCCCAGGCCTTCGTTGAGAGCGTGCTCTCCGAGCGCCGCTCTGGCAAGGTCGACACGAACGTGAACGTCCGTTTCGACGACTCGCTTGACGCCGTCTTCGTCGAGACCGCCGCCGGACGCGCGCAGCGCCCCCTCATCGTCGTCAAGGAGGGCAAGCCGCTTCTCACCGACCGTCATGTCGAGCAGCTCCGCAAGGGAGAGCTGTCGTGGAGCGACCTGGTCAGCCAGGGCGTGATCGAGTACCTCGACGCGACCGAGGAGGAGTCCGCGCTCACCGCTTTCTACGAGGACGACATCAATGAGCGCACAACGCATCTCGAGATCGCTCCCATGGCCATGGTCGGCCTGACCACGAGCCTCGTGCCGTTCGGCCAGCACAACCACGGCGTGCGCAACGCGCAGGGCGCGAAGAACCAGAAGCAGGCAGTCGGTTTCTACGCGGCGAACTTCTACACCCGCATGGACATGGACCTCTCGCTCCTCTACTATCCGGCCATGCCCATCGTGCACGGCCTCATGCACGAGTTGTCGGACTTCAACAAGCACCCGTCCGGGCAGAACGTGACCATCGCGGTCCTCAGCTACGAGGGCTACAACATGGAGGACGCTGTGGTCGTCAACAAGGGCAGCATCGATCGCGGCTTCGGCCGCAGCGCGTACTTCCGCCCCGTCACGACCGAGGAATTGCGCTACAGCGGCGGCCTCATGGACGAGGTCAGCGTCCCCGACAAGGAGACCAAGGGCTACAAGTCGGAGCATGATTACCGCTTCTTGGAGGATGACGGCATCATCTTCCCCGAGGCGGTCGTCCAGGAGGGCGATGTCATCATCGGCAAGACCAGCCCGCCGCGCTTCCTCTCGGCTCTCGACGAGTACAACCTCGCGACCAATGCGCGCCGCGAATCGTCGGTCAGCCTCAAGCACGGCGAGAAGGGCGTCATCGACTTCGTGCTCCTCACCGAGAACGAGGACGGCAAGAAGCTCATCCAGGTCCGCATCCGCGACCCGCGCACGCCGGAGATCGGCGACAAGTTCACATCCAGCCACGGCCAGAAGGGCGTCATCGGGCTCATCGTCCCCGAGCAGGACGTCCCGTTCACCGCGTCCGGCATCAAGCCCGACCTCATCTTCGGTCCGCACGGACTGCCCAGCCGCATGACCGTCAGCCATCTCATCGAGATGATCGGCGGCAAGGTCGGCGCGCTGTCCGGGCGTTTCGTGGATAGCACGCTCTTCGAATCCGAGAGGGAGCAGGATCTGCGTAGTCAGCTCGCGAGCATGGGCTTCCGCGACTCCGGCCAGGAGACCATGTACAACGCCGTGACCGGCGAGCGCTTCATGGCCCGCATCATGGTGGGCAACATGTACTACATGCGCCTCAAGCACATGGTCGCGAACAAGCTGCACAGCCGCGCTCGCGGACCCATCCAGCTCCTCACGCGCCAGCCCACCGAGGGTCGCGCGAAAGAGGGCGGCCTGCGTCTGGGGGAGATGGAGAAGGACACCTTCGTCGCCCACGGCGCTTCCTTGCTGCTCAAGGAGCGCTTCGACTCGGACCGCACCGTCGTTCCGGTCTGCGAGAACTGCGGTATGATCGCAATCTGGGACTATCGTCGTAACCGTGGTTTCTGCACGTCGTGCGGCGAGAACGTCGAGGTCAGCAACGTCGAGGTGAGCTATGCGTTCAAGCTCATGCTCGACGAGTTCAAGGCACTAGGGATTTATCCCAAGATATTGTTGGAGAGCAAGTACTGATGGAACAAGAGAATATCCACAAGAAGCTGCGGGCGATCGTGTTCGGCATCCTCTCGCCGCAACAAACCAAGGACATGGCGGCGGCCAAGATCGTCACTCCCGAACTCTATGATATGGAGGGTTATCCCGTCGACGGCGGGCTCATGGACGTGCGTCTCGGCGTCATCGACCCGGGCCTGCGCTGCAAGACCTGCGGAAGCCGTCTCAAGGAATGCATCGGCCACTTCGGCTATATCAGCCTCGCGCGCCCGGTCATCCACGTCAAGTTCGCCAATATCATCCTCGACCTCTTGCGCGTCACGTGCCGCGAGTGCGGCCGCTCCCTCATCCCTGACGACAAGCGCGACGAGCTCAAGGAGGAGTTCGACCGCGCCGAGAAGGAAGGGGGATTCTCCCAGCGCCGCGCGGCGGTCAAGGAGTCCTTGCGCAAGCTCAAGACCATCAAGCAGTGCCCGCACTGTCAGGCCAAGCAGCAGAAGATCAAGCTCGAGCGGCCGACCACGTACCTGGAGAACGACAAGCGCATCAGCCCGATCGAGATCCGCACGCGCCTCGAGAAGATCACCGACCCGGACATGATGCTCTTCGGCCTCAACCCGAAGTTCGTGCGTCCCGAGTGGCTCGTGCAGACCATCCTGCCGATCCCGCCGGTCACCATGCGCCCGTCCATCACCCTCGAGTCGGGCGAGCGTTCCGAGGACGACCTCACCCACAAGCTCGGCGACATCGTGCGCATCAACCAGCGCTTGTTCGAGAACATCAACGCTGGCGCGCCGGAGATCATCATCGAGGACCTTTGGGACTTGCTGCAGTATCACGTCACCACCTATTACGACAATGACATCAGTCAGTTGCCGCCCGCACGTCATCGCTCGGGACAGCCCCTCAAGACGCTGACCAGCCGTATCAAGAGCAAGGAAGGGCGTATCAGGCACAACCTGGCTGGTAAGCGCACGAACTTCTCGGCGCGCACCGTCATCAGCCCCGACCCGAAGATCGAGCTCAACGAGGTCGGCGTGCCGTTGACCGTGGCGATGAAGCTGACTGTTCCGGAGCGCGTCACGCCCTGGAACTACAACTATCTCAAGGCGTTCATCGAGCGCGGTCCCGAGGAGTATCCCGGGGCCAATTATATCGCTCGCCCGGACGGCAAGAAGAAGAAGATCACCGACGAGACCCGCGAACAGCTCCTCGAGGAGCTCGAGCCGGGCTTTGTCGTCGAGCGGCATCTCATGGATGGCGACATCGCGTTGTTCAACCGCCAGCCGTCGCTCCACAAGATGAGCATGATGGCGCACCGCGTGCGCGTATTGCCGGGCAAGACCTTCCGTCTCAATCCGGCCGTCTGCGCCCCCTACAACGCGGACTTCGACGGCGACGAGATGAACCTGCACATCCCCCAGACCGAGGAGGCCCGGGCGGAAGCGGAGGTGTTGATGCAGGTCCAGACGCAGATCATCAGTCCCCGTTACGGATTGTCCATCATCGGTTGCAACCAAGACGCTATCACGGGCAACTACGTGCTCACGAAGTACTTGGAGCTCCCGCACGAGGAGGCCGTCGATCTTCTCACGCAGATCGGCGTCGAGCATTTCTCGCGCCTTCCCAAGCGCAAGACCGTGCACGGGCGCGACGTCTTCAGCGTGCTCTTGCCGGAGGATTTCACCTTCTACGGCGAGACGCGCGACGGCACCAAGGTCGTCATCGAGGACGGCGTGCTCAAGGAGGGCTTCATGGACAAGGCGAACCTCGGAGAGGGCGCCGGTCTCATGCTGCGTAACATCCACAAGCGCTACGGCGAGGACCGCGCTCTTGACATCCTGGGCAAGTTCTACCGCCTCGGGACCCAAGCGCTCCTCAAGTACGGCTTCTCGTTCAACTACGACGACATCGTCCTCACCAAGGACGTGGAGAAGAAGGTCGAGGATATCCTGGCGTCCGCCGACAGCGACGTCAAGGACCTCATCGCTTCTTTCGACAAGGGCACGCTCGAGGCGTTCCCGGGCCGCAGCACGCGCGAGACGCTCGAACTGCGCATCCTCGACCGCCTCAACCGGGCGCGTAACGACGCGGGCCGCATCGCCGCCAAGGCAGCGCCGCTCGAGGGACCGGTCATGATCATGGCGCAGTCCGGCGCGCGCGGAAACGTCATCAACATGTCGCAGATGTCGGCTTGCGTTGGGCAGCAGTCCTTCCGCGGCGGCCGTATCGACCGCGGCTACAAGGGACGTACCCTGTCCTGCTTCGAGGCGGGCGACCTGTCTCCGCCCGCGCACGGTTTCATCCGGCAGGGATTCCGTCAGGGCATGAAGCCGTGGGAGTTCTTCTTCATGGCGATGACCGGTCGCGACTCCCTCATGGACACCGCTTTGCGCACGCCGAAGAGCGGGTATCTCTATCGGCGTCTCGCGAACGCCTTGCAGGACATCAAGATCGAGTACGACGGCACCGTCCGCGACGCGTCCGGCAAGGTCGTGCAGTTCCGCTACGGCGAGGACGGCATGGCGGTCGCCAAGACGCAGGGCGGGAAGATCGACGTCAAGAAGATCATGGAGCAGGTGAAATAGGATGGCAGACGTGTATTCCGATTACAAGGACAGGCTTCCCGAAGCGATCCTCTCAGAAGTGAAGGCGAACGTGCCTTCCAAGATTTCGGCCGCGCGGCTCAAGCGCATCCTCGATGCGGTCGCGCAGGAGTATGATGACACGCTCGCCGAGTCCGGCGACGCTGTGGGCATCGTCGCCGCCGAGAGCATCGGCGAGCCGTCCACGCAGATGATCTTGCGTACGTTCCACTTCGCGGGCGTGTCGGAGATGCAGGTCACCACCGGTCTTCCGCGTATCATCGAGATCTTCGATGCCAGGAAGACCATCAAGACCCCGCAGATGGAGATCTATCTGGAGAAGCCCTACAGCGAGGGCAAGGATGTCAAGGCGATCGCCCAGCGCATCAAGGAGACGACGGTCGGCGAGTACGCCACGAGCGTCTCCATCGACGTGACCGGGCCGCAGATCACCATCGACTTGAGCGCGCAGCGCCTCAAGGCCGTCGACCTCGACGCCGAGCGTGTCTCCAAGATCCTCGCGAAGAGCTTCAAGAAGGTCAAGATCAGCCACAAGGGCGATTCGATCATCATCAAGCCGGGCAAGGAGCAGACGCTCAATGACGTCTACCGCATCAAGGAGAAGGTCAAGACCGTCTATGTGCACGGCGTCAAGGGCGTCACGCAGGTCTTGCCGGTCAAGCGCGGCGATGAGTATGTCGTCATCACTGCGGGCACGAACCTCAAGGACGTGCTCAAGCTCCCGTTCGTCGACCAGACGCGCACGTCTTCCAACGACCTGTACGAGGTCGAGAAGGTGCTTGGCATCGAGGCCGTCCGCGCCGCCATCATCAAGGAGACGATGAAGGTGCTCAACGCGCAGGGATTGAACATCGACCTGCGCCATATCATGCTCGTCGCTGATACCATGACGATGAGCGGTTCGCTGCAGGGAATCAACCGCACGGGCATCGTGCGCGAGAAGGCTTCTGTTCTCGCTCGGGCGTCCTTCGAGACACCGTTCAAGCATATCATCAACGCTTCGCTCGTGGGCGAGACCGACTACCTGAACAGCGTGGTCGAGAACGTCATGGTCAACCAGCCCATCCCCGTTGGTACGGGATTGCCGGGTCTGGTGACCAAGAGGGACATGAAATGACATCCACAGAGGAACTCCGTAAATACCTGGACCAGGGAAAGCTCATCATCGGCCTGCGCGAGTCTCGCGACGCGCTCAGCAAGGGGGACGCCGTGAAGATCATCATGGCAGCCAACGCTCCGGATCTCGACGCCGAGAGCGTGCGGGCGCACGCCAAGACCGTGTCCGTGCCCGTCGAGGTGTCCTCGGCGCGCAACGACCAGCTCGGTACCATCTGCCGAAAGCCTTTTCCCATCGCTTTTCTGGCCGTGAAAAAATGACCCAGGTATTCGATTCGGAGCTCATCAAGCTCATCTCTTATTTCGAGCAGCGCACCCACACCCGCGTGCGTGACTGTTTCTACGACCAGAACGGGAAACTGACCTTCATCGTGGAAGAAGGCGACTTGGGCAAGGCTTTGGGCAAAGGCGCCAAGAACCTACGCGACCTCGAGAACCGCCTGGGCAAGAAGGTGCGTATCAGCGAGTGGAAGACCGACAAGATCGCGTTGATCCGTTCGTTCACCAGCCCCTTGGAGATTGTCGATATCGAGGAGCGCGACGACGGCGTCGTCGTCTTGAAGGGCAAGGACGAGAAGACCAATGGCCTTCTCATCGGCAAGAAGGCGCGTAACCTGCGCAATCTCGAGTGGATGATCCGCAAGTACCACGAGGTCCCCGAGATCAAGGTCATCTGAGCCTGTTGCGTATCGTTTCTGCGAGTGTCGCCATCTTGTTGCGGTCTACCCCGTATACGAGCCGCATGAAGCGTTCTTGTCCCGGAAGTTTCGGCATGTATATCCAGTGCCTCGCCTGGCTTCCGAGCGCTCCTCGGATTTCTTGCACATCCCCGTACCCTTCGAGCAGCGCGCTCCAGATGAGCTCTGGTCGTTCTTCTGTGCGTTCGCTCGCGCTCGCGGCCATGCGGAACAGGTCGTATGCCGCTCTGCGGTGTTGACTCGTTGTCCGTAGGCTTCTTCCGAAATCGCATGCGATGTATCGTCCTGTGCTGTCTTGGAGCACGTTCCCCAGGCGTGCGTCCACCCAGTGCTCGTTCGCGTCGTGGATGCTCCGCAGCAATGCGCCGATGGGCGGGAGTAGTTGGTCTGCAGTGTGCGTGTATGCGAGGTCTGTGACGTTCCTTACTCCGACGAGCTGGTCTGTGAGCAGCGCACCGCTTTGTCCGCTCCATTCGAGCAGGTCCCTTCTGGGTGTGATGACATCCGCCTTGCCGGCGAGCCGTTCGAGCTGCCGGTACTCTTCGGCGATCGTCTCTTTCGCGCCCATGGAAACGATGTGCTCCGAATCATACGCTCCGCTCGCCCATGCCTGTCCTCGCAGGATGAAGAGGCTTCCGAGTATTCTTGGCACCTTCACGTGGAGCTGCTCACCGCCATAGACGAGGATGGCATGCGCGAAGCTCCAGGCGTCGCGCGCCTCTTGTGCTCTCTCCGTTTCCTCGCTGGTGGGAAAGCCGCCCCATCTGCCGCGGCGTTTCGCTCGTTTGATGGCGTCGTATAGCCCTGCGGCGTCATGCAGCGTCATGTCTTTTGTAGGAGGTCCAGTTTTATATGGCTACCTATCAGTAGTCACTTGTTATGGGTCCTTTGGACGGTTGCGCGAAGTGCTTCGAGGGGACAGCAACCTTTAAAAACGCCCCTCGATTCGCGCGACATAGATGAGCAAGAAAGCGAGCGGCCTGAACGCCGCCAAGAAGCTGAAGGCCCGCCGGCGCAAGTCGCAGGAGTCCGACAAGTGGTACGTCAAGCGCAAGTACGGCCTCCTGCGGAAGTCCGACCCTCTCGAGGGAGCGTCCCAGGCCAACGCCATCGTCTTGGAGAAGGTCCAGGTCGAGGCGAAGCAGCCCAACAGCGCCATGCGAAAGTGCGTGCGCGTCCAGCTCATCAAGAACGGCAAGCAGGTCACGGCCTTCCTGCCCGGCGACGGCGCGGTCAAGCTCGTCGACGAGCACGACGAGGTCATGATCGAGCGTATCGGCGGCAAGATGGGCCGCGCGAAGGGCGACCTCGGCGGTATCCGCTGGCAGGTCATCAAGGTCAACGAACAGTCGCTGCAGGCACTGCGCGGCGGCAAGATCGAGAAGGCGAGGAAGTGATGACAGACGAGACCCCCAAGAAGGCGCCGGCGAAGAAAGCGGTGAAGGCCGCTGAGCCCAAGCCTGCCGAGAAGAACGAGGCCAAGCCCGAAGCCCCGAAGACCGAAGCTCCCAAGCCTGCCGAGAAAGAGGTCAAGGCTCCTGCCGAGAAGAAGGAAGCCAAGCCCGCTCCGAAAGCACCCGCCAAGAAGGCTCCGGCCAAGAAGGCATCCAAGGCTCCCGCGAAGGAGGCATCCAAGCCCGAAGCGCCCAAGCCTGTTCCGATGCCAGTTCCCAAGCCCACGAGCGTCGCAAAGGCGTTCGACCGCTGGGACGTCACGGGCATCAAGGTCGAGGACCCGGGTCTTGTCGCGTACGTCACCCTCGAGCCCCGCATCGTGCCCAAGACGGGCGCGCGCTACGCGGGCAACCGGTTCCACAAGTCCAAGGTCTTCATCGTCGAGCGGCTCATCAACCACCTCATGGTCGTCGGCCACAAAGGCAAGAAGCACAAGACCTCGTCCGGCCACAACACCGGCCGTGCCGCGACCGTCTACCAGATCGTGGAGGACGCATTCATCCTCATCGAGCAGCGCACCAAGAAGAATCCCGTCGCGGTCTTCGTGCAGGCCGTCGAGAACGCGGCTCCCAGAGAGGAGATCGTGAACATCGAGTACGGCGGCGCCCGCTACCCGAAGGCGGTGGAGTGCGCTCCCCAGCGCCGCGTCGACGTGGCGCTGCGCATGATGGCGCAAGGCGCCTACACGCGCTCGTTCAACAAGAAGAAGAGCGCGTCCCAGGCGTTGGCCGAGGAGATCCTCGCCGCCGCGTCCTCGAACCCGCAGTCCCAGGCGATCAGCCGCAAGGTCGACCTCGAGCGCGCCGCCGACAGCAGCCGATAGACGCCGGCGTTGGCGTCCTCGAAACGTCTTTAAAGTGCTATTCGCTTGGTATATATGAAATATCCGCGCATTTTAAGTACAATTTATTTTCTGGTTGTGAATATGGGGGGAGATAGCTCTTTCGGACGGATAGTTCTGCGGTACTGTGCATTCGCGTTGCTTTTGGTGGCGACCGCTTCAGGCGCTTTCGCGCTCTCGATGCAATCTGCGACACAGAATGGTTTTTCTATCAGCGCGCCGGATTTCCGTTGCACGGGATCGGAATGCTGGGCTGATCTGCAGGTCTGCAACCTCCAGAACTCCAATCAGGCCTTCAATCTTGATTTCTCTGTTAACTCTCTCAAGCCATTTGATATGCAGGAGCTCCATACGGAACAAGTCCAGGTCCCGGTCACCTACGTTTCTGTTCTCTCCGGAAACGGGAGTGACAATGGGAGCAACCAGACCGTCGTGAAGACGAGCTATCTCACTGAGACGCGCTCCGCATGGAAAGGAGTCCCCGGAAAGAGCTTCGAAAGGAACGCCGGCAAGCAGCAAGCGACCGCGACCGGCCTGCAGTTCAGCAGCAATCAGTGCCAAGCGCTCAAGGTGGGCCTGAGCAACGTCATAGGCGCGGTGTGGAAGTACTCCGTGAATTTCCTCGACCCTTTCATCAATAGCACTGAATATGAGATTGGCAACGTGTCGAACGCTTCGAACCACTGGCTTTCGGATGAGAACACAACCACTACAACAGCAGGAGTGACTCTGGATGGATTGAACCTTGTTTACGGAGACTCAGCTTATATGACTGGAGCGACGAATGACAGCTACGTCTATCTCCGCATGGATTCTGGGGACTCAAGCGGCAAATCGAGCCATGGCTGGAACTTCTCGGCCATGGACATCACCTATGATACAGGAATAGTGTATGGCGATGGCGCATTGTTTAATTCTTCAGCAAATAGTAGTTTGACAATATCGAATTTCAATATACCGTCGTCCACGAATGTTTTTACGGTGAATGTGTGGGTCAACATGACAGCTAATTCGACGGGATGGATTCTGCGCGTCGGTAACTGGAGCAGCTATAGTAACGGTTACCGCACGATAAACATTGGGGTTTCATCTGGTGATTGGATACTTGAGTCATATGACTGCTCAGGGAGCAGAAATAGAGCGGATCTTAATGCTACAGTGGTGGAAAATGAAACGCACATGCTGACCTTTGTGTATAATGGAAGCAGAAGCACAGAACAATGGAAGATGTACGTGGATAAGACACTTTATTCAGCAAACCTCACCGACTCGAGCCTTGGATCTGGTAATCTTTGTACCAACCAGTTGCCTCTGCAAATTGGAAAAATGCGTTTTGACATTCCTCGGGTGTTTTCCGGGACGATGGACGACATCGAGATGCATATAGGCGTTGCCTGGAACGCGACGACCATAGCAGATGCATACGCGAATGGCAAGGGAGTGAATCCTGCTTTATACAATACGAGCCGGAACTTGTTTGTGAGCACGCCCATTGACTTGGCGGATAACGAATCTGCGATACTGGCGACATGGAACACTTCTACGGCTAGTGCGACTGTGAATGCGAGTTGCGATGGAGGAACCACGTGGACTGGAGCCTTGTCTAGTGGGGTGAAGACCGCGTGCACCTCAGGGGATCGGTTCGAGTATACGGTGTACTTGACGGGCGGCAACAGCACTGATACTGCAGTCATGCAGAATCTGACTGCTGCGTTTTTCGTTGCACCCCCGGAGCTGAATGACTCTGCTGGAGTACAAGCGATTCTGGATGGCGTCAACGCTTCTTCTGCGGGAGCGAGCTACACGGCGTATCCTGATCAACAGGTGTACATCCGCCTCGAGAATGGCACGCAGGAGCTGGGCCGGTTCGATTATTTCATCGTGAGCGGAAACCGGCGGTACGCGTTCAACTACGACAACGCGAGCGGTTCTTCGTTCCCGACGTTCTACAATATCTCGCCGGTGTTCTATGTCTGGCAAGGATATGACCTGACCGCCGATCAGATCAGAGGCAATGTATCGCAGTTGATCAACACCACGTACTGAGGGGTTACTTATGTCGAAGACTCTTGTGAATGTGCTGGCATGGGCTTTCGTGTGTATCTGTGCGAGCTCTGCGCTCGCGGCGGTGCCGAACGCGAACGGGAGGTATCTCATCGAGTACGCTCCGGGGTTCGACACTGCGAAGATGCATGGTCTTAGCGCACAGCCAGTGGGCCTTCGTATCGATGCCATACGGGCTTCAGCGAAGAACGTCTCCGCGCTGCGTAAGGACTCCCATGTGCTGCGCGTGGAGCCTGACCAACAGATTTCCGTGCAGTCGTGGAACGTCGAGCGCGTCGGCGCGCCCGCGGTGTGGAACACCACTGGTGGCGAGGGTGTGCGCGTCGCGGTCCTCGATACGGGAGCGCTCAATGCGAGCGGCGGCTATAATGTGCTCGTGAATTCGAGCAACTACGCAGATACGGACGGCCACGGGACGGCCGTATTGGGGGTCGTGCGCGATGTCGCGCCCAACGCTTCAGTCTATGCTGTGAAGATTATGAATTCGAGCACGGGACGTCTCAGCGATGCTCTTGCTGGCTTGCAGTGGGCTGTGGACCATAACATGAGTATTGTCACGATGAGCTTCGGCTTTGCTGACTACTCTCCTATCTTTCGCGACGCGGTTGAGGCAGCGGCGAGGGATGGCGTCTTGCTTGTCGCTGCTGCGGGGAATTCTGGGGCGCCGGATCTCGAGTATCCTGCTGGTTACTCGTCGGTGGTCGGTGTGGGCGCGACTGATCAGAGCGATCTCTTGGCGCATTTCAGCGACCATGGGTTGGAGACTGAGTTCGTCGCTCCTGGCGTGAACGTGTCTACTGATGGGTTGTCGGGGCCGGTCGTTGTGAACGGGACGAGTGTTGCTGCTCCGCATGTGGCTGGTGTGGCTGCGCTTTTGTTGGCGGAGAATACGAGCCTGAACGCTTCTGGTGTGCGGTCGCTGCTGCGGCAGAAGGCCGTGGATCTTGGGAGCAGCGGTCTTGACACCACGTATGGTTATGGTTTGGTGCAGGCGAACGGGACTTCGCATTCTACGGCGTCGTTCGGGTATGCGTACGACGTGTATAACGTGTCTGGTTATGGTACGTCGAACCAGACGGAGACGTATTGGCTGTCGGGGAATGGTTCTATCGATGACGTGAATCTCACGAATGGCACGTATGTTGTTGTCCGGACGCGTGGCAACTATTCGGACAATCGGACGCTAATTGTAGATAACGACGGTGTGATCCATATTCTCTCGCCGTATGTTGTGTTCACGGATGACTATTCTTCTAGTGGCACTACCAGCGACGGTGTCGTCTGGCAGAATTCGTACTCGCTTGGTGGAACGCTCACGAATCCTAATTCAGGCCATATCGGCGAATGTTGGTATTTTGATTATGTCGCTGGCCAAAGCAGCACGTATGATTACTGTGGTTTCACCTCGACTGCGAGCAAGAATCTCTGTTCGAGCTATTGTAACAATGCCGCTACTTGTGACAGCACCAGCTCGGGAGCGTACACGCAGTTCTTCACTGGGGTTGGTCCTGGTGAGTACACAACGAAAGTATTCTCTTTGGATGATGTTTCTGGCAGTTGCAATATCTACGACATTGGCTCAGGAACGTATTATTCCATCGATCAGAAGTCGACTGCTTGCAATAGCGGTAACTACGTTGTCCGTGGACGGTATGCGTCCGGTTCTTACGTCACCCTGAATGCCTATAGTTGCGGTTCAAACATGACTTGCGACTCGAATTATGCTGGAGCAACTTGTACTACTGCATCGTGCACGCTGAGTTCGCCGTGCCGAACTGTGCAAGGAGGTTCTTGCAGCTCGGATTCTGACTGTTTGACGAACCTCACGTGCCAGTCGGGGACGTGTGAGCCCGCGAACTGGACCGATCTTGCGATTGTGAATATTATCCCGATCCAAGTCATTCCGAACGTGCCGATGGTGGAAGGAAAGAGCGGCTACGTGTTGGTGGGCGTTCGGAATCAAGGAAACTATTCTGCGAATGGCTATGTCCGTGCGTGGTTCAACGGAACCGAGCTCTCTCTCGCACCTAGTCCATCTGACCGTCCGTTTTCATTCTCAAATACCAATCCCCGTCAGATTGATCCTGGCGCAAAGGAATGGTTTGCGTTCACATTCGTTCCGGAAATTAGTGGCACGAATCTCACGATTAATGCGAGTGTGGAGATACAATGATTCTACCAGATAAAGAATCAATAAGGAGTCAAGAAAGACTGCGTATGCGGTTTCCTCTCTTGAAAATTTCTGTTGTTGCTGGAATGTTGGTGCTGTACTTTACAATTTTTTCTGTCCTCGTGTTACGTTGTAGTCGTACCGCGCAATTCCCTTATCTTGCATACCATTGTGGAACATCAGGGGTGATATATTCCCTTCTGTATTTTCCTCTTTTACCGATTCAAAAGCTGATTTTAGTAATGTTATCTATATTTGGAATCATAATCGGATCATCTTTGTTGATGGGTATTTCTCTGGTGTTTCTTATCTCTGTTATAGCACTATGGCTTTACAAGCGATTTACTTTGCCGAATTATTCTGAACTGAAATATAGTATTTCTGGAATAACTCATGATTCAGCAGAAGATTCGAGATCACGTCTCATCATTGTATCTGATTTGAAACGAGCAGGTGCTTTCGTTCGTAAAGTTTTTCGTCCAAAAAAACTTACGGTTATGTTATGGATTGGTTACATTTATCTCGACGCGTTTATTCCGTTTCTTAGTGAATACTGCTATCATGCGAACATGTATATCTTTATGCCTGGAAATGCACAACTTAGCTGCGGATTTGTTTCGACACCCATTTTTGCGCTTGACGAAGTGTTCACAAATCTTGTACCTACGTATGTCCCGGCGTTTGTGTTTGTTCTTGCTCTAGTGTGGTTCTATCTTACTGCTGCTGTTGCAGTACACTTGTGGAATCTTCAAATGCATCACATTAAGTCGAGAGTTGGCAGAATACTCTATTTTATTGTAATTTCGATGTGTTGTCTGACAGCCTCGGCGATTATTTTGAGCAGGGGTGTGCTATGATTTCAAGGTGCTATCTGTTGTGCTTACTGGTAATATTTGCATCCTGCGTTAGTGCGCTATCTGATTATAATACTACAAATAATCAGAAATCTATTTCAATTTCTGTTATTAAAGTCCCTGATCTCCGTGTGAGTGTTCATCCAATTGAATGGAATGGATACGTTAATGTAACTGCATATCGTTCTGCCGAAGCTTCACAGTTGGATTTTTTGTAACGAATTTATCCCTTAGGTGATGGTGAGCTCAATGTCACAATTGAGGATAGCGCTGTGAAGACCGCCCAAGAATCGAAGCCACATGATACTTTTCAGGCCGCAGTTGAGAATCTATATGCAACCACATCTCTTGACGAAAAAAATACTTGTGACCGCGTTGTCGGTGTGTTTCATGGAGATTTGGCTGGAAACGGTGATGGAGGGATTGAAATCCCTGGACCTTATAGTCATTTCGTCTTAGTGGAGGACAACTACACAATTGCTACTGCTCATGAAATTGGTCATACATACGGGTTGTGTGATGAGAATCAATATTTCAGCCAGCAAGACGAGCAGCATCATTGTCCTAATCATGATTCGTCTCCTAGTGATGGTGTACTTGACTCTCCTCCTTGCAACTCTCACGGCTGTTTCCTCCCAGACAGCAATGTGACTGTTATTGATTTACTGAACTTATCGGGGACGGGACCCCATTCTGGCTGGTTAAAGAATCTTATGGGGAGTGCTGATTATGGTCCGATTTGGATCGACAATGCCAGTTATTTGACTATTCTGGACAATTTATCGAGTCAGCCAAACAAGCTCCCTGTGTTTATCTCTCCCAAAATGCTTCTTAAAGTAACATATAACCTCACGACTGGCGCGTTTTCAATTCAGACTGTATATGTGCTGTCTAAAGGTTGTTTGAGTCTTCAACGCGACATCTCCCCCGGAAACGCCACTATCATTGTTAAAGCGAAATCCGGAATTATTACAAATAACATCTCGTTTAATCCTGTCTCGGTGGTTCGATCCCTAGGTAATTCGAGCACGAATATTACAACGTTTTTCTTTATGCTTAATGCTTCTAACGCATCACAGATTGATTTGCAATTGAACGGGATTACGATGGACCAACGCAATGCCAGTACTCATATTCCAAATGTCTCTATCATTTCTCCCTTCATTGGCGAGACGATGAAATCTCTTTTTAACATCACGTGGAATGCTTCTGATGCTGATAACAACTCGCTTCTTTATGCTCTGCTCATCAGTTCCGATAACGGCTCTTCATGGACCACTATTGACTTTGATATCAATCGAACTTCTTACGAGCTCAATAACTCTGATTTCTTGTACGGCACGGAGTACAAGGTCAAGGTTCTCGCTTCCGATGGTTTCAATACTGGTACTGCGGTCTCGAACGGGACTTTCACCATCATCCCGCCCCCGCGGATCACCGTCCAGAACCTTGACGCGCTTTATGGAGACGGTTCTCATGAGGTCTTTGAGTCGCAGGTCCAGAACACCGGCGGCTACGTGT